>NZ_JAAVJS010000008.1:0-170587 GCF_012037625.1 Tamlana crocina
CAATCCCTGGGCAATAAATCACCCAGGGAATATAAACCTCGATTCGGGGAAGAATTCTTCCCCGAATCGAATGATATTAATGAAAATTTATTGAATTTAGCTGTGTCTTAAATTGGGTAAGGCTACAGGTGCTTTTCACAAATATGAAAGCTTCCTGAAAAACTTAATTCCACTGATGGACGAATTTTTTAAAGAAATTGATTTTAACAATAAATTTTTACCCATTACAGAATATTTAAAAACCGAATTCGAAATTGAACTAAAAAAAACAACTCATAATTTTCCAGTAACTCGAAAAATAAATTGGATTTGTAATTGCGTAAAGCATTATGATGGTTATCCAATTAAAGAACCAATACCAAAAGATCTTGACTATTTTGACAAGAGTAGAAAAATACAAATTGACTCAAAGGAATTCAAAAAAGATATTCAAGAATTGATTAAACATAACCAAAATATGTTGACCTTATTATTTTATGTTGGTTTTTATCAATTTTTCGGTCTTGAATTTTCAACAATAGAAGACCAGTTAAAACCAGAACAACGAGAAAAGGAGAAAGTAGAAAAAATGAGGCAAGTTTTAGGAATGTCAATAAAAGCATTATTTAATATAGAAAAATATGTTGCTCAGCAACGGCTATAGTTCTGTGCTTAGGATTTTCTGTATGAAATCCTAAGCACTTTTCCTATCTTAGGTCTATGGAGGAAAGAGTCCAGTGGATTTTTCCGCAACGAAACCATAGCCCGAGCCGTTCCGCGAGACAAAAAGATTTAACGCTTACTAGCTAAAAACCTCCCGTTTAAACGATAATCTACAACCATTTCAATTTCACCACCAAAACCATTGCCCAAAACGCTTTTAAAGAGTATCTTTGCACTCGCCATTTAAAAGCGGTTAAGAATTTAGGCCATTGAGTAACTCAAAATCTTCATTAGCAAACCCTTCTGTAATTTCAGATTTTAAGGAAATCACCAAAATGCGCTTGGCATTGAGTGTGGTGTTTTCGTCGTTGGCAGGCTATTTGTTGGGTGTGGAAACCGTAGATTTCAAAACCTTGATTTTACTGGCCTTTGGTGGCTATTTTATGGTGGGGGCTTCCAACGCCTTCAACCAAATCATAGAAAAAGATTTGGACGCCTTGATGAGCCGCACCAAAAACCGACCTATCCCCTCAGGGCGCATGTCGGTAACTACGGCATTCATTATTGCCAGTATTTTCACGGTGGCCGGGGTGGTTATTTTGTACACTATCAATAAGCAAACGGCCATGTTTGGGGCTATTTCCATTTTTTTATACACCTGCGTGTACACGCCCTTAAAAACCAAAACGCCATTGGCGGTGTTTGTTGGAGCTATTCCGGGGGCTATTCCGTTCATGTTGGGTTGGGTAGCGGCTACCGACGATTTTGGTATCGAGCCAGGTACATTGTTCGCACTGCAATTCTTTTGGCAATTCCCGCACTTTTGGGCCATTGGTTGGTTTTTGTACGACGATTATAAAAAAGGCGGATTCTACATGCTGCCCACCGGAAAACAGGATAAAGGCACAGCGGTGCAAACCATAATGTATACGGTGTGGACTATTTTGGTGTCGATCATCCCGGTATTTGGGTTTACAGAAAGGTTGGAGCTGTCTATAGTGGCGATGTTGTTGGTGTTGGCAGCAGGTATTTGGATGCTGTATTATGCCATAAGGTTGTTCAGAATCATGACCGAAAAGGCTGCCAAGCAGTTGATGCTGGTAAGTGTGTCGTACATCACTTTGGTTCAGATTATATATGTTATAGATAAATTTATTGGATAAACTATGGATTTAACGCAAGGCACTCAAGAAGAAAAACACGCCAGAGCCAAAAAAATGATGCTTTGGTTTGGTATTATTTCGTTGATTATGTCGTTTATGGGCTGGACCAGTGCTTTTATAGTGAGTAGTTCGCGTCCCGATTGGTTAAAGGATTTTGTGTTGCCCAATGCCTTTTTAATCAGCACGGTGGTTATTATTTTGAGTAGTATAACCTTCCTTCTGGCTAAAAAAGCATTAAAAGCAAACAACCGAACGGCTACAACACTTTGGTTATGGGCTACCTTGGTTTTTGGGGTGGTTTTTATTTTCAATCAGTTTTCAGGTTTTCAGCAAATCATAGATCAGGGTTATAATTTTACGGGGCCAACTAGTAATGTGACCATGTCGTACATTTATTTAATCGCAGTAGTGCACATATTGCACGTTATTGCTGGCATGGTGTGTTTGTTGGTGGTAATTTATAATCATTATAAACAAAAGTATCAGCCAACAAAAATGCTAGGCTTCGAACTGGCTGCCACTTTTTGGCATTTTATTGATATTCTCTGGGTCTATCTCTTTTTGTTTTTATATTTCGTTAGATAAATAAAATGATTATTTTTGTGCAACTTTTAAACAACAACCAATAAATATGAGTACAGCAGTAGCAGAAGGCAAAACTTGGAGTGGTGGTAACGAGCCACTAAAAGCAAGTTACGGTAAAATGATGATGTGGTTTTTCATCGTTTCTGATGCCTTAACCTTTTCTGGCTTTTTAGCGGCCTACGGTTTTTCAAGATTTAAGTTTATAAGCGAGTGGCCTATTGCCGACGAAGTATTTACACACGTACCATTTTTACACGGGCAAGAGTTGCCAATGATTTATGTGGCGTTCATGACGTTCATTTTGATTATGTCGTCTGTAACCATGGTATTGGCTGTTGATGCTGGGCATCATTTAAACAAAGCAAAAGTAACCCTTTACATGTTCTTGACCATTATTGGAGGTTTAATCTTCGTAGGGTCGCAAGCATGGGAATGGGCAACATTTATAAAAGGCGATTATGGTGCCGTGCAAACAAAAGGAGGTAACATCCTTCAATTTGTTGATACCGATGGGCACCGTGTAGCACTAAGGGATTTTGTGGTGGCCGAGCACACCGATAGAGCAGTTCACGAACGTAAAAACGGATTATGGTTTGTAGATGAAGCGCCACTGCCTCCATTTACTGTGGAAGAAGTAGTAAAAGGATTGGAAAGCCACGAGAATGTTTTGGTAAGAACACAGTTGCTTGATGAAAACGGACACAAAACAGTTTTGTCAAGAGAAGAGTCTTTAAAGCAGATCAAAGAAAACGGAAAGTTGGTTGTTGAAGGTGCTAACCTTCACGTAAATGAATACGGTTCGCCGTTGTTTGCCGATTTCTTTTTCTTCATTACAGGATTTCACGGGTTCCACGTACTTTCGGGAGTTATCATTAATATTATTATTTTCTTCAATGTGGTATTGGGTACCTACGAAAGACGCAAGAGTTACGAAATGGTAGAAAAAGTTGGTTTATACTGGCACTTTGTAGATTTAGTTTGGGTATTTGTATTTACATTCTTCTACCTAGTATAATAAAGAAAAACTTAAAAAATGGCACACGAACATAAATTAGAAATATTTAGAGGTTTAGTAAAGTTTAAATCCAATACCCAAAAAATTTGGGGTGTACTTATATTTTTATCTATTGTTACGGCGATAGAGGTTGTATTGGGTATTTACAAACCAGAATGGTCTATGGCCCAAGTTTTGGGGATGAAATTACTGAACTGGATTTTCATTATTTTAACCATAGTTAAGGCGTACTACATTACTTGGGATTTCATGCACATGCGCGATGAAACTAAAGGATTGAGACGCGCGGTAGTTTGGACTACCATTTTCTTGATACTTTACTTAATATTCATCTTATTGCAAGAAGGTGGATACGTATTTAAAGTATATGACGAAGGCTTTATAAAAAGAGATTTTTAAGCAGGTTTCGGCTTAAGAGTTTACTGGAATTTAAGTGTTAAATAAAGTAATAAAGGCGGTTTTTCAACCGCCTTTTTCTATTTTTGCAGCGCATTTTTATGCACGAAAATCTCAGTGTTTTATGGATTACAAAAAAGTGAGTCGGTACGTTGTTTTAGGGATTTTGTTTTTTCTTCCCGTAACGTTTTTATTGATGCTTTATCCGGCAACACATAACTACACGCCACTCGATATTGTTAATGATTCCTTAGCCGATTTAGAGGGGTTTACTTCAACTTCCGAAGAAGATATTGTTTTAAAAGACCATATTACCGTTTTGGGATTTGTTGGTACAAACCCGATGGATAACGCTACCAGTGCATCAAACCTCAAAGAATTGGTGTACGATAAGTTTAAAGGCTTTAAACGCTTTCAAATAGTGCTTGTGGCACCAGTTGGGACTGAAGATGCCGTAAACCAGCTAAAAACGGAAATAAGCTCTTACGAAGATTTAAGGTTTTGGCATTTTGTTTTCGGCGAACCTTCTGAAATAAAACAGTTGTTCGCCAGTTTAAAAAGTGAAGAACCGCTTGAAGAAGATTTTTCGACAAACCATGTGTTCATCATTGATAAAGATTTGAACCAACGTGGTAGAATTGACGACCGTGCCGATAACGAATTGAAAAAGAATAAACCCATTTACGGGTTAAATAGTTACGATTGTATTGAAGTGGCCGAAATAAAGAACAAAATGAGCGAAGACATGCGTATTTTGTTTACCGAGTACAGACAAAAACGAAAAGGAGAATTCAACTCCGATACGCGCCGCGCTAACGATTTAAACAGCAACGATGAAAAAGAATAATTATTCGTACATAGGCATCGCTTTTATTATTTTGGTTTTTGGGATTATTTTTGTTCCGAAGATTGTTGATAGAATTTCAGAGGGCGATATCAACCGAAAGGAGAGCCGGACCGATTATGCCGATGAAAACAAATCGATTGATTCTGGTTTGGCCTTTATCGAAATTAACGGCGAGCCCAAAAAAGTACCACCGTTTTCGTTTACCGACCAAAATGGAAAGACCATTACGAATAAAGATTACGAAGGCAAGGTATATGTCATTGAATTTTTCTTTACTACATGTCCAACCATCTGCCCAAGAATGAATCGTAACTTGGTTCAAATTCAAAATGCATTCAGTGAGTTTGATAATTTTGGAGTGGCTTCGTTTACCATTAATCCTCAATTTGATACCCCCGAAGTTTTGAAAAATTACGCCGAACAATACGGCATTTCCAATCCTAATTGGCATTTAATGACAGGTGATAAAGATGCGATTTATAAATTGGCTAACGAAGGTTTTAATCTTTACACAGCCGAAGAAGAAAGTGCGGCGGGCGGATTTGAGCATTCGGGTAATTTCGCCTTGATTGATAAAAACGGTTTTATCCGTTCGAGAAAAGATGATTTTGGAAACCCTATAATTTATTACAGAGGGATTGTTTCCGAAGATGAAAAAGTAGATGACGATGGAACGTCTGAAGAAATAAGTGCCCTCAAAGAAGATATAAAAAAGTTGCTTAATGAATAATTCACAAGAAATTTTAGACGAAAAAAAATACAACAAATTAATTGTAGTATTATCGGTTTTAATTCCCGTTGCGGTAGCGGTACTGTTTGGGGTTAAAATTCCCAATGTAGAGCCTTTAAGTTTTTTGCCGCCTATTTATGCCACTATTAATGGTTTTACGGCCGTTTTGTTGGTTGTTGCTTTCGTGGCAATTAAAAACAAAAAAGTAAAATTGCACGAAAATGTAATGAAAACGGCCATTGGTTGTTCCGTAGCGTTTTTGGTGATGTACGTAGCCTACCACATGACCAGCGATTCCACCAAGTTTGGAGGCGAAGGTGCCATAAAATACATTTATTATTTTGTGCTGATTACGCATATTTTGCTGTCGATCATCATTATCCCGTTTGTGTTGATTACTTACGTACGCGCCATTACCAATAATATTGAAAAGCATAAAAAAATAGCCAAGATAACCTTTCCATTATGGTTGTATGTGGCTATTTCGGGGGTAATTGTTTATATTATGATTTCACCGTATTATTAATGAAACTCTAATTTGTGAAGTTTGTAAAAACGAGCACAAATTAGTAAGTTGAATTAACCCCGATGAATATCGGGGTCTCATTATACTCAAAATGAAAAACAAACTAGTTTTTTTTCTCTTTTCTATTCTCTTATTTTTAGAGACAAACGCCCAATGCGCCATGTGTCGCGCCGTTTTGGAAAGTGAAGAAAGCCAAACCGCCGCCGAGGGCATTAACGATGGTATTATTTACCTCATGGCCATTCCATACATTTTGGTGGCCGGTATAGCTTATGCTATTTATCGTAAATTCAATACGTTAAAAAAGTAATAAAAAGTTTTATTTGCTTAATTTGTAACATTTCTTTGTGAGGGTAGTCTAACTTTTTAGGCTATCAAAATCCTAAAATCCATCAAAGTTATGTTGAAAATTCACCAGCTTCACAAGTCCTATCCCATAGGAGATTCCAGTTTACATGTTTTAAAGGGTATAGACCTCAATATAGAAGAGGGCGAAATGGTAGCCATTATGGGCTCATCAGGTTCAGGGAAATCTACGTTGCTGAATATTATTGGGATGTTGGATGAGGCCGATTCAGGTGAATATATTTTAGATGGACTCCCCATTAAAGACCTAACAGAAAAAAAAGCGGCCGTTTACCGAAATAAATTTTTAGGCTTCATTTTTCAGTCTTTCAATTTGATAAATTATAAAAACGCCTTGGAAAATGTGGCATTGCCACTGTATTACCAAGGCATGAACCGAAAGGAGCGCCAAGAAAAGGCATTGTTCCATTTAGAAAAAGTAGGATTGGCCAACTGGGCCGAACATCTGCCAAAAGAACTTTCTGGAGGGCAAAAGCAACGTGTGGCCATCGCGCGTGCTTTGGCGGCGAACCCCAAATTGTTGCTTGCCGACGAGCCTACTGGAGCACTAGATACCAAAACCTCGCACGAAATTATGGAGTTTATTCAGCAATTGAATGACGAAGGTAAAACCATCTTGATGGTTACCCACGAAGAGGATATTGCCAATATGTGCAAACGCATTGTAAGGCTTCGCGACGGGGTAATTATGGAAGACAAAAAAATAAATCAGGTAAGAGCCGGTCAATATGTTTGATCTAGACCTTTGGAGAGAAATATTTCAAAGTATCAATAAAAACCGGACTCGAAGTTTGCTTTCGGGGTTTACGGTGGCCTTCGCCATTTTGCTTTTTGCCATTCTTTTTGGTATAGCCAACGGTTTGCAAAACACTTTTGCTGAAGCCTTTGGTACCGATGCCAATAATTCCATAGTTATTTTTCCGGGACGAACTACCAAAGCGCACAATGGCCTTCAGGCGGGACGGCAAATCCAATTTAAAAACGAAGACCACGATTTTGTATTGGATGAGTTTGGTGAAAAAGTACAGTACATAACCAGTAAAGTCAACAGAAACGTAACTGCCACTTTTAAAGGCGAGAAGAACACTTACCAAATGCGGGCCGTGCACCCTGAATACATGTTTATTGAAAACAATGTAGTGACCGATGGCCGTTACATCAACCAAAACGATTTAAAGAACAAAACCAAAGTAGCCGTAATTGGCAATGTGGTTAATAACGAACTGTTTTTAAAGGAAACCGCCATTGGAAAGTACATCAGCTTAAACGGCATTTCTTTTAAAATAGTGGGCGTTTTTACTGATGATGAAGGCGATAACGAAGAGCGGGTTATTTATGTGCCCCTGACTACCGCCCAGTTTTTGTACGGCAATAACGATTTTATCGATTTTATGCACTTAACGTACAATCCAAAAATGAACAGCGATCAAGCGTTGGCTTTTGGAAACGATATCACCAGAAAATTAAAAGAGCGTTTTTCGGTGGCGAGAAGTGATCAAAGGGCCATCAGGGTTCAAAATATGGCACAGGGCACCAAGCAAGTAGATATGATGACCTTTGGACTCACAGTTATCATTTTGGTTATTGGCTTCGGCACTTTAATCGCTGGAGTGGTTGGTATTAGTAACATCATGATTTTTATTGTAAAGGAACGCACCAAAGAAATTGGTATCCGTAAAGCTTTGGGGGCTTCGCCGCGATCTATTGTATCCATTATTTTATTGGAATCCATTATCATTACAGCGATAGCAGGCTATGTCGGTTTGTTAATTGGTGTTGGTGTTTTGGAGTGGGTAGCCCCGTATCTGGAACAATATTTTATAAAAGACCCCAGTGTGAGCAACAGGTTGGTAGTGGGAGCCACCATTGTGCTCATTATAGCGGGTGCCATTGCGGGTTACATACCTGCTAAACATGCTTCAAAAATTAAACCCATTGTGGCCTTAAGAAACGATTAGCGATGTTCAGATTTTTATTCGATAGAGATACATGGCAGGAAGTTTTCGATAGCTTCAACAAAAACAAACTGCGGTCGGTTTTGACCATGGTTGGTGTTTGGTGGGGTATATTATTACTCATCGGATTATTGGGCTCGGCACGGGGCTTGGAAAACGCATTCAACCGTTTGTTTGGTGATTTTGCCACCAACAGCGTATTTGTTATGGGCAGCTCAACCGGGAGGCCATTTAAGGGTTTTCAGGAGGGTAGACGGGTGCAATTAACACTAACCGATATTGAAAAAGTAGAGGCCAATGTTGAAGGCATAGAATTTGTCGTTCCGAGAAATATGAACCAAGGTTTGGTAGTGCGGAATTTCCTCTCGGGAACTTTCAACGTAATGGGCGATTATCCGGTGCTCGATAAGGTTCAAAAGAAGAAATTGGTGCATGGACGGTTTATCAACCAAAGTGATATCGACGACCATAAAAAGGTAGCGGTCATTTCCGAAAGTATTTACAAACAACTTTTTGAAAAGGACGAAGACCCTATTGGGGAGTATATTCAAATTAATAACATCAATTACATGGTGGTGGGCATGTACGATCAAGGCAATGTTAATTTTGGCCCGAGTGAAGACATCCACATTCCGTTTACCACCTTTCAACAGGTGTATAATCAGGGTGAAAAAATTGGTTTTTTAATGATAACGGGTAAGCCCGAGTTTGATATTCAACAAATAGAAAACGATGCTATTCTACTTTTAAAAACCTTAAACCACGTGCATCCTGAAGATAAGCGGGGCTTCAGGAGTTTTAATTTAGGAAAGGAATTTGCTAAAGTAACGGGCTTTTTAACGGGTATGCAGTTTTTAACCTGGTTTGTGGGGTTAGCTACTTTGGTGGCGGGTGTTTTTGCCATCGGAAATATATTATTGATTACGGTAAAGGAGCGAACCAAAGAAATAGGTGTTCGCCGCGCGTTGGGCGCCACACCGTTCGAGATAAAACGGCAAATAGTGGTCGAAGCTGTATTTTTAACCTTGGTGGCTGGGGTGATTGGAATTATTACCGGAGGCTGGATACTCATTGCATTAGATCACTTTTTCGGTCAAGGAGAAGAAGCCGCCATCGTTAACGCATCCGTGTCGATTTCGGTAGTTTTTGTGGCCTTGGTCATATTAGTCATATTAGGAACATTAATCGGACTCATTCCGGCATTTAAGGCCACCAGTGTAAAACCTATTGAAGCATTAAGAGAAGAATAAACAATCAAAAAAATGAACAAAACAGTAAGAATCATTTTAGTTTTAGTGGGCATTATAGCCTTGGCATTTGTGCTAAAATATTTTAAGGATGCTAATTCTAAAGACATCGTCGATTATAAGGTTGAAGAACCCTTTTACACGTCGATAAACACTAAAGCTGTGGCCACGGGCAAATTAAATCCCGAGGAAGAAGTAGAGCTGAAACCCCAAATATCGGGTATTGTCGATAAAATTGTGGTCGAGGAAGGCGATGTGGTTAAAAAAGGCGATTTAATTGCCACGATTAGGGTGGTGCCGAACGAGCAAAGTTTGGTGAGTGCCAAAAGCCGGATTGCATCTTCAAAATTATCGTTCGATAATGCCAAAACCTTATACAATAGGAATAAAGCCCTTTTCGAAAAAGGCGTGATTTCACAACAGGATTTTGAAAACAGCGAGCTGTCTTACAACCAAGCCATGGAAACATTGGCCCAAGCGCAGAACGATTATCAAATTATAAAACAGGGGTCTGTTTCTGGAGGCAGTTCGGCCAACACCAATATTGTAGCCCAAATTCAAGGTACTATTCTGGAAATTCCGGTTCGGGAGGGCGATCAGGTGATTCAAAGTAACAATTTCAATGCCGGTACCACTATTGCTACTATTGCCGATATGAGCAAAATGATATTTGAAGGTAAGGTAGATGAAGCAGAAGTCGGTAAACTAAAAGAAGGAAAGGAAATTAAAGTAGTTTTGGGCGCGATAAAAGACAAAGAATTTCCTGCCACGTTAACCTTTGTCGCCCCAAAAGGGATAGAAGAAAATGGTGCCGTGCAGTTTACCATAAAAGCCGATGTAAAAATCGATACCACGACAAATATTAGAGCGGGCTACAGTGCCAATGCCGAAATCGACCTTGAGGCCAAAGATAGCGTACTGGCTATTCGCGAAGCCTTACTTCAGTATAACCGCATTACCGAAAAACCCTTTGTGGAAGTGCTCGATGGCGACAATAAATTTAAAAAGCAAAATGTGGAATTGGGTATTTCTGACGGCATAAATGTTGAAATTAAAGAAGGTGTAAAGGAAGACGATAAAATTAAAGTTTGGAACAAGGCATCAAACGATAATAATGATGAGGAGGACAAAAAAGAGCGGAGACATGATTAGATATAAATACCAAAAAATAGGCCTGTGCTTGGCGTTGCTTTTTGTGTCGTTATTTTCATTTTCGCAGCAAAAAAAGTGGACGCTTCAAGAGTGCGTTAACCATGCTTTGGAACATAATATTACCATTCAGCAAAGTGAAAATACTTTATTGAGTAACGAGCAGGATATTTTAGCAGCAAAAGGGCAGTTTTTGCCTTCGGTAAGTGGTAACATGGGCCAGCGTATGAGTATTGGTTCGGGTTTCGATCCTGTTACCAATCAGCGAATCAACAACCAAACCACGCATTCGTTCAATTACAATTTAAGCGTTAGCCAGAATATATTCAATGGTTTCCGTACGTTGAATCAGTACAAACAGTCGCAACTAACCAAAGAGACCAATGCTTTGGAACTTAGCCGAATAAAGGACGATGTGTCGCTCAATGTGGTTAATGCTTATTTGAATGTAGCCTTCAATAAAGAGAGTTTACAGACCGCCAAGGCGCAGTACGAATTCAGTAGCAAACAGTTTCAACAAGTAAAAGACTTGGTTGATGCCGGAGTGCAGCCTCAAGCCAATATTTACGATGCCGAAGCCACTTTAAGTCGCGATGCCCAGCAAGTGACGCTGGCCGAAAACAGTTATACACTGGCGTTGTTAACATTATCTCAATTATTGCAAGTACCGTTTGAAGGGTTTGATGTTGAAATTATTGCCGTTGAGAGCCCTTCGGAAAACGTATTATATAAAGAAGTAACTCCAGTTTTAAATCATGCTTTTCAAAACAGAAGTGAAATAAAAGTAGCTGAAAAAGGGGTTGAAAGTGCTGAGTTGAATACTGAAATTTCAAAATCGGGGTATTATCCATCGGTGAGTTTTGGTTATGGTTTTGGGTCGGTTTGGAGTGAATCTAAAAACGACCTGATAAAACAAGCGTTTTTTAGGGAGCTCGATTTACTTAAAGGGCATAATTTCAATTTGAATGTAAGTATCCCTATTTTTTCGAGGTTTCAAAACAAAACCGCAGTGGCCAAATCGAAAATACAAGAAGAAAACAGTAAACTGAATTTACAGCGTGCTAAGTTAGACTTAGAGGCTAATATCCAGCAGGCCTTTACCGATGCCCAAGCTGCATTTAAGGCTTACGAAGCTGCTAAAAAATCGTTGGAAGCTCAAAAACTGGCCTTCAATAATTCCAAGGAACGTTACGATATTGGGGTAATGACGGCTTACGAACTAGAGCAAGCTAGAGTTCAATTGATAAATGCCGAATCGTCTTTAATAAATGCCAAGTACGATTTTGTTTTTAAGACAAAAGTTTTAGACTTTTACGCCGGAAAATCTTTATTCGATTAATAGTGAGCACGTATATACTTAATATTGAAACGGCGACAACCAATTGTTCGGTGTCACTTTCAAAAAATGGTGAAACCATAGTTTTAAAGGAAGATAACGATAAAGGCTATTCGCATGCCGAGCGGTTGCATGTTTACATCGACCAAGTTTTAAACGAAGCTAAAATTGCGGCAAAAGATTTGTCGGCCATCGCCATCAGCAAAGGCCCAGGTTCTTACACGGGGTTGCGTATAGGGGTGTCGGCCGCCAAAGGCCTGTGTTTTGCTTTGAACAAACCGCTTATTTCGGTGCCCACTTTAGAAGCTTTGGCCCATAAGATAAAAGCTGAAAACGGCGTTATTGTACCTATGCTGGATGCGCGCCGTTTAGAAGTGTATTCGGCAATATTTAATCATGAGCACGAAAGCATTCGGGAGACGCAAGCCCAAATTTTAGATGAACATGCTTTCGCGGAAGAACTAAACAACGGAAAAGTGTGTTTTGTAGGCAATGGTGTTGAAAAGACCAAAAACCTAATAACACACGAGAATGCTATTTTTGTTGAGGGCGAATTGCCATCTGCTAATGAAATGAGCCTCTTAGCTTATGAAAAATTCAAGCAAAACGATACTGAAGATGTGGCCTACTTCGAACCTTTTTATTTAAAGGATTTTGTAGCGTTAAAGTCAAAAAAATAAGCCCCGTTACAAATCTGTAACAGGGCGTTATATTTAAATATTACAAAAAGGTTTTAGCCTTGCTTTTGAATTTCTACTTGATGTGGGTATGGAATTTCGATTCCGGCAGCATCAAGGGCTTCCTTAACATTTTCGGTCACATCAAAATATACGTCCCAATAATCCTCAGATTTGCACCATGGCCTGGTGGCAAAGTTTACAGAACTGTCGGCAAGTTCCAATACGGTAACTGCTGGGGCAGGATCTTTCAGTACTTTTGGATGTGAAGTGAGCACATTCATAATCACCTCTTTCGTCTTTTTAATGTCGGCATCATAACTTACACCAAAAACCAAATCGACACGACGCGTACCTTCAGTAGTGTAATTGATAATATTTCCATTGGAAAGCGACCCATTAGGAATAATAATCTCACGGTTTGATAAGCCGGTCAATTTGGTGGTAAAAATTTCAATTTCCTTAACCACGCCAATTTCACCTTGAGCCTCAATCAAATCACCTATTTTAAAAGGTTTGAAAATCATGATTAACACACCGCCGGCAAAGTTGCCTAACGAACCTTGCAGGGCCATACCAATGGCTAAACCTGCGGCAGCTAAAATAGCAGCGAACGATGTGGTTTCAACACCTACGGTGCCCAATACAACAATAATTAAAATAATCTTTAATATCCAACCTAAAAGATTCATTAAAAACTTTTGAAGGCTCTCGTCGTAGTTTTGTTTGGACATAATGCTTTTTGTGGCCTTAAGTATCTTTTTTATTACCCAAGCACCAACTATCCAAATAACAATAGCGCCGAGTACCTTTAAGCCGTACTCAACTATTAAATCAATCCATTTCTCTGTGTCTACGTTTTCTAAATCCATAAAATTTTAAGTTAATTAGTGATACAAAATTATATCTATAAAAAAAGGTTTTTGTGTTTAGTATGTGAAAATATAGTTAAATTTCTACAAATAGAGACTAGCTAAAGCCACAATGGCGGGAATGGCCTGAAAATAAAATATCCTTATTTGTTTGGAATAAGACCCGTAAGTGCTTGTAATAGTCACACAAACCAAGAAAAAAATAAGCCCGCTGCTAAAAACCCGTTGTAAAGACCTTGGTTGGTAGCGAGTACTTTGGTGTCTTCTGCAAATTCCTTTGATTTTATTCCGAAGGTTTTTATGCCAGTAGGTTTGGTTCAGAGAAACATTTCTAAAACCAGAAAAATAAATATGTTCTAAAGCTACAAAAGCAATTAAGAGGGTAGTCGAAATGGCCATACTAACGTTGTTGTTTTTTTCAAAGTAAGTTAAAATAGGGCGTAAAAAAGGCGTTCATAATATGAACGCTCTCCTTTTTGATGTTTTTAAAAACTTATCCATTAATGGCTTCAACCATTTCAACCTTTCCGGGTAGCATTTGCTTTAGCATGTTCTCGATACCGCTTTTAAGGGTAAGGGTTGACGATGGGCAACCGCTACAGGCCCCTTGAAGCAAAACGCTAACGTTTTTGGTGTCCTCGTCATACGAAATAAACTGGATGTTCCCCCCATCGCTGGCTACGGCCGGTTTTACATATTCTTCCAGAATGTTGACGATTTCTTTTGAGGTGTCATCCAAATTATCGAAACGGTGGTCGAGTTGCTCGGTCGATTTTTCTAATTTTTGAGCTGCATCAGGAGCCACTATTTCTTGGCCTTTTTCAATATAATCTTTGATGAATTCACGTAATTGAATGGTGATTTCCTGCCATTCGGTGATGTCGTATTTGGTTATCGACACGTAGTTTTCGTCAAAAAATACGCTTTTCACAAATGGAAAATGGAATAATTGTGTGGCCAATGGCGAGAGCTTGGCCTCTTCTATAGAGGTGAACTCAAACATAGTATTCACAATTTTTTTGTTGGCCACAAATTTCATTACCGCTGGATTTGGAGTGCTTTCGGCATAAACGGTAACCGGTATTTTTTTAGGAGCCGCTTGCTCTTCAACCACAACTCCGCCATTGTTTAGGTAAGCTTCAATTTGTTCAGCCACTTCATCCTGAACGTCGCTCCATTCCACAATATTGTAACGTTCAACAGCTATAAAATTACTACTTATGTACACCTTTTTTACAAAGGGTAAATGGAATAATTGTTGCGCCAAAGGCGAATGCTTCGCCTCGTCAATGTTATTGAACTCAAAGCTTTGGTGTTTGGTGACAAACTGATTTATTTCGAATTTTACAATAGCATCATTTGATGTTTTTTGTACGGAAATCTGATAATCTTTCATTTTAGCTAATTTTTTACAAAAATACTAAAAGAAAACGTTAGATATCATATATTTGAGTTTTGTTGTATGTTGAAATAACACAAACAATTATAACAAGAGCGCAGTTTGTAAATGTAATTTTTAAGCAAGTAAATGCGTTTTGTAAACCCAAGCCTACTTGGTTATTGATTATGAAACTGATAACTTTTATTTTGGCGGTAACGCTTGTGCTAAGCTCCAAATTGGCCACATCACAAGAAGCTTTGCCTATTTACACGGATTATTTAACGGATAATTACTATTTAATCCATCCGTCTATGGCCGGTATCGCCAATTGCTCTAAAGTGCGTTTAACGGGGCGGCAGCAGTGGTTTGGCCAAGAGGATGCGCCAAAACTTTTAACCTTGAGCATGAACGGTAGGTTGGGCGAGTCGCAGTCTGGTATTGGCGGTATTGTGTTTGCCGACGAAAACGGTTATCACTCACAAAAAGGCGCTTATGCTACCTACGCACATCATTTATTGTTTTCTAGAACAGAGGCCGATTTGAACATGTTATCGTTTGGGTTAAGTGCCGGTTTTATTCAATACCAATTGGACGAAACGTCTTTTTTAAATGACGCGCCCATTCCCGATCCAGCTATTGATGGCATTATACAGAATGAAACCAATTTTAATGTAGATTTAGGGTTTTCTTACCACTATCTCGATTTTTATGCACATGCCACGGTAAAAAATCTTTTGAATAATTCTGGAGTTAATAAAGATGTTGAAATTACCAGTAACTTAAGGCGTTATTTGTTATCTGCGGGTTATGTTTTTAATCGATATGGCAGCACGTGGAGCTTCGAACCTTCATTAATGTTTCAATATAGAGATGCTACAGAAGAAGCTGCTATAGATGTTAATTTAAAAGCCTATAAAGAAATGGAATTTGGCAAACTTTGGGGCGGCCTGTCTTACAGGAACAGTTTTGATGGTGCCGAATTTTCTACCGGAAATGGTACTGACAGCCAACGCTTACAGCAGATAACCCCCATATTAGGCATTGACTATAACAACTTTATGTTTGCTTACACCTATACTTACCAAACCAATTCGGTGGTGTTCACTAACGGGGGCTTTCACCAGTTAACCTTAGGTTATAATTTTAATTGTAGAAGTAAAGCCTACGATTGTCTTTGTCCGGCGGTTAATTAAAACGGGTTGCAGCATTTAATCATTTCTTTAAACTTCAGTTTAAAAATCCAACTTCAGGTTTGTAACAAATTTGCCGTTAGCTAGTCTAGTTTGTAACGACTAAGCCAATAATTCGTAATTTTGTACGAGAAGAATTGTAATTGTATGGATATTAACACAAATATCGAGTCGCCTTTATTGTTAAAGGTTAGCTTCAATAAATTATTGGAGCAATATGAAGTTTTGGCTGCAGGCGATGACGAGTTTATCGCGGCAAAGGCCAAGCGCATTTTAAAAAGTGTTGAGGAATATCCTGAACTTCGCGAAGGATTTACTGAAATAGGCGTTTTAAAAGAGCGCGCTAAAGAAATTGGTATTGTCCTTCAAGATAGTTTTAGCCCGTTATTGACCAATAACGAGATTAAAACAGCTTCGGTGCCCATGCATAATTTAATTTTTAATGCCACCGAACGATTTAAAAGCATCATAAAAGCAGCGGGTGATGATTTCGAGCTTGAAATCAAAAATATGCCCGACGATCACAGCTATATCATAGCCTGCACCATTATTTTAAACTTTTATTACGGCTCTACACTTAGCTTTAAGCGACCTTTTTTTTACGAAATACCCGATGCCAATGGTGTAATGCGATATTATAAAATTCTGTACAATGCAGATTTTTGCGAAATTATACCAACGGACAAAGCGCCAAAGTTAGAAAAAGAAGACATTGAAAAATTACTCGATAATTTCCATGATATAGCCATGTGGAAAGAAAAATTTCCGCCACAGAGCTATGTGTTTAAGGGGTTTGTGATTTCAAATATTTTTGATGTAACTGACGATCAATCCATATCGAACATCAAATCGAGTTTGATTGTTGGTGGAAAACGTAAAGATGAGACTTTTATGGAAGGGTTTCAAGAAATTTTCCGCTCCCTTTTAGGGATAAAAGATATTAGGGCTGGCTTTTCAATTTTCAATAAAGAAGAAGGTACTTTTGAGTGTGTGCATGGCGCCGGTATGCAGAGTTTTTTGCTGGGCGAAAAGAAAGAAGAAAAGTGCTTAGAGGTGTTGTGCAACTGGTCTTATAAGAGTTTGTTGACCGATAAAAAAACGATATCTGTTTCTAATGTAGAGCATATTTTTAACAATGAAGAAGAACACCCGCCGCACATTGCCCGATTACACGAACAAGGTATAAAAAGCGCCATTTTTGCTCCCATTGCGAATAACGAAGGCGTTATGGGAGTTTTGGAAATCGTTTCTGGCCGCCCAATGGTGTTAAACAGTGTTAATGCGAATAGGTTGGTTGATGTTATGCCATTTATTGTTTCTGCCGTAGAGCGCTCTAAAGCTGAAGAGCAAAATACTATTGAAGCTGTAATTCAGCAGGAATGCACATCTATTCACCAAAGTGTATATTGGAAATTTGTGACTGCCGCACGCCAATTTTTAAAGAACAAAATGCAATATGGTAGCAAAGCCACGTTTGAACAAATCGTGTTTGATGATATTTATCCGTTATTTGGGCAAATTGATGTAAAAGGATCCTCGGACGCCCGAAATTTGGCCACGCAAAAGGATCTTCTGTTGCAATTATCGTTGGTCGGAAAAATTGTTGAACAGATTAATGAAGACGAACCACTGCCTATTTATGAGGAAATATTATTTCAGGTAAACAATTACACCAAAGAGCTAAAAACCAATTTTAAGGTTGATAGCGAGCATAATATTGTAGCTTTTTTACGGAAGGATATTGAACCATTATTTCAATTTCAACTGAAAAAAGAAAACCGTTTAAAAGAAGAAATAGAAGATTATTTTGGGAAAATAGATAGCGATTTAAACCTCATTTATTATTACCGAAAAAATTATGACGATACCATTATGCTCATCAATAAAAATATGGCAGCTGTATTGGATGAAAAACAGAAAGACGCCCAGGCCATGTATCCGCATTATTTTGAGCGCTACAAAACAGACGGGGTAGAGCACAATATGTATATTGGCGAAGCCATTACAAAAGCCGATAGTTTCAACCCTATTTACTTGTATAATTTAAGGCTTTGGCAATTGCAGGTGATGTGCGAAATGGAAAATGAGTACTACGGTAACCAGCATTTATACCCTATAAACTTGGATGTGGCCTCGATGATTTTAGTGTTTAATCAGCCGCTATCCATTAGGTTTAGAATGGACGAAAAGCAATTTGATGTAGATGGCACCTACAATGCTCGATACGAAGTGGTAAAAAAACGGGTAGACAAAGCTTTTGTAAAAGGTACTGAAGAACGTATTACCCAAAACGGAAAAATTGCGATTGTTTATTCGCAAAAAGAGGACGAGGAAGAATACATGAGGTATATCAAGTTCCTTCAGAATAAAAAAGTATTGAATGAAGATGTTGAGGTTTTGGAACTCGAAGATTTACAAGGGGTAACAGGACTTAAGGCTTTGCGTGTTGGTATATTGTACCACGCTAAAGATGAAGATGATAAGAGTTTCTACACTTACGACGACCTTATGAAAGAAATTAAAGCCTAAAAACAGGATAATGCCCATTATCCTGTTTAGGAGTTATTTGTTGTGAACTTAAAGGAGGTTCTTCAGGTAAAACATCTTCAATATCGGTGCCGTTTCTTTTAAGGGCTACCCCGAATGAAATTACCGAAATAATCATTCCAATCATGAAAATGGTATAGGTTATCCGCAAGATTCTATATTTTCTTTCCAGTACTTTTCCTAAAAAATACAAGTCTTTGGTGAGCGAGCTGTACACGTAATTTTTATCCTTTAAAAGTTCGCTAACGGCCCATTCGTATTCCTTCAGTTCCATTTTATGGAAATTCCCGAAAAAAGTAAGGTTAACATCTTTGTTGGCCACATCTTCTTTGGTGAACTCGCCACTGGTAACATTTGGTCGAGTGGCGATAATTGATAGTACCATGGAGATAACACACGACAACGTAAAAATGGCCGTAGGGTAAATTAAATACGGGTTGGTATCCAGTTTAGAAATTAAATTAGCCAATACTAAAGAGATAATAATAGCATTTACCGAAAGTAAAATGTTGGCTTTAGTGTCGGCAATATCACTTAACTTTATGTGGTTTCTTAACGCCACCCTGTAAAACGTTTGGATGCCACGTTCGGGGCTTTCATTTTTGTATTGGGCCTTGTACTTGGCCTTCATTTCCTCTTTTTTGAGTTTTTGTTTTTGCTTTCTTTTAGACTTTATCAATTTAGCAAGGTTGTCTTCCTTTTGTTTTTGCCAATTTTTTAAAGCATAATCGGTATAAAACTCATGTTTTTTGGTGAGTACTTTTATGTTTTCATCTCGCCACTCCGAAGGTGAATATGTTTTTATGCCTTGTAATTCGAGTTCTTTGCGTAAAAACTCGCTGGCCTCGGCAAAATATTTCTTCCCGAAGTGGGATGAATCGGCATCTCGAATTATCTTGCCTAATTCCGTTTCTGGTGGGTTCTTGAATTTGGTAGACATTATACAGGTGCTCACAGCTTCGATTAGCTCGTCGCTAGCTTTGTTTTCCTTTAAAAAAGCTGTGGCTATTTTTACGCTCTCCTCTTCATGGCCGTCACGTACTTTGGTATATCCGGTATCGTGCAACAGTGCGGCAAGCTCTAATATTTCGGCGTCTTCTTTGCTTACGTCGGTATTTTCAATAATTTCACGCAAACTTCTCAAAACACGTTCGGTGTGCGTGTAATTATGGTATAAATAAGAACTGTCTAATTCATTTTTAAATAAATCAAAAACAAATTTTTCTGCTTTCTCAATTAATTTTGACATAAAAGGAATAGATTTTTCATCACAAATTACTAAAATTTAAATATATTATGAGTGCTTTATCTATAAAGATTTTAACGGTAAGAAACTGATGAAAAATTCGACTTACCCATAGATATCGCTTAATAGAAATAAACGACAAAAGATTTTTAAAAGTATGCTCACTTGGAAAGACATTATAAATTTTTCCGTTAACGGAAACCCAAAACCCGATAGGCGAGTTGAAAAACCCGAGGCAGAATGGAAAGCACAACTCACTCCAGAACAATTTAGGATTACCCGAGAGAAGGGAACCGAGCGTCCGCATAGCGGTGCACTTTGCACTGCCTATGAAGCGGGGCAATACAATTGTGTGTGTTGCGACACCCCACTTTTCGATTCCACTATAAAGTTTAATTCCGGAACAGGTTGGCCCAGTTTTACCCAGCCTATTAAGGAAAATGCTATTAAGTATGAAAAAGACAGTTCGTTTGGAATGGTTAGGGTAGAAGTTATGTGCAATACGTGCGATGCGCACTTAGGGCACGTTTTCCCTGATGGTCCCGAGCCTAGCGGATTGCGATATTGTATCAATTCAGAATCAATGACATTAAAAAAAGAAAAAGTAAATGACTGATAAAAATAAACAAGTAGCCACAGTTGGTGGAGGGTGTTTTTGGTGTACTGAAGCCGTTTTCCAAGAAATAAAAGGCGTAGAAAAAGTAGTTTCAGGCTATTCGGGAGGCAATGCTCCGGGGCACCCAACATATAAAGAAGTGTGCTCGGGTTTAACGGGTCATGCCGAGGTGGTTCAAATAACCTTTGATGCCAACCAAATTTCTTATGAAGACGTGCTGGTTATTTTTATGACCACACACGACCCAACCACGTTAAACCGCCAAGGTGGCGATGTGGGTACACAGTACCGTTCAGTGATTTATTATCACGACAGCGACCAAAAGAGCATTGCGGAAAAGGTGTTGAAACAAATGGCTCCGTATTACAACGACCCTATTGTCACCGAGATTGCTCCCTTAAAAATATTTTACAAAGCTGAAGATTATCATCAGGATTATTACCGAAATAATACGACACAAGGGTTTTGCAGTTTTGTAATTACACCTAAACTGGCCAAGCTTAGAAAGCTTCATGCCGATAAACTAAAATAAATGCAACTTAAAATAAAAGACCGATTTAACGTTGAATTACCAGCCGACCCAATTTTGGAGAATACCAGAAGGCAAGTAAAATCGGCCTGTTTTTCTTTTGTTACTCCCAAAAAAACTTCGAATCCTGAATTGATTCACGTATCGCCAGATATGCTTGAAAACTTGGGTTTGACTGAAGAGGACGCGAAATCTAAACCCTTTTTGGATGTGTTTACGGGTAACGCTGTTTACCCTGACACTAACCCCTATGCTATGTGCTACGGTGGGCATCAGTTTGGAAACTGGGCCGGGCAATTGGGCGATGGACGAGCCATCAATCTATTTGAGGTTGAACATGAAAACAAACACTGGACGGTTCAATTAAAAGGAGCTGGCGAAACACCATATTCGCGTACCGCCGATGGGCTAGCGGTGTTGCGCTCGTCCATAAGAGAGTATTTGTGCAGTGAGGCCATGTTTCATTTGGGCGTGCCCACAACAAGAGCTTTATCGTTGGCATTGACGGGCGATAAAGTGCTTCGCGATATTATGTATAACGGTAATCCGGCCTACGAACCCGGGGCAGTGGTGTCGCGTGTGGCGCCTAGCTTTTTGCGTTTTGGTAATTATCAAATTTTTGCAGCCCAACAGGAACATGGGATGTTGAAAACCTTGGTGGATTTTACGATAAAACACCACTTCCCGCATTTGGGAGCACCTTCAAAAGAGACTTATGTCGCCTTCTTTAAAGAAGTAACCGAGCTTACCCTTAAAATGATTGTCCACTGGCAGCGAGTGGGCTTTGTGCACGGGGTCATGAATACCGATAATATGTCTATTTTAGGGCTCACCATCGATTACGGGCCCTATGGCTGGCTTGAAGGTTTCGATTATGGTTGGACGCCCAACACCACCGATAGACAACATAAGCGTTATCGTTATGGGAACCAACCCAATATCGGACTTTGGAATTTGTACCAACTTGCCAATGCGCTGTACCCGTTGGTGGAGGAGGCAGAGCCTTTTCAGACGATTTTAGATGGCTACAAAACGGAGTTCGAAACCCAGTCCTTAAGGATGATGCGCTCTAAATTGGGCTTGGAAACAGAAGATGCTTTTGATGCGTCGCTAATCCAAGAATTGGAAGACAACTTGTTGCTTGCTGAAACCGATATGACCATTTTCTTTAGAAATTTAAGTCGTTTTTCAACTGAAAAAGTTTCCGACGGATTGGCAATAATCAAAGATGCTTTTTATAATCTCGACGAGCTTTCCGAAGACATTGAAGAAAAGTGGCAAAAATGGTTTAAACGCTACGCCGATAGGTTGGAGCAAGAGCAACTTTCTGATGAAGAAAGAAAAAAGAAAATGAATGCCGTTAACCCTAAATATGTGTTGCGAAATTATATGGCGCAATTGGCCATAGACGATGCCGAAAAAGGAGATTACAAGTTAGTTGATGAGTTGTTTCAGCTACTAAAGAACCCTTACGACGAGCAACCTGAATACGAAAAATGGTTTGCAAAACGCCCCGAATGGGCCAGAAATAAAGTAGGTTGCTCCATGCTGTCTTGCAGTTCTTAAATGGGGGTGTTGGATAAAATAAAAGGGTTGCCGGTTGGCTACTCGGTCGTGGAATATCAAAACAAAAAATACGGCGTTACCCGCACGGATTTCAACAACGGAAAGAGTTTTAAAGTTTTTGCCAAAGCGCTGGGCGGCAGCGATTTTATAAGTTTGAATTACTATATCACCGAGCGGTCTGAATTTTTAAAACCCTGCGAAATGCCCAACGAGAAAGTGATTCATTTTTTAAATCATTATAAACGTCTTGAGAATGGATAAAATAGCACTTGGAGGTGGTTGCCATTGGTGTACCGAAGCCGTGTTTCAATCGTTGGTGGGCGTTTATAAAGTGGAGCAGGGCTATGTGGCTTCACACGGTGATGAAGCTTCGTGGTCTGAAGCGGTTGTTGTTCATTTCAAAGCCAATGAAATAACGCTCAAAACATTGATAGAAATTCATTTGCAAACGCATAAAAGCACTTCAAACCATTCTATGCGTAAAAAATACCGATCGGCCATTTACACCTGTTCAAAACAGCAAACTAAGGTCTCAAAACAAATTTTAATTGAACTTCAATCGTTATTTAAAAACCAATTGGTAACACAGGTTTTGCCATTTGAAAGCTTTAAGCCATCGCGCGAACAAATTCGAGATTACTACTATAAAAATCCCGAAAAGCCATTCTGTGAAAATTTTATAACACCCAAATTAAGGTTGTTGTTAAATAAGTATTCCGCATTAGTAAACGCAGAAAAATTAAATCACTTAACGGCAATGGGTAATCGAGGTTAAAGAAGGGACTCTTAATTTTGCTATTTCTTTCGGGGCAATTATTTAACTAAATGCAATATCTTTAGAAATAAAAAGCTTTTAATTTCGCTTTCACATAAAATTAAATATGAAGATACTTAAATATTTTTCTGTTTTAACCGTATTAGTGATTCTTAGCGCATGTGCTACGTACAAACCGCAATATGCTGATAAAAACCATCATGAGGTTACGTTTCCCAATAAGGAGGTAGACCGCACTTTTTATTTAATTGGCGATGCCGGAATTTCACCAACAGGCGGCATGTCTGGAGCTTTAACGGCTTTCAATAAACATATTGAAGGAAAGGCAACCAAAAAAGATTTTGCCCTTTTTTTGGGTGATAATATTTATCCGTCGGGGTTGCCATCAAAAGGCGATAAAAACCGTAGCTCGGCCGAAAATGCCTTGAACGGACAAATACAATCTGTAAAGAATTTTAAGGGCGAAGTACTTTTTATTCCTGGAAACCACGATTGGTATTCCAATGGTTTAAAGGGTTTGAAAAGACAGGAAAAATATATTGAAGAAGCCTTGGGGAAAAACACCTTTCAGCCAGAAAATGGTTGTCCGCTGGAAAGTATTGATGTGGGGGAAACCATTCAGTTGATAGTTATAGATACGCAATGGTATCTCGAAAATTGGAACAGTCATCCCACGGTAAACGATAAATGCGAAATTAAAACCCGAGAACGCTTTTTGTTGGAATTGGAAGGTGAATTGAAAAAAGCCCAAAACAAAACTATTGTGTTTGCCATGCACCACCCCATGTACACCAATGGAACACACGGTGGTAAATACGCCTTTAAAAAGCACTTGTATCCCTTTCAGAAAAAAATACCCTTACCAGGAATCGCTTCATTGATAACACAAATTAGAACCCAAGGCGGTGTGTCTATTCAAGACCGCTATAACGAACGTTACCATGAGTTGATGAACCGATTGGAAACCATGGCTATTGGTGTTGAAAATTTGGTGTTTGTATCGGGGCACGAACATACTTTGCAGTATATTGAAAACCAAGGTGTGGCCGAAAACGAAAGCATAAAACAAATAGTTTCGGGTTCTGGCGCAAAAGAATCGTATGCAGAATTGAGCAACAATGGTTTGTTTTCGTATGGTAAGCAAGGTTTTGCTGAGCTTACCGTGTTTAAAGATGGCAGTAGCTGGGTGCGTTTTTATGGAGAAGAAAATGGCGAACCCAAATTGCTATTTGCCAAAGAGGTGTATCCGCCAAAGACGCCATACGATGTTTCTGATCTTCCAGATACTTTTCCACCTGCGGTTGAAGTGTCTGTGTATTCCAGAGAGGAAACCGACGTTTCTGGATTCTTTAAATCGGTATGGGGCGACCATTACCGCGATGTGTACAGTACAAAAATAACGGCACAAGTGGCCACTTTAGATACGCTTTATGGTGGACTGGAAGTTGTGCGCAAAGGTGGTGGCCACCAAACGCGCTCGTTACGATTAAAAACCAAAGATGGGCGTGAGTTAAACATGCGCGCATTGCGCAAAAGTGCCACACAATATTTGCAAACGGTTCTATTTAAGGATAATTACATTCAGGATGATTTTGAGCAAACTGCAGTAGAACAGCTTATTTTGGATTTTTATACCGCTGCACATCCGTATGCGTTTTTGGCGGTTCCAGATTTATCAGATGCAGCTAAAATTTACCACACCAATCCTAAACTGTATTTTATTCCCAAGCATAAGCATTTAGGAGAATTCAATGCCGAGTACGGTGGCGAACTTTATATGATTGAAGAACGCCCCGAAGAAAACTATTCGAACGAGAAAAACTTTGGTTATGCCGATGATATTGAAAGCACCCACGATATTATCGAAAAAATCAGGGAAGATGAAGAACATAAAATAGATGAAAATGCTTTTATACGAGCACGGTTGTTCGATATGTTGATTGGAGATTGGGATCGCCATCAAGATCAGTGGCGTTGGGCGCAGTTCGATATGGAGAACGGCGACCATTATTATAAACCCATTCCGCGCGACCGCGATCAAGTGTTTTCAAATTTCGATGGAGCTCTTCTTGATGTTATGCGTATCATTTCGGGCTCGACAAAACAGCTTCAGGTGTATGATGATGAGCTTAAAAACATAAAGTGGATGAATAGTGCCGGTATAAAATTAGACCGTGTTCTTATTCAACAAGCCGGAAAAGACGTGTGGTTAGAGCATGCTAAATTTATTCAGGAACATGTTACAGACGAGGTGATTGAGCGCGCTTTTTCGAAAGTGCCAAAGGAAGTACAGGATAAAACGCTACAGGAAATAAAGGAGCATTTAAAGGGCCGTCGAGAGAACCTTCAGGATATTGCCACCCGCTACTATAATCACTTAAACGAGTTGGTGGTTTTAACAGGAACTGATAAAGATGACTATATTGAGGTTACCAGAACCGGAGATAAAGAAACCCATGTAAAAATGTCAAGGATTATTGACGGGGAAAAAGCCAAGGTTATGGTAGATCGTACCTTCAATAAAGATATTACCAAAGAACTTTGGATTTATGGTTTGGACGATAAAGATGTATTTGAGGTTAGCGGAAAGGCCAATAATTTGATTTTTACCCGACTGATTGGTGGACAGGAAAATGACACTTACATTATAAAAAATGGAAGGCGTGTTAAAGTTTATGACCACGAAAGCAAGAAAAACACCATTAAGGAAAACAAAGGGGCTTCCATTAGGCTTACCGATGTTTACAAACTCAATCTTTTCGATTTTAACAAAAACATTACTAAAACTAGTTTAATCACTCCGGCCATTGGTTTTAATCCAGATGATGGTTTTTCGGTTGGGATGGCGTATTCGCTTACTACAAAGGGTTTTCAGCGAAATCCGTTTTCACAGCAACACCGTTTTAAGGGAGGCTATTATTTTGCCACTAATGGGTTTTCGTTGAATTACGACGGTGAATTTGCAAACATTATGAACGATTGGAACCTGCATATTGGTGGGAAGTTTACTTCGGCTAACTTTACCAACAACTTCTTTGGTTATGGTAACGAAACACCTAATAATGACGACAATCTCGATTTGGATTACAACCGTGTAAAGACCAGTATTTATGCTGTTAAAGCAGGTATCCTTAAAAAAGGGAATTTTGGTAGCGATTACGGCATAAGAACGGTTTTTGAAGGTATTGAAATTGATGATACTCCCGGAAGGTTTATTACAGATGAATTTGTGTCTTCAAGCAATACCGAATTCTATGAACGCCGCTATTTTGGAGGATTGGAAGCTCAATTTAATTACGAGAGTTTTGATGATAAGATTAACCCGAAAAAGGGTATGACCTTCCATTTGCAAGTTGGGGGTAAAACCGAGTTTAAGGACACCAAAAACACCTACGGCTATCTTAATTCAGATTTAGGCTTTTACAACACACTAACTACAAACAAAGCCTTAGTTTTAAAAACTGCTGTGCGTACGCAAGTGCGTGTGGGCGACGATTTGGTGTTTTATCAAGCGGCCAATATTGGTGGTAATAATGGGTTAAGAGGATTTAGAACCGAGCGTTTTACAGGAAAAAGTTCGTTGGTGGGAAGTGCCGATTTACGCTATAGCTTTCCGTCGTTTAAAACGCGAGCTCTGCCCTTGCAAATTGGTGTGTTTGGTGGAGCCGATGTAGGGCGTGTTTGGTTGAAAGGGGACTTTTCAGATAAATGGCACAACGATTATGGCGGAGGTTTTTGGGTAACTGCGGCCGAGAGCTTGTCGGGTACATTCAACTTTTTTAATAGTGTTGAAGGGTTTAGGTTTTCCTTTGGTTTTGGTCTGAATTTTTAAACCCTACAAACAAACCTAGTTATGAAAACGTATTTTTATAAAATCTTTAAGTATGTCATCAGGTTAGAAAGTAAAATTGCGTTTTATCCAACCATTATTAGTGTGCTTGGGGTGTTTTTTGCTTTTTTAATGTATTATTTAGAAGAGCTAAACCTTTCAAATTATCTAAAAGAACATACGCCTTGGCTGGTGATTAAAAATATAGAAACCGCCCGAGTTATTCTAACCACTTTTGTGGCAGGGCTCGTTTCTATTATGGTATTTAGCTTTTCAATGGTAATGCTTTTGCTCAACCAAGCTTCGAGCAGCTATTCGCCAAGGGTGTTGCCGGGGTTAATATCCAACCGGAGGCACCAGATTATTTTGGGTATTTTCAACTCATGTTTGTTATACTGTATTTTTACATTAATAGCACTCGATTCCACCGATAGCCAACAGTATCAAATTCCAGGTTTTTCGGTATTGTTGTCTATTGTTTTTATGGCAGTCTGTTTAGGAGCTTTCATCTATTTTATCCATTCCATATCGCAAGAAATTCAGATTAATAATATCATGAAAGCCATTTTTTTAAAGGCCAAAAGCAGGCTTGAAACTATTATGAAATCTGAAAACGACATACCAGAGAATTTTCCCGAATCGAAAAACTGGACTGTTTTAAAAGCGGTCAGGTCTGGGTATATTGAAGACGTGGGTTTGCCTGCCATATGCGAAGTGCTTAAAGATGATGGGTTAAAAGCTGAAATTGTGGTTTATAAAGGGGAATATGTTTTAGAGGGCATGCCACTGTTGAAAGTGAGCAACTCTGTTACAGACGAGCAGGAAGATAAATTGCTTGCTGCATTTAGCTATTCTCGAAGTGAGCTTATTGAAGACAATTATGTTTTGGCTTTTAAGCACATTACAGAAATTATAGTGAAAGCCATGTCGCCTGGTATAAACGACCCCGGAACGGCCTTAAATGGTATTGATTATTTAATGGATTTGTTCATGTTACGCATGCAAAAACAAGACCATAGCTATTATTTTAACGATAATGACGAAGCCGTTATTTATGTAAAAACCCTTAATTTTAAATTGTTGTTGTACAATGTTATGTCGTCGCTGCGAACCTATTGCACAGGAGATGTGATTATCGTTCAGAAGTTAATTAAAATGTTAGGTCACTTATTGCAAAACCATCATTGCGCCCATTCCAATTACAAAGACGATGTGCGCGAGGAATTGGAAAATTTACTTGAAGACGCCAAGCGAGCTATAAAAAATCCTTCGGATGTTGAAGTGGTTTCAAGTCAATTTAACGCGGTGCTTTAATCAGTTTGATTCAAATTAAAGGTATATAGATTGCCGCCTTCACTTTTGTTTTTTTCGTCGGTAATGTAAACCGTGCTTTCATTTTTAAAGCAGATGCCTTCTTTTTGCGAATTGTGGTCAAACTTTAGTTCTTCTATGTTGCCTTTAAAAAAGTGGTCTTCTTCAAAATTGGTAATCTTCCAAAGTTTATCGTGGTTCAACAGCACTATGGTTTTACCATCGCTACTAATATCGGCCGAAGTTATTTTGTGGTGCTTGCCATCCAAATTAAAATCGGTGACCAATTCAGCTGTGTGTTCGCCAACGGTGTTAGGTACTTTTAAAAGTATGCTCGATTTGTTCTCTTTACTGAAAATATAAAAATAGCCCTTCCAAAGAAAGAAGGCTTCAAAATCTTCTGGTTTTACCTTTTTGGGCAAATGAAACACGATGCGGTCGGCGTTAGTTTCATCGCTTTCCAAATCTGAAACTTTGTAAATGGTAAAATGGTCATGCTTTTTTTTATTGTTGCCAAAATCGCCAATGTAAAGGTTTCCGTTGGCGTCAGAGGTTAAATCTTCCCAGTCTCTGTTTTTGGCATTATTTATTTTTATACGTTTTATCATTTTGCCGTTGGTATTAAAACCAAAAACATAATTGTCGTTTCCAGCATCTTCAATCGTCCAAAGTAACTTTGAGCCTTTTACTGCTTCTACAGCCGAGGCTTCATGCAATCCCATGGGCAAATCGGCAATAACATGAAGTTTGCCAGTGTCGCACGACGTGAATATTAACAAAAGCACCCAAAGTTTTGAAAGCTGATAAATCATAAAATTTCAATTTTAATCCAAAATACCCACTTTAAGACCAACAGGAAAATTTAAAATCTTAAACTATTTGTAAAACTTACCTAAAACACTGGTGTAATTTATTAGATTTATACGATTAAAAGCCTAAAGGATTATGACTACAGTTGATGATTTACTGAATTTGCTCACTTTAGAAAAAGTTACTGAAAGTGAATTTACCGGAGAAAGTAAAACCGTTGGCAGCCCCATTGTTTTTGGAGGGCAAGTGCTGGCACAAGCCGTACATGCGGCAGGTAGAACCATAACCAACGGCCGGGTGTTGCACTCTATGCACGCGTATTTTTTAGAGCCCGGTGATCTTAATCAGCGTATCACCTATAATGTAAGCAAAGTGAGGGATGGAGGCAGTTTTTCGGTACGACGGGTTACGGCGCACCAAAATGATTCCACCATATTTATTCTATCGGCGTCCTTTCACAAAGAAGAAGAAGGGTACAACCACCAAATTGATATGAAACCCGATTTAAAACAACCAGAGGAATTGTTGAGTTGGACCGATATATTGCACCAATACGGCGACTTTTTACCCAAAGGATTAAAGTCGTTTTTTGAAATTGAACGCCCAATAGATTTTAAACCTACTTTTATTCCAAACCCTATGGAGCCTAAAGATTTGCCACCGTTTTCCGATGTGTGGTTTAAGTTAAAAGGCAATGTAAATGGTTTGAATCTTTCTAAAAAACAGCAAATTTTAACCTATATTTCAGACTACAATATTTTGGTTTCGGCCTTAAATCCGCATGCCAGCAAAGCCCATTGGGGCAACACACAAACGGCCAGTTTGGATCACTCGATGTGGTATTTCCGCGATTTCGATTTTGATGACTGGCTGCTGTTCTCTATGGAATCGCCCAGTACCTCGAATGCCAGAGGCTTTGCCAGAGGAAATATTTTTACGCGAGATGGCAAATTGATAGCTTCTGTGGCACAAGAAGGACTTATGCGGCCAATTAAAAAATAACAAATCACTAAATATGTTAAAAATGGGACACAGAGGCGCCTTGGCATATGTTGCAGAAAATACCATTCCTTCCATAGAAAAGGCGTTGGGCTTTGGTGTGGATGGCGTGGAAATAGATGTTCATTTGTGCGCTTCGGGCGAGCTGGTGGTGTTTCACGATTTTACTTTAGATCGGGTAACTAACGGTACAGGAGAATTAAAAAAGCATACGCTTACTGAATTAAAGCAACTGAAGGTGAAAGATAAATACGCCATTCCTACCTTAGAAGAGGTTTTAGATCTTCTCGATAAAAAATACTTGGTGAATATTGAATTGAAAGGGCGGGGCACTGCTGCTAAAACCTGTGCGGTTATTGATGCTTATGTGAGTAAAAAAGGCTGGAAATATACCGATTTTATAGTGTCAAGTTTTCAGCACCACGAGCTGGAAGATGTGTTTAGTTTGAATAAACAAATTCCGTTGGCCGTTTTAACTAAAGCGAGTGTGGCAGAAGCTAAAGAATTTGCCGAAACTATAAATTCTAAAATAATACACCCTAATTTTGCATTGCTAACTCGCGAAAATGTGAGAAAAGCGCAAGAAGAAGGTTTTAAAGTAAATACATGGACGGTGAATGATAGCGACACCATTGCCCGAATGAAAGCTTATGGGGTAGATGGTATTATTTCCGACTTTCCAGACAGATTATGATAAAAAAAGACGTGATAATAATTGGTGGTGGTGCGGCAGGTTTTTTTGCGGCCATTAACATTGCCGAAAAACACCCTCATTTGCAAGTTGCTATTTTAGAGCGTGCTAAAGAAGGACTGGCCAAAGTAAAAGTTTCTGGTGGCGGGCGCTGTAATGTAACCCATGCCGAGTTTATTCCACAGGAATTAACAAAAAACTATCCGCGTGGTGAAAAGGAGTTGTTGGGGCCATTCCATCAATTCATGACGGGCGATACCATAGAATGGTTCGAAACACGGGGCGTAGAATTAAAAATAGAAGATGATGGCAGGATGTTTCCAGTGTCCAATTCATCGCAAACCATTATTGATTGCTTTTTAAATGAAGCCGAAAAGCACGGCGTTGAGGTGTTTTATAGTCACATCGTAAAATCAATATCTAAGCCCGACCAGTGTTTTCAAATTGAAACGTCCAAAAATATGTTTTCAGCTGAAAAAGTTGTGGTCGCCACCGGTAGCAACCCAAAAATGTGGCATTTGTTGGAAACCTTGGGGCATACTATTTCGCAACCCGTGCCGTCGTTGTTTACTTTCAATATTAAAGATGAGCGCATTTCAAGTATTCCGGGCGTGGTAGCCCCGCATGTTGAAGTTAAAGTAATGGGTACTAATTTGTGGAGCGAAGGGCCGCTACTGGTTACGCATTGGGGCTTCAGTGCACCGTCTATTTTAAAACTTTCGGCCTTTGGTGCGATTGAGTTGGCCGAGCGTGATTATCAATTCCAAATCGAAATTAATTTTATTCGTCAGTCTTTTGAAGACTGTTTGGAGCAACTTAAAAGCGCAAAACACGAGTTGGCTAAAAAAACGGTTTATAAATCTACGCAGTTCGATTTGCCTAAACGACTTTGGCATCAATTGGTTTTGGCTTCAAATATTTCTGCCGAAACCCGTTGGGCCGATTTGAACAAAGCTCAATTGGAAAACTTGGCCAAACAACTGACGGAAGCCGTTTTTAACGTTAACGGAAAAAGTACGTTTAAGGAAGAATTTGTAACGGCGGGTGGCGTAGATTTAAAAGAAATTAATTTTAAAACTTTCGAAAGTAAAAAAATAGAAAATCTCTTTTTTGCCGGCGAAGTGTTGAATATTGATGCGGTTACCGGCGGATTCAATTTTCAAAATGCCTGGACGGGGGCGTACATTGTTGCCAATAGTATAGCTTAATATGTTACACCTCCCTTAATCCCTCCTTGTTAGGAGGGAAACTGTTGCTTAAAAATAAACTGGGCTTGAGGTTCCCCTCTAAAAAGAGGGGAGTAAGGGGTGTGTTAAAAAAAGAAAAAATGAAAATCTACTACAATCCGAAACTAAAAGAATTGGCAAGGCAACTCAGGAACAATTCCACAAAATCTGAAATAAAACTTTGGACGTATTTACGGAGAAACCAAATGCATGGTTATGATTTTCATAGGCAAAAACCAATAGATGAGTACATTGTTGATTTCTTTTGTAATAAACTGCAATTGGCCATAGAATGCGATGGGTATTCGCATGAGATTTTAGAAGTTTATGAGAAGGATGTGAAGAAAACCAAGCGTTTAAATGAATTGGAAATCCATGTATTGAGATTTTCAGACTACCAAATAATGAACGATATAGATAATGTTATTAGGGCAATAGAAGACTATATTTTTAAATTTGAAGAAAATGGTTTTACACCTCCCTTAATCCCTCCTTGTTAGGAGGGAAACTGCTACTTTAAATAAATTGGGTTTGAGTTTCCCCTCTAAGAAGAGGGGAGTAAGGGGTGTGTTAAAGACGAAACAAAAATTATGACTACATACATCGCATTGTTAAGGGGCATAAACGTTGGCGGACAAAAGAAAGTGCCCATGGCCGATTTACGAGGTTTGCTATCAAAAATGGGACTTAAAAACGTTAAAACTTACATTCAAAGCGGTAATGTTGTTTTTCAATCTTCCGAGGAAGATATCCGAATATTAGAAAATGAAATCCGTTCTGCAATTTTAAAACATTTTAGTTTTGAAGTGCCTGTATTGGTAAAGGCCAGCGCCGATTTCAAGAATATTTTGAACGATTGCCCGTTTCCGGAAGCTATGAAATTAAACAGTTACTTCGTGCTGCTATTTTCAAAACCAAATGATAAAGCGGTGGAGGCGGTTAAAAGCATGACTTATCCCAACGAAACTTTTGTTATAACCGATGCCTGTGTGTATTTGCATTGTGCACAAGGTTACGGTAAAGCAAAACTGAACAACAATACTTTTGAACGCAAGCTAAACATCACATCAACCGCCAGAAATTACAAAACCATGACAAAACTATTAACTTTGGCTTCCGGTGAATGAAGAAAAGCTGTTGGGTATTGGATTTTTGTTGAAAATAATGAGCATGCGTCACCCTGAACGGGTTTCAGGGTCGCATTATTAAATAGTGATTGACAAATAAAATGAGATGCTGAATCATGTTCAGCATGACGACAACAAGATGTTAAGGCTAAAAGAGAACAATCAAGTCGGGAATTACTATTTTTGTCAAAAATTAGGAAGCTAAACCTTTATCATGACAGAGAGCCATTTTGTTCCAAAACCGTATTCAGTGAACATTGAATCCGGAACCGTTACTTGGTCGTCGCCTAGTAACATCGCTTTGGTGAAGTACTGGGGGAAAAGAAAACATCAAATTCCTGAAAACCCCTCAATCAGTTTTACTTTAAGTAACTGTAAAACCATCACAAAACTCGGTTTCACCAAAAGAGAGCTTTCGACTGGGCTCGAGATGATTGATGATTTTTCATTCGAAGTGTTTTTAGATGGAAAACAAAACGATGCTTTCAAACCTAAAATCCAAACGTTTTTCGAGCGGGTTGAAGCGTATTTACCATTTTTAAAAGCCTTTCATTTTAAAATAGAAACCGAAAATACTTTTCCGCACAGTTCGGGCATAGCCTCGTCAGCTTCAGGCATGAGTGCCTTGGCGTTGTGTTTAATGGATGTTGAAAAGGCATTGATGGAAGCAGATGGTGCTTTTAGCATGACCGAAAAATCGTTTTCAGAAGTATTTTTCAATCAAAAAGCATCCTTTTTGGCGCGATTGGGTTCAGGCAGTGCTTGCCGAAGCCTTGAAGGGCCTCTTGTGGTTTGGGGCGAACATGAAGCGGTTGAGGGCAGCAGCGATTTGTTCGGCGTTAAATACCCATATAAAGTGCACGATAATTTTAAAAATTATCAAGATACCATTCTGTTGGTCGACAAAGGCGAAAAGCAGGTGAGCAGTACGGTGGGGCACAATTTAATGCATGGGCATCCGTTTGCTCAAGAGCGTTTTAAACAAGCCGCTAATAATATTTCGGAAATAAAAACCATTTTAGAAACTGGAGACTTGGATACCTTTGTAAAATTGGTTGAAAGTGAAGCGTTGACCTTGCATGCCATGATGATGACCAGTATGCCGTATTTCATTTTGATGAAACCGAATACTTTGGAAATTATCAACAAAATCTGGGCGTACCGAAACGAAACAGGCTCGAAAGTGTGTTTTACTTTAGATGCTGGAGCCAATGTACATGTGCTTTATCCAGAAAATGAAACCGAAACAGTTTTGAAATTCATTAAAAATGAATTAGTTGCGTATTGCCAAAATGGTCACTATATTTGCGACGTTGCGGGTTTGGGGGCTGAAAACATTTCATAAACACAAGTTTTTGTTTAAAAAAATGTTATATTTGTTAAACGCAACGCCCTGAAAACCATTTAGTTTATGAAAGGACCTCTATTTTATTCGAAAATCTTACTCTTTGGGGAGTACGGAATTATTAAAGACTCTAAAGGGTTATCTATTCCTTATAGCTTCTACAACGGTGCTTTAAAAAATGATGGCAATGCTTCAGAGGCTGCGTTGAACTCTAACCAAAGTTTAAAGCGATTTGCATCTTACCTTAAAGATATTGACCAGGATTTAGTGCGTTTTGATATCGATAAACTTACTGACGATGTTAATGCCGGTATGTATTTCGATTCGTCTATTCCGCAAGGGTACGGCGTAGGGAGTAGTGGGGCTTTGGTTGCCGCTATCTATGATCAATATGCTTTCGATAAAATTACCGTTCTTGAAAACTTAACCCGCGAAAAACTGTTGAAATTAAAACAGATTTTTTCGGCGATGGAATCGTTTTTCCACGGAAAATCGTCCGGTTTAGATCCTTTAAACAGTTATTTAAGCATTCCCATACTTATCAATTCTAAAGATAATATTGAGGCCACGGGCATCCCGGCACAGCAAAGTGATGGCAAGGGCGCAGTATTTTTAATAGACAGTGGTATTATTGGTGAAACTGCGCCTATGGTAAGCTTGTTTATGGAAAATATGAAACAGGAAGGTTTTAGGAATATGCTTAAAAATCAGTTTATAAAGCATACCGATGCTTGTGTGGACGATTTTTTAAAGGGTGATATAAAATCATTGTTCAAAAACACCAAGCAGCTTTCAAAAATTGTATTGAATCATTTTAAACCAATGATTCCGCAGCAGTTTCATGAACTTTGGAAAAAAGGAATTGACACCAATGCCTACTACTTAAAGCTTTGTGGCTCTGGTGGCGGTGGCTACATTTTAGGATTTACCGAAGATTTTGAAAAGGCCAAAAAAGCACTTTCTGCACATAAACTGGAAGTGGTTTACAATTTCTAATAGATTCTTTCAAATTTAATGCGTCGTAACTAAGGCGTTGCAAGGAGTCATCTTATTTGAATTTTATGTTAAGCAGACGGCAGAAACACATTCTTCTTAAGTTTTTCAGCATGTTTTCTGTTATTCGTGGCTATAATATTTTGGTAATCGTAATTGCCCAATATTTAGCTTCCATTTATATTTTGGCGCACGATTTGCCGTTGCACGAAGTGCTTTTCGATATCAATTTATTTGTGCTGGTATTGGCTTCGGCAGCAACCATTGCGGGAGGGTACATAATCAATAATTTTTACGATTCTGAGAAGGATTTAATCAATCGCCCGATTAAAAGCCGATTGGATAGATTGGTAAGCCAAAATACCAAATTGTCGTTTTATTTCGTGCTCAATTTTTTAGCGGTGGTTATGGCGAGTTATGTGTCGTTTAAAGCCGTGGTGTTTTTTGCTATTTACATTTTTGCCATTTGGTTTTATTCGCACAAACTCAAAAAAATACCCTTTGTAGGGAATTTGGTTTCGGCCATTTTAACCATAACACCATTTTTTGCCATATTTATGTATTACAAAAATTTCGAAACCGTCATTTTTGTGCATGCCCTGTTTTTGTTTTTGCTAATTACCATGCGGGAACTCACTAAAGATTTAGAAAACATAACCGGCGATTTGGCTCAAAACTATAATACCATCCCCGTGATTTACGGCGAAAGGGTGTCGAAAATCATGTTAACCATTTTATCGGGCTTAACCTTGTTGCCAACCTATTTGCTGTTATTTCGGTATGATGTTGGCTATATGTATTGGTATTTCTATCTGAGCATTGGTCTGTTGGTGGTTTTTTTGCTAATTCTTTGGCGATCGCAAACAAAAACACATTATCTCATTCTTCATAATATTCTTAAATTTATTATTGTTGTTGGGGTGTTTTCAATTGTATTAATAAAGGTGAGTGTGGTTTTAAACCGCATTTAAAAAGCGCGTTTTTTAATATTTTCAGAAAAAACAAAACCTTAAGGATAAATACACAATCACAATATTAACTTTATCTTTGTACAAAATTTAAGAACATGAACAGACATCAAGGGGGCAAAGGAAAAGGAAAGCCATCGGGCCGAGGAAGCGGAAACAAGCGCTTTACCAGTTATGCTAGGGGAAATGCACCTATTAAAAAGTCGAACGCCAATCAAAAGAAATCGGGGAACCCTGATGAAATCCGATTGAACAAATACGTGGCTAATGCTGGTATTTGCTCGCGCCGAGAAGCCGATGTGCATATCGCAACGGGCTTAGTAACCGTAAACGGAAAAGTGGTTACCGAAATGGGCTATAAAGTTAAGCCTGGTGATGAGGTGCGTTACGATGGTTCGAGAATAAGCCCAGAGAAAAAAGCGTATGTGTTACTAAACAAACCAAAAGGTTTTGCAACCACTACGAGCGAAACCAAAGGAAGAACGGTAATGGATTTGGTGGCCAATGCTACCAATGCCAAAATAAAACCTATTGGGCGTTTGGGTAGAAATTCAAAAGGCTTGCTGTTGTTTACCAACGATGATGCGGTGACCAAAAAATTTACGAATTCTAAAAATGGCGTGGCGCGTTTATTTCATCTTGAATTGGATAAAAACCTAAAACACGATGATTTCAAAAAAATCCAAAGCGGATTCAAAATTGAAGGTGAACTGGTTGAAGTTGAGGAAATCAGTTATATCGATGGCGCCTCAAAACGTGAAGTGGGGCTTAAAATTAAAAACACAGGAAACACCATTATCCGGACCATATTTGAATATTTCAGCTATGATATTGTGAGTTTAGATTGTGTCGCTATTGGCCACTTAACCAAAAAGGATATTCCGCGTGGCCACTGGAAACATTTAAGCGAGCAAGAGGTGAATACTTTAAGAATGCTTTGATTTTCATTGGGTTATTGGTAGAGTGTTTTGAGTAAAACAACTGTAATGACCAACGGCCTTCTATTAAAACCCTAACACAACTATAACAGTATTTAACAAAGGGGTTAGGAGAAAATTTTTATTTTTGGAACAGTAATTGTAAATTCTAAGGTAAAACAATAAATGTTGCTTTAGCAAGTTACATTACTTAAGTCCCAAATACCATGAAAAATACACTACTCATACTAATTACTTTTGTTTCAGTCCAGTTTTTGGTGGCCCAACCAGAACCAGCATTTGGTGATGGCGAATGGTTTAAATTTAGGATGAGTTATAGCAATTGGCTAAAAGCAGGAAATGCCACATTGCTGGTAAAAGATTCAAAACTCAACGAAAAAGAGGTCTATCATGTAGTTGGTAAAGGTTGGACTACCGGAATGATCAAATGGTTTTTTAAGGTGAAAGACAGATATGAAACCTATTTCGACAAAGAAACCATAATGCCCTACAAGTTTATAAGGGATATCGATGAAGGAGGGTACACGAAAAATCTGGAAATTCATTTCGATCAGGCAAATAATAAAGCGCATATAAACGATAAAAAGCACAACGTGCAAAAAGTGGTTGATACCAAGCCTAATGTGCAGGATTTATTGTCGGCATTTTACTATCTGCGAAATACCATGGATACCCGAGATATAAAAGTGGGCGATGAGGCCAAGGTTGAAATGTTTTTTGATGAAGAAAGCTACGGTTTTAAGTTGATATATTTAGGCGAAGAAACCATCAATACCGATTTTGGTGAGGTAGAATCTTTAAAATTCAGGCCGTATGTAATGGCTGGTCGGGTGTTTAAGGAAGAAGAAAGTTTAACACTTTGGGTGTCTAAAGACAAAAATAAAATACCTTTACGTGTTAAGGCCGATTTAGCTGTGGGGTCACTAAGAGCCGATCTTGAAGCTTTTAAAGGTTTAAAACACCCCTTCAAGATTGTCGTTAACAATTAACTCATTTTGAGCATCAACATAAACAAAAAACTAAAAGAAAAATATGAGGCTATCGACCAAGATGTCGAGGCTCATCTTGAGGGTTTGCTGCATAGTAAGCCCATTAACTATTGGGATTATATTCAAACTGATGTACTATTGAGCCTTCAGGTGCAGCGTACCGTTTTTCCAGACGAGAAGGTGTTTATTATGTACCATCAAATCTCAGAATTGTTGTTTAAAATGATTTTGAGTGAAATTGAACAAGTCGCAAAAGCCGACCCCATAACAACAGAGGTGTTTACCGATAAAATTATGCGCATTAGTCGGTATTTTGATGTACTTACGTCATCGTTCAGTATTATGAAAGATGGAATGGACCTCGAGCAATACAATCAATTCAGAACCACTTTGATTCCGGCAAGCGGATTTCAAAGCGCACAATACCGAAAAATAGAGTTTGCATCCACCGAGCTGATTAACCTTATCGATAAACGGTTTAGGGATACCATAGACCGAAATTCGTCTTACGAGCATGCCTTCGAACATTTGTATTGGCAGGCGGCCGGCAAAGACTTCAAAACGGGCAAAAAAACCTATACATTATCGGCCTTTGAAGACCGATATAAAGAGGAATTTATTAGATTTACAAATTTTTATCAGTTTAATAATTTGTGGACCAAGTTTAAAACCCTACCCAAAGCGTCGCAAGCCAATAAAGATTTGATAAAAGCCATGCGCCATTACGATTATACCGTAAACATAAAATGGGTAATGGCACATTATAATACAGCAAATCATTATTTGAACATTGGAGGGCAAACGGCAGAAGCCACAGGAGGAAGTGAGTGGGTAAAGTACATGCATCCAAAATACCAAAAAAGAATATTTTTTCCAGATTTATGGACAGAGAACGAGAAAGACACGTGGGGAACAGATATTTAATTATGCTACTGGCGTTTGCAGCATTTTTTGTGGGCTGTAAAGACGAAGAAAAAGCGCTAGTTGAAAAACCAGAAGAAATTGTAGAAGAAGAAGTTGAAGAAATCACAGAGTTTGGTTTCAAGCTCGATGACTACATTGTTAAAAGAGATACGGTAAAGGCCGGGGAAAGCTTTGGTGAGATTTTGGAGCGAAACAATGTGGGCTATCCTAAAATTTTCCATATCGCTGAAAAAACTAAAGAGGTTTACAATATAGCTCGGTTTTTTCAAAAAGGTAAACCCTATGCGATTTTGTGTGCCAAAGACTCCATTGAAACCCCAAAAAGTTTTATTTACCAGCCTAGTTTAGAAGAATATGTAGTGATAAATTTTGCCGATTCTATCCATGCTTATGCCGATAGAAAGCCCATTAAATATGTTGAAAAAACGGTTACAGGAGTTATAAACAGTAGTATTTCGGTAACCTTGGATGAGAAAGGTGTGAGTCCGGTTTTGACTAATAAACTGGCTGATGAAATTTATGCTTGGACCATCGATTTTAGACGATTGCAACCAGGCGACCGTTTTAAGGTTATTTATACCGATAAGTATATTGACGATAGTATTTACACAGGAATACACAATGTAAAAGCAGCCTATTTTGAGCATAACAGTGAGCCCTTTTACGCCTTTAGGTTTATGACCGATAGTGTAAAAGGCATTGTCGATTATTTTAACGAAGATGCTAAAAATTTACGTCGCGCCTTTTTAAAGGCACCTGTTAAATTCAGTAGAATTTCATCACGTTATAATTTAAAACGCCGTATTGCGGTTTATGGCTTTAAGGTGCGCCCGCACAAAGGAACCGATTTTGCCGCACCCATTGGAACACCTATTATGGCTACGGCCAACGGTACGGTTACCAAATCGGAATATCGTGGGGGTAATGGCAATTACGTAAAAATACGCCATAATGCCACTTACGAAACCCAATACCTTCACATGAGAAAAAGAAAGGTGAAAGTAGGCGATTTTGTAAAACAGGGCGATGTTATTGGCTGGGTTGGCATGACGGGAAATACAGGTGGGCCACACGTGTGTTATCGTTTTTGGGTTAACGGAAAGCAAGTCGATCCATTTAAACAAAAGCTTCCTGAGGCCAAGCCTATTTCAGATAGCTTAAAAGTAAAGTATCTCGATTTTATAGCTCCAATAAAATACCAATTGGATAATCTGTATTTTAAACCACAGATAAAGGACGAAGAAAAACCAAAACAACCCATAATCACTCAAGCAAATTCATAATTATGGCATTACCAACTATCAACCCAACAACTACTGAAGCTTGGAAAAAACTACAAGCACATTTTGAAGACGTTAAAGGGCTTCACATGAAAGATTTATTCGCAAAAGATGCTAATCGAGCGGACAACTTTACCATTAAATGGGACGACTTTTATGTGGATTATTCAAAAAATAGAATTACCGATGAAACCCTAAAACTTTTGTTACGGTTGGCAGACGAAGTGAATTTGAAGTCGGCCATAGAAAGTCAGTTTTCAGGTGAGACTATAAATAAAACCGAAGGACGAGCAGTGTTACATACAGCGCTAAGAGCACCTAAAACAGCCGACTTTAAGGTAGATGGCGTTGATGTAATGCCTGAAATTTATGAAGTAAAGGAAAAGATAAAAGGCTTTACTAACGAAGTGGTAAATGGCGAAAGAAAAGGCCATACCGGAAAAGCGTTTACCGATGTGGTTAATATTGGCATTGGCGGTTCGGATTTAGGGCCAGCGATGGTGGTTGATGCCTTACAATACTATAAAAATGATTTAAATACACATTTTGTAAGTAATGTGGATGGCGACCATGTAAACGAAGTCATCAAAAAATTAAACCCCGATACCACCCTGTTCGTTATTGTTTCGAAAACGTTTACAACACAGGAAACGCTTTCAAACGCCAATACTATAAAAGATTGGTTTTTAAAGTCGGCTTCAGAAGAAGCCATTGCTAAACATTTTGTGGCCGTTTCAACCAATATTAAAAACGTTAAGGCCTTTGGTATAGACCAGAATAACATTTTCCCGATGTGGGATTGGGTTGGTGGTCGTTTTTCACTTTGGAGTGCCGTTGGTTTGAGTATTAGTTTGGCCGTAGGATTTGAAAATTTCGATAGCTTGCTTAGTGGTGCCCATAAAATGGACGAGCATTTTAAAAATGAAGATTTTTCAGAAAACATACCGGTTATATTAGCTTTGATTAGTGTTTGGTACAATAACTTTTTTAAGGCCGAAAGCGAAGCCATCATTCCATACTCGCAATATTTAAACCAGTTTGCTACATACCTACAACAAGGGATTATGGAAAGTAACGGGAAAAGCGTAGACCGAAACGGAAAGCCTATCGATTACCAAACCGGAACCATTATTTGGGGTGAGCCCGGTACCAATGCACAACATGCGTTTTTCCAATTGATACACCAAGGCACAAAATTAATCCCAGCCGATTTTATTGGTTTTGCCGAGTCGCTGCATGGCAGCCAAGACCATCAAGATAAATTGATGTCTAACTTTTTGGCACAGACCGAAGCTTTACTTAACGGAAAGACCGAACAACAGGTTATTGCCGAGAGCACGCAGTCAAATGTTATTGCGTTCAAAGTGTTTGAAGGAAATAAACCAACAAATACCGTTTTTATTGACAAATTGACTCCCGAAAGTTTAGGGAAACTAATCGCCATGTACGAACACAAAATATTTGTGCAGGGTGTTATTTGGAATATTTTTAGCTACGACCAATTTGGGGTAGAATTAGGAAAGCAATTAGCGAACAAAATTTTACAAGAATTTAACGGTAGCGCAACAAACCAGCATGATTCGTCAACTCAAAATTTGTTGAATTATTATAAGGAAAAGCGGTAATTTTCAGGTAAAAAAAACGGAAAAACCCTAAAACGGTGCGAATGTTTTAAACATTTGCACCGTTTTTTTATGTGCAAATTTAAAGTTTGTTAACAATATCATAATCTTTTTACATTGATATTGCGTATTTTTGCCCCGACTAATTTCAAATAATTAATTATGAAAAAAACTACGCATTTTTTAATGTACGCTGTAGTGTTATTGTTTTCTACAGTTTTAATGGCACAAAGTACTGTTTCAGGTACGGTTTATGAGGTTGGAACTAATATTCCACTTCCAGGTGCTAATGTTGTTGAGAAGGGAACTTCAAATGGTACAACAACAGATTTCAATGGAAAATTCACCTTACAAACTCAAGCATCGTCTGGACAGGTAGTTATTTCCTTTGTGGGTTACAGTTCATTAACCGTTAAGTTTAATGGTGATACGGATTTGGGCACTGTTAATTTATCTGCAGATAATTCTTTGGAAGAAATTGTAATTACAGCTTCTGGGGTTATCGATTTAGCCGAAGACAGAAAAACGCCTGTGGCGGTTTCTACCATAAAAGCTAACGAGATTAGAGAAAAAGCGGCTAACTGGGATCTGCCAGAACTTTTGAAATCGACACCTTCGGTTCAAAACATTAAGGCTGGAGGATTTGGAGATGGAGCCATGTTTTTACGTGGCTTCGATCAAACCAATACGGCTTTCTTACTTAACGGGCAACCCATTAATGGTATGGAAGACGGTAAAATGTACTGGTCTAACTGGAGTGGTGTTTTAGATGTTGCTAACGCGGTGCAGGTGCAAAGAGGGTTAGGTGCGTCTAAATTGGCTATTTCATCAGTTGGGGGTACGGTAAATATTGTTACTAAAACAATCGACCGAAAAGAAGGAGGCTTTTTACAACAGTTAATCGGTAACGATAACTATACCAAAACTACGGCTTACTACTCTACGGGAGTTAACGAAAAAGGCTGGTCGTTTTCTGCTATGTTGGGGCACTGGCAGGGTGATGGTTACGTAGATTTTACAGATGGGCAAGGGCAAACTTATTTCCTTTCTGTGGGGTATCAACCAAATGATAATAATATCTTAAACTTTCTGGTTACAGGGGCGCCACAATGGCATGCCGCTGCTGGAAGAGGAAGCATTGGTTCTTTCCTAGAAAATGGAAGACGTTATAACTCTTGGAATTTTTCGGGTGTAGATAGCCCAAATACTTTAAATGGAGGCAACAATGTTTACCCAGGCGGTAGAAACATTTACCATAAACCTGTAGCGAACCTAACTTGGGATTTAACTATAAACGATAAATCTAGCTTATCAACAGTACTATACGGCTCTATGGGTAGAGGAAGTTTTGCTCAAGCAAGAACTAATGATGATGGCGTTACTTACGCGAGAGGATCAAATAACAACCATAACTGGTACGGATTAGTGGCTAACTACAACAACGAGTTGTCTGAAAATTTAAACTTCAACGTTGGTGCCGATGCCCGTTTTTATAATGGAATCCATTTTAGAGATGTAAGAGAGCTTATTATGGTAGAATCGGTAAGCGCATCTTCTGGTTATAGCGGAGATTATGAGCTAACAAGAGAGGGAGGTATCAACCCATGGACGGTGTTCTTTAACCCTAATACAGACCATTCACAGAGGTTTGGTTATGATTATGAAGAGCAAATTAACTATGCCGGTGTATTTGGACAATTAGAGTATGCTAACGATAATCTTTCTGCTTTCTTTCAAGGGGCAGTATCCACGCAGTCTCATGTTAGAACCGAATTTTTAAATGTACAACAGGAGGGTGTTTCCGAAGAATCAGATAAAGTAAATAACCCTGGTTTTAATTTAAAAACCGGTTTGGCTTATACCTTGGCTGAAAATCATAAAGTATTTGCTAATGCAGGATACTATTCTCGTCAGCCATTCCACGATGTGCTTTTTAGAAATAACCGAGGAAGTAATGAGTATTTAGTTCCAGAGGTAGAGAATGAAAAAATCACTGGTTTTGAAGCAGGTTACCAATTGGGAGGTCACGCTTTTTCAGCAAACCTTAACGTTTATCACACTACATGGGACAATAGAACCCTTTTAAACGATAATGGAGAACAAGAAGAAGATTATATTGGTTTCCAAACACAAGGTGTAAAGCAAGTGCACATGGGGGTTGAATTGGAAGTGTTTACAAGACCAATTGATCAATTAAGATTGAACGGATTTGTTTCTGTTGGTGATTGGACATTTAAAGGTGATGCGAGCCAAAGGTCTTTTAATCAAGATGGAGACGAAATAGGGTCAGCTACAGCAGTTGAAATCGATGGATTTAACGTTGGTGGTGCTGCCCAGTTTACAGCTGGTGTAAATGCTGATTATGAAATTTTACCAAGATTAAGTGTGGACGGTGCATGGAACATGTATGATAATTTCTATTCTACAGGGTCATTGACAGAGCCGACTTTAGAGTTACCATCTTACGACACCGTTGATGCAGGTTTAAGTTATAAAATGCTTGTAGGAGATAATAAGCAAAACTCATTACAATTTAGAGTAAACGTTAACAACATTTTTGATGAAGTTTACTTAGAATCTGTTAATGGGAATTTAGCTGCTTCTGCTAATCCTGCAGAGAACTACAAAGGTGTTAATATTAACAACACGGGTAGATTTGGCTATGGAAGAACATGGAACGTAAGTATGCGTTTCAACTTCTAGAGTTCTGTTATAAAGACAATACGATTAAAAAAACCGCTTCAAAACGAAGCGGTTTTTTTAGCTTTTAATTGTTACATTTGTAATCACTTTAACTAAAAATATTTCTATGTACGAAGTTGTTCTATCATTACATTCCTATTGGGCTTATTTAGTATTACTAGTTTTAGTAATCGCCACGTTTAACGCCATTATCAAAACCTTTGGAGACAAGGAATACGAAGCCAACGATTTTAGAAAGTCGTTGTTCACTTTAATTGTTTCACATATTCAATTGTTAATAGGTTTGGTGCTCTATTTTGTGTCGCCACGTTTGCAATTATTCAGTGAATTGGGCATGAGCGGCGTAATGAAAGATGCTGTTAACCGTTTGTATTTGGTAGAGCATCCATTTATAAATATTGTAGCCGTTGCGCTGATAACTATTGGCTATTCTAAGCATAAAAAGAAATTGACTTCAAAAGCGAAATTAAAAACCATTGCTATTTTTTACAGTATAGCCTTGGTGTTCTTACTATCAAGAATTCCTTGGAGTGCTTGGTTAGGCTAGAATACTTTTAATAATATATGTAAAAAGACCTGATAGGATTTAAAAACTTATCAGGTCTTTTTTATTGCTCCTTTATCAGAAACACATAAACCGGAAAATGGTCGCTAAAACCATTACTAAAACCGCTATCGCTCCAACTTCTAAAGGGGTAGCCCTTGTATGGGCCATCATTCTGAATTAAATAAATTTTGTTGAAAATGCTGGCTTTATATAGTCTCAAGGTCGAGTAGTCTTTTTCCAGAAAGGGTTTAGTCAACATAATTTGGTCGAACAAGCTCCAGTTGTCGCGGTACGCGGTAGTGCCCAATCCGTTTTTATAAAAATCCATATACGGATTGTAAATGCCTTTAAAACCCACTTTACTAGGTTTGTTTTTCGCTTTTAAAACGCTTTTTATGCTTTTGTTGTTGGGGTTGTCGTTCAAATCGCCCATGGTTAAAATTTTAGCATAAGGGTCTATCACTTGTAGCGAATCGATTATATATTTGTTCAGTTTTGCTGCAGCTAAACGTTTGTGCTCACTTTTAGCCTCACCACCTCGACGCGACGGCCAGTGGTTTACAATAATGTGAATTGGTTCGCCCTCCAATAAACCACTTACCAAAAGTTGGTCGCGGGTATAGTCTCTTTTTTGGGTATCGTTGTCGTAAAGTTTCAGTTCATGTGTGCTGGTATGGGTAGGGCTAAAGGCTTTTTTTTGGAACAATAAAGCGACATCAATTCCACGGATATCGGGCGAGTCAAAATGGATGATGCCGTAATCGTTGCCAACCAAAAGGGAGTCGTTTACCAAATCCTCTAAAACCGTTTTGTTTTCAACCTCGCAAACCCCAATAATACTGGGCGCATTCCCGGTAACATCGCGGCCAATATCAGCCAAAACCCGAGCCATATTCTTAATTTTTTGTTCGTAGGCCTGTTGTTTGTTCGTTTTCAACTCCATCATGGGGCTGTATTCGTCAAACTTTTTTGGGTCGTTAATGGTATCGAACAAATTTTCAAGATTATAAAAAGCTACCGTATGTATTTTATACTTTTTTTCCTGTGCACCGATATTGGTGAAAAAACCAATAAACGTCACTAAAAGGCTGATTTTTATTAATCTAAATCGAGTGTTTTTCATAATGTTTTTGAAAACAAATCTTAAGCCAAATTTACATGTTTATTATAAATGTTGTAAATTTCTTCACAAAGTGTTTCTTTTTTCATCTTATTTGCCTGGATTTTATAATGAATAGAACATTACTTTTTTTCCTGTTTAGCCTGTTCTCAATCCCTGTTTTTTCACAGCAAACTATAATTAAAGGTAGTGTTAAAGATGCACTTTCATATGAGGCGATTGAAGATGTTACCGTTTCCATTGAAGACACTGGAGAGTTTGTGCTCACTGATGTTCTTGGAGAATTCGAGTTTAAGGGAAATGTGCCCCTAGGCGAGCAGATGTTGCGCATTTCCAAAACAGGCTACCTTACCAACCGTTACCCCATTGTGGTAAATGAAGGCGAAACCGTGAACATTTCCGATATGATTTTAGAGCGCAATACCGCCTATGCCGCCGATTTGTTTACCATAACATTGTCGGACGATGAACTGAATGACGATACCAGCGGGGCCGATAACATTTCGGGGCTTTTGGCCTCCTCGCTCGATGTGTTTCAACGCACCGCTGCCTTCGAGTTTAGTTCGTCATTTTTCAGAATGCGCGGTCTCGATTCGAACAACGGTACACTGCTTATCAACGGCATTGAAATGAACAAAACCTACAACGGCCGTCCGCAATGGAGTAATTGGGGCGGTATAAACGATGTACTCCGCAATCAGGAATTGGCATTGGGGCTTATGCCTTCAAGCTATAACTTTGGCGGTGTTTTGGGGGCGACAAACATCAATGTTCGGGCATCGCAGGCACGACCGGGCGGGCGAATCACTTATTCATCTTCCAATCGTAGTTATACCAACAGGCTTATGGCTACCTATGCTTCGGGCCTGTTGAAAAACAATTGGGCATACACAGTATCGTTGGGCAGGCGTTGGGGCAACGAAGGCTATCAGGATGGCACGCTGTATAGTGCCAATTCTTTTTTCGCTTCCGCGGAAAAGAAAATCAACGATAATCACAGTTTGAACTTCACGGCCATTTACACTCCAAACCGACGCGGAAAATCGTCGCCCAACACCCAAGAAGTTTACGATTTAAAAAGTATAAAATACAATGAATATTGGGGCTGGCAGAATGGTGAAAAACGGAATTCGCGAATAAAGGAAATCAACGAGCCCATCGTGATGTTAAATCATTATTGGAGGTTGAATGCAAAAACGAATTTGAATACCAATGTGGCCTATCAATTCGGAAAAATGGGCAATAGCCGACTGGATTACAACGGCACCGATTTAGTGGATGGTTTTCCGCAGGGTGGCGGTGCCAGTCCAAGTCCCATTTACTATCAAAAATTGCCCAGTTATTTTGAACGGAATTTCCCCGACGATTTGCAGTTTGCCTACGGTGCGTTGAAGGCGTTTCAAAATAACGGGCAAATTGATTGGAGCAGCATGTACCAAGCGAACATCACTAACAGCCAAAACGGCGGAAACGCCATTTATGCGTTGTACGAAGACCGTGTGGACGATACCCAACTTACTATAAATTCTATTTTAACTAAAGACATAAACGACCACATTATTTTCAATGCTGGAGTGAATTATAAAAACTTGAAATCTGAAAATTTCGCTGAGGTTTTAGATTTGTTGGGGGCTTCAACATATCTCGATATAGACGGTTTTGCCACCGATATCGATGCCGCCCAAAACGATTTATTAAACCCAAACCGATTGGTTTCCGAAGGCGAAAAATTCAAATACCATTACAACATTTTCGCTAACGAAATTAATGCCTTTGCCCAAGCGCAATTCACTTATAAAAAATTTGATTTTTATAGTGCGTTAAGTTTAAAAAATACGCAGTATCAACGCGAAGGTCTTTACCAAAATGGCGGTTTCCCTGATAGTTCCTTTGGAAAAGGGGACAAACAAAATTTTACAGGGTTTGGTGCAAAAGGCGGATTTACGTATAAACTTTCGGGAAAGCATGTGTTCAATGTCAATACCGGGTATTTGTCGCGACCGCCATCCATTCAAAATACCTTTTCAAATTCCCGTGAAAACCATAACGTAGTACCCAATATTTCCGAAGAAAAAATCATTTCGTTTGATGGCAGTTACATCTTTCGTTCGCCCATTGTAAAAGCTAAACTAACGGGGTATTTCACCAAAATAACCGATGCCAATGAAATATCCTTCTATTTTGCCGATGGCATTGGTGGCGATAATGCCGTGTTTGTGCAAGAGATTTTGCAGGGCATCGAAAAAGAACATTTCGGCTCGGAATTGGGTGTTGAAGCTCAAGTCACTTCAACCATAAAGCTTAAAGGTGCGGCAGCCATTGGGCAATTCACTTATGCGAACAACCCGAATTTATACCTGTCCACCGAGCCTGACGACGAAGCTCTCGAAGCTGGTTTTGTGGATGGCTTTAAAGATTTTGGAACATCGAACTTAAAGAATTACCGACTCGCTTCCGGGCCGCAAAATGCCTATTCGGTGGGCTTTGAGTACCGCGACCCCGATTATTGGTGGTTTGGGGCTACCGCTAATTTTTTCAGCAATACCTTTATTGATGTGAGTCCGTTAACGCGCTCATCTAATTTCAATACCGATTTTGATGGCAATGCATTTAACGATTACGACGAAGCATTAGCAAAGGAACTACTGAAACAAGAGCGTTTTGATGATTATATGGTGATGAATTTGGTGGGCGGCAAATCGTGGAAAATCGGGCAATATTATGTAGGCCTTTTTGCCAGTGTGAACAATCTTTTGGATGAAATTTATAAAACAGGTGGTTTTGAGCAAGGCAGAAACGCCAATTACCGTGAGTTGCGCGACGATAAAGCCTTGGCTACTCCCGTTTTCGGACCCAAATATTGGTATGGTCGCGGCACGACCTATTTTTTGAATTTGAACTTTAGGTTTTAGGTCGATAATCGACATTTGAAAAAAAGGAACTTGAAAATATGATATGAATATTAATTATAGTAGAGCCGTCATTCCGAACTTGTTTCGGAATCTCATAATTTTAATATTCATGTTCAAGTGAGAACCTGAAACGAGTTCAGGTTGACGAAAATTAAAACTATTATGAGCTTTTGATACTCAAAAAGACAATACAATGACAAAAATAAAATCAATTTTAGAGCTATTTGCAATTTTACTGCTTTTGGCATCCTGTGTTCAGGACGACGATTTTGGTTTGCCCGATATTTCAATTACTGAACCCGAAATTCCGCAAACGCAAATCACCACGTTTAAGGCTATAAAATCACTGTACGAGCAGGCGGTGAACAACGGCAATAGTTTGGCCGTTATCGATGACGAAACCGATTTGTATATTGAAGGCTATGTGGTATCGTCTGATAAAGCGGGGAACTTTTTTGAAGAACTCATCATTCAAAATAAAACCGATGGGAGCAGTCCCGATAACGATCCACGATTGGGATTTCGGGTAAGTATCAATGTGAGTAGCCTGTCGGATACCTATCAATTCGGGCAAAAAATATATGTAAAACTAAACGGATTGGCCATTGGTGGGGAAAATGGCGTGATAACCATAGGTAAGGAAGATGGGGTTAATGTGTCGCAAATTCAGGCAGCCGAGTATAAAAACATCATTTTAAGAAGTAACGATATTGCTGAAATTATCCCAAAAACGGTTGGGTTGGCCCATTTGAGCAGTTCCGATTTAAACACCCTAATCCAATTGGATAATATGCAACTCAATCGGTTTGAAATGGGAGCCACTTTTGCAAGTGAATCGTTCGATGAATTTGATGGTTTCCGGCTGTTGGAAAGTTGCGAATCGGGCATTTCCATTAGGATGCAAACCAGCACCTTTGCCGATTTTAAGTCTTTAATTGTGCCGCAAGGTAAAGGAAGCGTTGCCGGAATTTTTAGCCGCGATTTTGGTGATGATTTTAATGTGCTCATTTTAAACAGTTCGGCCGATATTTATTTTGAAACCACTGATCGTTGCGACCCTATGGAATTAAGCTGCGGCATCGCTTCCACTTTAGGAGCGAACAATTTGTTTTATGAAGATTTTGAGCCGCAACGCAACAACCGTCCCATAGAAATTGAGGGTTGGACCAACTATATTGAAGCGGGGACTGAAGCCTGGGAGGCGTATTCATCAACTTCGTCTAACGCTTCTTTGGGGCGATCGGCGCGGTTTCAATCGGCCAGTTCGGGTGATGTGAGCAATATCGGTTGGCTCATTACCCCGCCTATTGATTTAGATGCCCACCAAGGAGTAACCGTTCGGTTTAAAACCTCAAACAGTTTGGCCGATAGCAGTTATATGGAAGTGCTCTATTCGCAAGATTGGGATGGCAACGAAGCCACAATAACATTGGCCACTTGGGGAGTACTGGCAGATGCTTATGTGGTGAAAGATACCGATAGTTTTGCCGAATGGTTCAATTCCGGAACGGTAGATTTATCCTGCGCCTCAGGACCCATTTACATCGCCTTTAAATACACGGGCAGCGGACAAGATAGTTTTGATGGTGTTTACGAACTTGACGAAATTAGTGTAGATTATGTAGAATGAGTTCTTAAAAGAATATATTTGCCAAAAAAAGAGATGACCACTTTCGACGCGCTGTTCTACCACGTTTTTCAGCATTATAAAAACAGAAAAAGTAAAAAGGCCAATAGTATTGCCGTGTTTTATATTACCTTTTTGCAATGCAGTTTACTGTTGGTTTTGGGTGTGTTTTTTGCTGGGTTTTTTAAGAGTATGCACGTCGATACCATGTCGGCCGGAAAAGTGTGGACACTTTTTGCCTTGGCCGTAGTTTTCATTCATTTTAAAAATTGGATGAAGTACGGTGGACGAAAACGAAAAGTACTCAATGCCAAAATGCTGAAAAACAAAAAACTGAATTACAGCATTTGGCTACTGTGGTTATTGCCTTTAGGTATTTTAGGTTTGGCTTTTGTGTTGTTGCAAGCGGTTTGATTTCTGGTGTCATTCCAAGCGAAGCGTGGGAATCTGTTGAAATTTAGTTCTAAATCATGATATTGGTCGCTGAGCTATTGTTCCGTTAGAATAGAATTTTGATAAGACCCCGAAACGAGTTCGGGGTGACATAAAAGTCACTTCCTAAAAATCGCATACACTGGAAAATGGTCGCTATATCCGCCTTTGTACTTTGGCCCAACGTAAGTTCTAAACGGTTTGCCTTTGTGCCTTCCTTTATTCAGTTTTAAAAAATCGGTATCGAAAATTTCGGCTTTATCAAAGCTCAAGGTATTTGGGGTAGCTTCAAAAAAGTTGGTGGTAAACATAATCTGGTCGAACAAATTCCATTTAAAATTGTGGGTGGTAGTGCCTCTGGAATAGGTGTGCAAAATGTCCATGGGGTTGTACAGTTGGCCATGGTTCACAAGGTGCGCAATGCTGTTGCAGGATGGGTCGTCATTAAAGTCGCCAATAATAACAATTTTAGCATCCTCATCAACTGCTTTTAGTTGGTCCATGATTTCTACCACTTTTTTAGCTGCAGCAATGCGTTTAAATTCGGTTTCTTTGGCACCTTCACGTCTGGAGGACCAATGGTTCACAATCACATGGGTTTTTTCATTATCCAGCAGTCCAGAAACCAGCAAAATATCGCGGGTATAATCGGGTTGTCCGTCCTCATCGAGCAATGGCACGCTAAACGTTTCAGAATGCATCACCTTAAAAGCATCAACATCATAAATCAGGGCTGTGTCAATACCTCGTTCGTCGGGCGAATTATAGTGCACATAGCTGTAGTTGTACTCAACTAAATGTTTGGCATTAAGCAAATCTTCAACTACCTTGGCATTTTCCACTTCGGCCAAGCCCACAATGGCCGGAGGTTTTCCGGTTTCTTTTCTGCCGATATTGGCAATGGCAAAGCTCAGTTTCCGTAGTTTGTTTTCGTAACGTTTGGGCGTCCATTTTCGTCTGGTATTGGGTAAAAAAGCCTCGTCGTTAATCAGGTGGTCGTCGGTAACGTCAAAGAGATTTTCCAGGTTGTAAAACGCAATGGTCTGTAAATCGTTCCGGATGGGAGTGTCTGTTGTATGCTCAATCATTCACCAAAAATAGACTTTAAGATATAAAAAAGAAAATGCAGTTATTTATGTAACTTTGCGTACATTACAGAAAAGAGATTTATGGGTTTAGAAAAGGCAGTTTTAATAGGAATTGTTACTAAAGATCAAGACGAAGAAAAATTAAAGGAGTATCTGGACGAGCTGGAGTTTTTAACCTTTACGGCCGGTGGTGATGCCATTAAGCGGTTTACGCAAAAAATGGACATGCCCAACCCGAAAACTTTCATTGGGACGGGAAAAATGGAGGAAGTTCGTCAGTTTATAAAGGACAACGATATCGATACCGCTATTTTTGATGATGAACTTTCGGCGGCACAAGAGCGTAATATCAGTAAAATTCTGAATGTAAAAGTATTGGATAGAACGAATTTGATTCTCGATATTTTTGCCCAACGTGCCCAAACTAGTTATGCCCGTACGCAAGTGGAATTGGCACAATGCGAATATTTGCTGCCCCGACTGCGTGGTATGTGGACGCACTTGGAACGTCAAAAAGGGGGTATTGGAATGCGCGGTCCCGGTGAAACCGAAATAGAAACCGATAGACGTATTGTGCGCGACAAAATAGCCTTGTTGAAAAAGCGTATTGAAACCATCGATAAACAAATGGCCGTGCAACGTGGTAACCGCGGAAAAATGGTGCGTGTGGCTTTGGTGGGTTACACCAACGTAGGAAAATCGACCTTGATGAACGTGATTAGCAAAAGCGAGGTGTTTGCTGAAAACAAACTGTTCGCAACGCTCGATACTACCGTGCGCAAAGTGGTGATTCAAAACCTGCCCTTTTTGTTGAGCGACACGGTAGGGTTTATTAGAAAGCTGCCCACACAATTGGTTGAGAGTTTTAAAAGTACCTTGGATGAGGTGCGCGAGGCTGATTTGCTATTGCACGTGGTAGATATTTCGCATGCTAATTTTGAGGAACATATCGATTCGGTAAACAAAATTTTGGGTGAAATAGATAGTAGCGATAAGCCCACTATTATGGTGTTCAATAAAATTGATGCCTATGAACCCGAACCTATCGATGAAGATGATTTGGAAACCGAACGCAATGAAAAACACTACACGCTTGCCGAGTGGAAAAAAACCTGGATGAACAAGGTAGGAAACAATGCTTTGTTTATTTCGGCGTTAAATAAACAGAACTTGGAAGATTTCAAAAAGCGGGTGTACGATGAGGTTAGGGAAATCCACGTGACGCGTTTTCCTTACAACCACTTTTTGTATCCCGATTACGAGGAGGAAAGTTAGACTTGGAAAGAAGTTTTGTAATTATGTCCTTTCTGGTTATTCAATGAAGTAGTGCCTATGTCACCTTAAGCTGAGTCGAAAGGTTATTAAATAATGTTGTTTTTATAGGTTTCGATTTTAGTTTATCTTGAGCGAAGCCGAAAGGCTCAACCTGACATTAATTGAGTTTATTATTCATGAACAGAATTTCAAACCTACTTAAAAACAAATGGATTAAAAGGTCGCTCATTTTGGCTGTTACGGTTGTTGGTTTTTTCATCGTGTTGTATTTCAGTATTTATTTGGGCGCCTTCGGAAAAATTCCCACCAAGGAAGAACTGAGTTCCATTAAGCAGGAAGAGGCCACCGAAGTACTGGATAAAAACGGTAAATTGATTGGAAAATACTTTATTTACGACCGACAGCCGTTGGAATTCCATGACTTTCCCAAACACCTTATTGAAGCTTTGATAGCCACAGAAGATGTTCGGTTTTACGAACACGATGGCATAGATAACGTGAGTTTACTACGGGTGTTCTTCAAAAGTATTTTGTTGCAGGACAAATCTTCGGGAGGCGGCAGTACCATCACACTTCAATTGGCTAAGAATTTATTTGGGCGCAAAGATTATGCGTTTTTAAGCTTGGTCATTAACAAATTTAAGGAGGCCATTATCGCCAAGCGAATTGAAGATATCTATTCCAAAAACGATATTTTAACGCTGTATTTCAATACCGTACCGTTTTCCGACAATACTTATGGCGTAGAAAGCGCCTCGCAAAAATTCTTCAACAAAACCACTGCAGAATTAAGCATTCCCGAGGCCGCGACTTTGGTGGGCACGCTCAAGGCGAACCATTATTTCAATCCGCGGTTGAATGTGCAGCGCAGCCAAGAGCGCCGCAATGTGGTGCTGCATCAAATGTATAAATACGATTATATCTCGGAAGATTCATTGAATGTGTATCAAGCCGATACCTTGGCTTTAAACTATCGTTCGTTCAATCACGATTTGGGCGTGGCGCCCTATTTTCGGGAGCAGGTAAAAAAAGAGCTGTCCGCTGTTTTGGATTCCCTAAAAAAGCCCAATGGCGAGGCTTACGACTTGTACAAAGACGGACTGGTAGTCTATACAACGTTAGATTACGATATGCAGGTTTTGGCCGAGGAAGCCATGAAAGAACACATGGCGAAATTGCAAGCCGATTTTGAAGCCTCCTATGGAAAAGGCGCACCATGGAACAGCAACGAACGCCTCATCAACGCGGCGATGCAAAATCTGCCCATTTACAAAAAACTAAAGGCACAGAGGTTTTCCGAAGAAACCATACAGGATTCATTAGCTAAAAAACGTCCAGTGGAATTGTTCAGTTGGTCGGGCGATACCGTGAAAAACATCACGCTAAAAGACAGTTTGCGGCATTACCTCAAATTTTTAAATACAGGCATGTTGGGCATCGAGCCCAGCACGGGAGCCATTCGTACTTACATTGGGGGCATCGATTACCGTTTTTTTAAATACGACCACGTATCGCAAAGCGAAAGGCAAGTCGGTTCCACGTTTAAACCTTTTGTTTATACGACTGCCATTGAGGATGGTATGAAACCATGTACTTATTTTTCATTGGCAGAGGTCACTTACACCAATTACGACGATTGGACGCCCAGTAATTCGGGAAGTGACGACGAAGATCCGCACATCAACTACACTTTAGAAAAAGCGCTAAGCCAATCGGTCAACACTATTGCCGTAAAGGTGTTGGACAAAGTGGGCATTGCCAAAGTACACGAGCAGGTAAAAAAACTGGGCATTGAAAAAGAATTGCCCCATGAGCCCTCGTTGGCTTTGGGCGTGGCCGAAATCAACCTTAAAAACCTAACGGGAGCTTATGCGAGTTATGTTAATGACTCGAAGGCGGTTAGGCCTTACAGCATAACCAAAATTGAAGATCGGCACGGCAAGGTGATTGCCCAATTTAAACCCAAAGTGAACACCAACGATGCGTTTAGTGATTACACCCGCGAGGTGATGTTGGAAATTATGAAGGAAACCGTAAACAGTGGCACGGCGGCACGCTTGCGAAGCAGCTACGGGTTAAGCAACGACATCGCGGGGAAAACAGGCACTACACAAAACAATAAAGACGGCTGGTTTGTGGGCATCACGCCCCAGTTGGTCACCATAACTTGGGTGGGTAACGATAACCACAGTATTGGTTTTAAAACCACTGGGCTAGGGCAGGGCGCCAACTCGGCATTGCCCATTTTTGCGAAGTTTTACCAAAAACTGAATGCCGACAGCCAGTTTAACAACATTACCAATGCTCGATTTAAAAATCCTTCGGAAGCTGTTTTGGAAGACCTAAACTGCGAACCCGAAAAACGCGATGGCTTTTTTAAACGCTTGTTTGGGCGGAAGAAGAAGAGTAGGAAGTTTGAGTAGCTGAATATTAAGTTTTTTGTCATTTCGAAGGAAGTGAGGGACGAACGATGAGAAATCTCATGATTATGGGATTCCTCCTCGTGCCTCGTTCGGAATGACAGTCGAGTTAAGTTTTACAAATTTTATGCTTTTATCTGAAAGTTCAATTTAATAAATGAGCCATTGTCATTTTTATACACCTTGCCGTATCCCATTTTAGAGCCCGATGGGTTGTCAAGTCTAGAAGCATTTTTTAAATATTGCTTAAACTTATTAAAATCTATTAAGTGATAACAAAGCATTTCAGTGTTTTGCTTAATAATAATTATGCCGCCAACAATATCATATTTTCCTGACCATACCGATTTTGAAGTCATCCCCAGTGCTGCCTCAACTAAAAAGTTAACCAAACGGTATTCGTAAAACCTATGTCCTTGGCTTAGGTCATAGTTCATAGGGTTGTCTTTGTTTATTTTTTCTATGACCTCATTCATTCGTACAACACTACTAACAAATTTATCCTTTACGATGTGGGCGATTATTTCGGGCAAATCACTATCTATAACTTGCAAGTTCAGTTTGAAAGTATCATCATCAAAAGAATCAAAATCAACAGAATATCCCAGTTCAGATAATTTAGCCATTCGCTTAATGTATTTGTGCCCTGATGTAATTGAGTTTACAAGTGCCAAATCGTCATCAGAAATAGGTTGATTGTATTTGTCGGTTATTTTATAGGTGATGTTAGTGGTTTTGTTGGCATTGAAGAGGGTTGGATCACTTCCTAAAAAGGATTTAATACTGAACTCTTGATTGGAACTTATGCCATGGACAGGGTCATAAATATGAACATTGATATCTCCTTTACCAAGTGTTTTGTCTGCTACTTGCGAAATTGAAAGTTCTTGAATGAGTTCTATTAAATCTTGAGAGACACCTGACTTGCTTCTTATTTCATCTGAAAGTCTATCGGCAATTAACTCCGCTTTCTTTTGAGAAAATGATAAGATGGTTTGTTCTGAATTGGAGTCAATGATATTTATGTTTCTATCTGGTGCAATATTGTAATCTAGTTTTTTGCCCGAATCTTTTCTGTAGATTGAAAGTAGTTGGACAAAAGATTTAGTCTTTTGCAAGTTTTCGTCTGCTGAAAATAGTTTGCCTTCTGCGAGTAGTTTAAAAAATGTATATAACTCACTCCACTCACCCTTGTTGCCTTTTAGCATATTTCAATTTCCTTAGAAATTTCCCAGTCTTCATTATCCCAAACTCTTCCGTTATAAGAGACTTGGGCAACGAAATTATAGTTTTCATCAACAACTCTGCCTCCCATCCAATTTGAAGAACCGAGCCTGTGCTCTTTAATGAATTCTTTGCATAACATACTAGCTGCTTTTAAGTCGTCAACTTGATGGTAAATCAACTCGTTGCGTTTGCCAAGCTCTTCTATTTTTGCGTTAGTTGAAATTTGAGGGAATCTGAAAAAATCTATTTCAGAACCTAAAGCGACAAAAATGGGACTGGTTTGTAGTTGATTTTTCATTACTTTTTTTTGAATTTTAGTTTTTTTATAATCTTTTCGGCAGTAGCCTGAATGGCTGGTACGGCAACCGAATTTCCAAACTGTTTATAGGCCTGTGCATCAGAAACAACAATTTTAAAATTATCAGGAAAACCTTGAAGCCTTGCCCATTCACGAGGTGTCATTTTTCTAATGCCTTCGCGGTTTACTTCACCCGAAATATTGGTTACAGGTTTAAAGTTTGTAAGCCTATCATCATAAACGAGATTTCTTTCCCTGCCCATTCCTCCGCAAACAACGGCGTTTGCAGTTCCGTCATTCGGGATGATTTCATAACCAAATCCATTTCCCTTACTTTCATGTCGCGCCTTGTGTTTTCTTAAGGTGTCAATGTAAGTTGTGGAAAGATAATATTTTACCGAAACTTCATTTCTTTCTAAAATGTCCTCTAAAACCATTTCATCATTTGTGGGTTTAGGATATTTGAAATCAGTAACTCCAGTACTTTTGTGAAAGCCAACAATAAAAATTCGTTCCCGATTTTGTGGTACACCGAATTCTTTGGCATTAATTATTTGTGGTTCGGGGACAAAATAGCCCAAATCTTCACGAAGAACGTTTAAAATTGTAGCTAAGGTTTTGCCCTTATCATGGTTTCTCAAACCTTTTACGTTCTCTAAGAAAATAGCTTTTGGCTGTTTCTTTTTAATAATTTCTGCTACATCAAAAAACAATGTGCCTCTTGTGTCCTCAAATCCACCACGTCTTCCAGCAATTGAAAATGCTTGACACGGAAAACCTGCACATAAAACATCAAAATTGTCGGGAATGTAGTCTTTTGTTTGTTGTTTGGTTATATCGCCAAACGGGATTTCACCAAAGTTAGCTCTGTAGGTTTTTTTAGAATATCTATCCCATTCACTTGTAAAAACACATTTACCGCCTAAATTTTGTAGGGCTAATCTAAACCCGCCAATTCCTGCAAAAAGGTCGATAAATTTGAATTTGGGGTTTTCGGGAGAAGGAAATGGAACAGAATTATTATTTTTAAAAATCAAATACTGTAAAGCTTCTTCTGCAACTTTGTTTGAAATTTTATCGCCAGTATTCTCGTGTAAAATTTCCTTAACAAAATCTACAGCATCTTTTTTGAAAAATTTAGAAACACCATTTTTGTGATTGTGTAAATAGTGTGAATATGAAGCCTGTTTTGGATTTTCAGGCTCAATGATATTTATTTCAAATAAATCGCCGTCAATATTTTCTATAGTTTTTTTCTCTTGAAGCATTTTAATTTTTAAATCAAAAATTGGTCTCTGCAAGATAAGAATACTTTCTATGTTTTTTTGTCCTGTGAATAAGTGTTTTTTACACCTTTTTTGAACAATTTTTTGGTGTCAATCTCCAAAACAAAACGCCCCCTGCAAGCAGGAGGCGTTTTTTAAGAGTTAGTCTATCTTCTAAACTATTTTTAGAATTTATACGAAACACCTACGGTGTAATAGGTTTGTAATTTGTTGTCGACATCATCAAAACCAGTGGCTGTTGGTGGGTCTTGCGCCAAAGCATAGTTTAAGGCTTCCTGCTTGTTGCTACGCAAACCAAAATCGAAACCAACACCAATCATTTTCCAAAGGGTATAGCTAAACGAGTTGGTCCATGTAAAGTTCGAGAGGTCGCCCGACTTATAGCTTTGGAAGGTCGAGAAATTGGTTTTAAAGTTAACGGCACCAAGTTGTCGGGTATAATCAGCTACGATTTTAGCACCCAACGATGAATCGAAAACGGCATCGTTATCGGCAAAAACAATGTTGTAGTTTAGGGGGTGTATTACCACAACAAGATTGGTAATGGGGGTCCAAGTGGCACCGATACCAAGGTCTAAATAGCCAGGGTCGTTAAAGTTATCCAATAAAGTAGTACGGTATTCCATTAAACCAGAAGCCGCTAAAGTTTTGGTGATGTTTCTACCGTAAAGTGAGCTTAGGTTGAACACATCGGTAGTGGGGTTGAAGCTGTCGTCATCATTCGGGTCGTCTTTGTCATCCAACTTTACCCAGTTTAGGTTCGTGGTTAAGGAGTTTCTCCAGAAAAATTTATCTTCAATTAAATTGGCAAAAGCATTTAAGGTAAACCCAATATTTCCTGAGGCGTTGTTTGGGGTGCCTTGTGCGTACCAGTTGTTAAAGTTTGAAAGGCTACCACCAATGGTACCGAAAGCCCCAGTTCTCCATCCCGGTAGGGCGTCAATTTTTGCCTGAATGGCGTTAGCTTCTTTTTGAGCAGCATCTGCCTCGGCCTGTTTTTCGGCCTTTTGGGCTTGCAGCTCTTCTTTAGTTTGGGCATGGACAGAAACCATTCCAATTAAACATAGAAATAATAAGATTTTTTTCATTTTCAAATTAGTGTTTAAGGTTTAAGTAAATTAATGGCTGTTGGGGTTTAGACCCCTTTTTTAGGGAGAAGTCACATGTCGATTTCTCGAAATGACTTTTTTATTTCTTTTTGTAAAGCGGCACCGACGAGCAGGCTTCGCCGTACATAATCGATTTGGCTACTGACTTTAATTTGGTGGCCAGCATGATATAGGCATTTTCAGGAACGGGCTTTTTGGAGCATCCTTTTATGATAAGCGGTTTGCCCTCGAATTCTGAAACGTCTAAATTCTGGATGATGTCTTGGTAAACCGAGGTTTCTAATTGCTCCAAGTTGCCAATGACTACTTTTTTGGCATAGGGCTCTAACTGAATACTGATGAGCATATAGGCCCAGCCCGGAATAATAGCATCTGAAGTGCAGGTTAGCGCCACGTAACTGTTTTGGTATTGCGACCAATCGTGATCGCTCACTTCATTTCTGAAGTCTTTTTCACGAAGCACGAAGCCTTCAAAGAGCCAATCTTTGATATCGAAAAGCACACGTTGCCCATTGGGATAGTAGTCCTCAAGGTTTACGGTAACCAGTTTACTGTTCGCTACGCGGTTGATGATTTCGTCTGCCATGTGGTATTTGGATATAAATTTATGTTTTTGTCATTCGGCTAAAAATCAAAAGATTTCTCGACTCCGCTCGAAATGACAAAAAATTAAATTTTAATACTGTACTTAATTTAAGTTGATGTCTAAAATAGACGCTCAATTATAAAAAATCTTCACGAATAGGGTTGAAGCTGTCAATTAACCGAACGTTTTCCGTTAAGGTTTGCACCGAATGGTTTAGGTTCGATTCAATTTTAAATACATCGCCTTCGTTTAAAAGGTATTCGCGGTCTTCCACAAACAATTTTAACGAACCACTGGCCACATAAGTAATCTGCTCGTGCGGGTGGTTGTGCGGTGGGTCGGGTTGCGCCATGGGTCCGTTGGTAAAATCGATTACCGTTACCATTAAATCATTTAAGTGAACCACCTTGCGGTTTAAATTGGGGTTTAAGGCTTCAAAACCTTCGTTACTTTTTACTACTTCTTTAGACATATTGTTGTTTAGTTTGTTTCTGGATTTGAACGGTCACTTCGACTCCGCTCAGTGACCGCGCTTAAATGAGGAACTCTTTTTTATTAAAGCATGCCCAATTCCAGTTTGGCCTCTTCGCTCATCAATTCTTGTGTCCATGGCGGATCGAAAGTAATCTCAACTTCGGCATTGTTTACTGCATCGAGCGACTTCACTTTTTCCTCAACTTCCAAAGGCAATGTTTCGGCCACGGGGCAGTTGGGCGTAGTGAGCGTCATTAAGATTTTTACATCGTAATCTTCGTTAACGAATACGTCGTAAATCAATCCGAGTTCGTAAATATCAACAGGGATTTCGGGATCGTAAATGGTTTTTAACACGTTTACTATTTTTTCTCCCAATTCGGCGGTGTCTATGGTTGTTTCGCTCATCTTTAGAATGTTTATGCGTTTATTGGTTTAATCGTTTATTTGTTGTCAACAGTTAAACGCCTCAACGAATCAACGCTATTTTAATTGCGTTTGGTATGCAATGGCATACATTTTTAACTGCTTCACCATGCTTACCAGTCCGTTGGCACGCGTTGGCGATAAATGCTCTTTTAAACCGATTTTGTCGATAAAACTGGTGTCGGCATCAATAATATCTTTGGGCTTTTGGTTAGAGAACACCCGAATTAAAATAGCGATAATGCCCTTGGTGATGATGGCATCACTATCGGCGGTAAACTCAACTTTATCGTCGTTCATTTCGGCGTGCACCCAAACTTTGCTTTGGCAGCCTTTAATGATATTATTGTCAGTTTTATATTGGTCGTCGATAAGGGGTAATTCTTTCCCTAAATCAATCATATATTGGTAACGCTCTTCCCAGTCTTCGAACATGGAAAATTCGTCTATTATTTCATTTTGAATCTCTTCTATAGTCACAATGATAAGTTTTGTACAAAAATACAATAACAAAAGTTGCTATTCAATGTTTTTGCAAATTGATAACATTTCTAGTTTTTTTAAGAAGCAGAATTTGAACACTATGCGGATTTCTCATTTCAACTCCAGTTTATCTTGAGCGAAGTCGAAAAGGCTCAGTGCAGGTTAAGTTCTTTTCTTACTTCATCGAAATAACACAGGTGGTTTGTGTCTAGTTAAGACAACATCATTTTTGCTTTCTTTACGCCCTCTACCAAAGCATCAATTTCTTCTTTGGTATTGTAAAAGGCGAATGAAGCACGTACGGTACCCGGAATTTTATAAAAATCCATAATAGGTTGTGCGCAATGGTGACCGGTACGTACGGCAATGCCCATTTTGTCTAAAATAGTGCCTACATCGTATGGGTGGATGCCTTCCAAATTAAATGAAATTACCGAGGTTTTTTGTGGGGATGTACCGTAAATTTTTAGGCCTTCAATTTCCAAAAGTTTTTCGGTGGCGTAATGAAGCAGTTCATTTTCGTAATTGGCAATAGCATCGAAACCAATTTGGTTCATATAATCGATGGCCGTTCCGAAAACAATGCCGCCACAAATGTTGGGCGTTCCGGCTTCGAATTTATGCGGTAAATCGGCGTACGTGGTTTTTTCGAAAGTCACTTCGGCAATCATTTCGCCGCCCCCTTGGTAGGGTGGTAGTTTTTTAAGCCATTCTTCTTTGCCGTAAAGTATACCGACACCAGTTGGGCCACACATTTTATGGGCAGAGGCCACATAAAAATCGACATCCAGTTTTTGTACGTCGGGTTTGATATGCGGACACGATTGTGCACCATCGATCAAAACGGCTGCTCCAACGGCATGGGCTTTTTCAATGATGTGTTCAATGGGATTAATCGTTCCTAAAGCGTTGGAAATGTGATTTACGAAAACGAGTTTGGTGTTTTTGGAAAGCAGGTTGTCGAACTCATCCATCAACAATTCGCCTTCCTCATTCATCGGGATGACTTTCAAAACAGGACCCGTGCGCTCGCAAAGCATTTGCCATGGCACGATATTACTGTGATGCTCTAAGGCCGAAACAATTATCTCGTCGCCTTGTTTTAAAAGTGATGAAAACCCATTGGCCACTAAATTAATGCCGTGTGTAGTCCCCGAAGTGAAAATAATCTCATGGGTGAACTTGGCATTGAAATGGGCTCTTATGGTTTCGCGCGACTGTTCGTAAAGATCCGTGGCTTCTTGGCTCAACGTGTGTACACCACGGTGAATGTTGGCGTTGTAATTTGAGTAATAATCTGCAATGGCATCGATAACCTGTTTTGGGGTTTGCGATGTGGCAGCATTATCAAAATAAACCAAAGGCTTCCCGTTTACTTTGCGTGAAAGTATGGGGAAGTCTTTTCGGATGTCTTGTACGTTGAACATGGCTGATGGGTTAGCCCCGATAGTAGTGGTATCCTTTTTTGCCATTAAAGCAAAAAAGATATAGCGGATAGCGGGATTAGCTTCAAAAAATTTTAAAGATCAAAACCAATATTTACGCCTAATTTGTTGGCGATAATCTTGGTGATGCGTTGCTTGATTTCAGGAATTTTAACCGAGCTTAATACATCGTTGCTGAAAGCGAACATTAAAAGTCCTTTGGCCTCTTTTTCCGGAATACCGCGAGAACGCATGTAGAACAAGGCGCTTTCGTCTAGCTGGCCAATGGTACAACCATGCGAACATTTTACGTCGTCGGCAAAAATTTCCAACTGCGGTTTGGTGTTAATGGTTGCTTTGTCGCTAATCAATATATTGTTGTTGGCCTGGAACGCATTGGTTTTTTGGGCCTCTTTTTCAACAATCACTTTGCCGTTGAACACACCGGTAGCATTTGCATCAAAAATACCTTTGTAATCTTGGTGACTCTCACAATTAGGCTCGATGTGGTGTACCAAAGTGTTGTGATCTACATGCTGTTTGTTGCCAATAATGGTCACACCTTTTAAGGTAGAGTCGATATGCTCGCCGTTTTGGAAGAAATTAAGGTTGTTGCGCGTTAATTTCCCTCCGAAACTAAACGTGTGTACCGAAACGTGACTTTGCATTTTTTGGCTGATATAAGTATTGTCTATCAACGAGGCATTGTCGTTATCGTTTTGGATTTTATAGTAATCGACAATGGCGCGTTTGTTAGCGAAAATTTCGGTAACGCTATTGGTCAATACGGCATTATCGGTTAAACTTTGGTGACGCTCGATAATTTGAACGTGTGAGTTCTCGTCCACAACAACTAAGTTACGAGGCTGTAACATAGTAGCGGCTTCGTTTCCTGTTGAAAAATGAATAATTTGAATGGGTTTTTCAACCAGTTTATTCTTCGGTATATGGATGTATGCTCCTTCTTGTGAGAACGCGGTGTTCAAAGAGGTTAAGCTATCTTTTGTGGCGGCTTTATTGAAATAGTTTTCAATGACCAATCGGTACTTTGGTTTTGAAAGCGCCGAAGACATTAAGCAAACATCGATTCCTTCGTGCGTGGTTTGCGATAGGTGCGACGAATATTTACCATCGATAAACACAATTTTGTAACTGTCGATATCGTGGATAAAATATTTTCTAACCTCGCTGTATTCCAACGCTTTTTCACGTTTTGGGAATACGCTGTAATCTTCCTTTAATATTTTATTTAAGGAAGTGTATTTCCAAGCTTCGTCCTTTTTTGTAGGAAAGCCTTTTTCTTCAAATATTTTTATGGCATCGCTTCTTAGGCCATGAACGTAGGCGTCTACATCCACCTCGTTTTCAAAAGCCATAAATGATGATACTAATTTGTCTTTTAATTCCATTGTTTTACTGTTTCAGGTTTCAAGTTTCATGTTTGGGGTTCCAGGTTTCAGATACCGCCGTAAGTGCTTATTTAAACTTGTTTCCTTTAAAATCTTTATTATTTAAGTATGAAATGAAAGCAGAAATTCTTTTGCTTAATTTTTCATATTCATCAACTAATGTTTTTAACTTTTCTTCTGAAATATACTCAGAATCGAAAACTCTGTACAATTGAGATCTGGCTTCTCCAGCAGACCCTTTAGCAATCGACAAAAATTGCCTAAACTCTAAGTTTCCATCTCTTTCAAAACCTTCGGCGATATTGTCCATTACCGAACCGGCCGAGGCTTTTATTTGGTCTTTTAACCTAAAATCAGTTTTTAAGTCTGTTTCATTGGCAATATCTTTAATTTGATTAAATAGTTTTCTGGCTTCTTGCCAAATTTCTAAATCTTCAAATCGTTTTATGGTTGCCATAAACCTGAAACAAAAAACTTTAAACTCAAGAATTGGCTAAACCAATTCTTGCTTTATCCAATCGTAACCTTTTTCTTCTAGCTCGTGAGCTAATTCTTTTGGTCCGGATTTTACAATTTTTCCATTGTGCAAAACGTGTACAAAATCGGGTACGATATAATCCAATAAACGTTGGTAGTGGGTAATTACTACTACGGCGTTGTCTTTGCTTTTTAGTTTGTTAACCCCATTGGCTACAATTCGAAGGGCGTCGATATCTAAACCTGAATCGGTTTCGTCAAGAATAGCCAATTTAGGCTCTAACATAGCCATTTGGAAAATTTCGTTACGTTTTTTCTCTCCTCCGGAAAAGCCTTCGTTTAGTGAACGCGATAAGAATTTGCGGTCAATCTCTAAAAGTTCAGATTTTTCACGGATAAGTTTAAGCATGTCTTTAGCAGGCATCTCGTCCAAACCTTTAGCCTTACGGGTTTCGTTGATGGCCGTTTTCATAAAGTTGGTTACCGATACGCCTGGAATCTCAACAGGATACTGAAATGATAAAAATATACCTTTATGTGCACGTTCTTCGGCCGCAAGCTCATCAATTTCTTCACCTAAAAACTCGATGTTGCCCTCTGAAACTTCATATTCTTCCTTCCCGGCAATTACCGAAGCCAAAGTACTTTTACCCGACCCATTTGGTCCCATTATGGCGTGTACTTCTCCAGCCTTTACTTCTAGGTTAATCCCTTTTAGGATGCTCTTCTCCTCAACACTTGCGTGTAAATTATTAATTTTTAACATAACTACTCTTGTCCTAATTTTACAACGTTGTTTTTGTCTTTAGGAAGCGGGTTTACGTTGAGTATTTCCGCAATTTCAACCTTGTTTTCCCAAAGGATTTTATCGTCTTTTTGGTTTGTAATTTTTCCTCTTATTTCTACTTCAACCATATCGGTTGGTTCGTTTTTATATTGTTCGGCGCGTTGGCTTAACTCTTTAAGCTTGTCGGTGATAAAAACACCGTAAATATCGGCATGTGTTTGTAAAACGGCTGCGCCATCGTAATACACAAACTCGCCTTTTAATAAAGTTAGTCCGTCGCTTTGCTTTTCGGTGCGCTCGGTGCTAATCGTATTGGTTTCTTCTTTTTGCTCTGATTTGTTATCGTTTTTACAGCTTAAAAAAACGCTTAGAATCAGTGCTATTGAAAATATGTTCTTCATGTGAAATTCCTTTGTTAAAACACTTCGACTGCGCTCAGTGTGACATCTTATCCAACACTACCTTCTAAACTGATTTCCAATAATTTTTGAGCTTCTACGGCAAATTCCATAGGCAACTTATTCAATACCTCTTTGCTAAAACCATTTACAATCAAAGCGATGGCTTTTTCGGTATCGATACCACGTTGGTTACAGTAAAAAATTTGGTCTTCACCAATTTTACTGGTGGTGGCTTCGTGTTCGATTTTGGCCGATTTATTTTTAGCTTCGATGTATGGGAAGGTGTGCGCCCCACATTCGTTGCCCATCAATAAACTGTCGCACTGCGAGAAGTTACGTGCGTTTTCGGCTCTGGAATTGATTTGAACCAATCCGCGGTAACTGTTTTGCGATTTACCCGCCGAGATACCTTTTGAAATAATCGTCGATTTGGTGTTTTTACCTAAATGGATCATTTTGGTTCCTGTATCGGCCTGTTGGAAATTGTTGGTAACAGCGATAGAATAAAACTCACCTACCGAATTATCACCTTTCAATACACAACTTGGGTATTTCCAAGTTACGGCCGAACCGGTTTCTACCTGCGTCCATGAGATTTTTGAGTTCTTCTCGCACAATCCACGTTTGGTTACAAAGTTGAAAACGCCGCCTTTACCTTCGGCATTTCCAGGGAACCAGTTTTGTACGGTACTGTATTTTATTTCGGCATCTTCCAAAGCGATAAGCTCTACCACAGCGGCGTGCAATTGGTTTTCGTCACGGCTTGGAGCGGTACAGCCTTCCAAATAACTTACGTAACTGCCTTCGTCTGCAACTACCAAAGTACGTTCAAACTGACCCGTTCCGGCTTGGTTGATTCTAAAGTATGTTGATAGTTCCATGGGGCATTTTACGCCTTTTGGAATGTAACAAAACGAACCATCACTAAAAACGGCCGAGTTTAAAGCGGCATAAAAGTTATCGGTTTTTGGTACTACGGTGCCAATATATTTTTTTACAAGCTCTGGGTGCTCTTGGATGGCCTCAGAAATACTCATAAAAATAATGCCTTGCTCGGCCAATGTCTTTTTAAAAGTGGTGGCTACCGAAACGGAATCCACTACAACGTCCATAGCCACACCTGCCAATTTTTTCTGCTCGTCTAATGAAATTCCCAGTTTGTTGAAGGTTTCCAAAAGTTCTGGGTCTACCTCGTCAATACTATTGTATTTTGGTTTTTTGTTGGGGGCCGAATAATACGAAATGTTCTGAAAGTCGGGCTTTTCGTATTTAACGTTTGCCCACTCGGGTTCTTCCATGCTCTGCCAAACGCGAAAGGCTTCCAAACGCCATTCGGTCATCCATTCGGGTTCTTCCTTTTTTTTGGAAATAGCCCGTACAATATCCTCATTTAAACCATTGGGAAAGGTGTCCGACTCGATATCGGTATAAAACCCATACTCGTATTCCTTGGTTTTTAATTCTTCTCTTAAATCGTCTTCAGTATATTTACTCATGTTTTTCTTTTTAAGTGCCTTCCCTTGGGGAAGGTTAGGATGGGCCTCTATAGCGAGAATGATTCGCCACAACCACAGGTGCGGTTGGCATTGGGGTTGTTAAATACAAAACCTGTTCCGTTCAATCCGCCGGAATATTCCAAAGTGGTTCCAATCAGGTATAGAAAGCTCTTTTTGTCAACAATTATCTTTACGCCGTTGTCTTCAAAAACTTTATCGCCTTCTTGTTGTTCTTTATCAAATTTCAAATCGTATGATAATCCAGAACAACCTCCACTTTTCACGCCCACGCGAATGTAATCGGTAGCGGCATTGTAGCCGTCATCAGCCATCAGCTCTATCACTTTCTTTTTAGCTGTTTCAGAAACTTTTATCATAATTAAATAGATTAACTCTAAATAGAGTGCAAATATACAATATAAGTCATGGATTACCATAGAACCTAACATTATATTAGTATATGCTTTTATAGTTTTTAGTTATTGATTGTTAAAGGCGGAAATGTTTGTAAATATGCCAAGGAAACCCCATAATTTTAAGGTTTAATAAACCCATTTGATTTTTATTGTTTTGGGAATTCAGTGTAAAGAAATGAGGGGGAACAGAGGTGGGCGACGATTTTATTTTAATAAATAGCAAAAACAAAATTAGCTTCTTATTTTTGCAGCATGATAGAAGATAAAAACCAGCAGCGCACACCGTTAAGTGAATTGGGTGAATTTGGACTTATTGACCACCTGACCAGGAATTTTAAAATTCAGCATAAATCGACGATAAAAGGAATTGGCGACGATGCGGCCGTTTTAAATTTTAAAAACAAAAACGTTGTGGTAACCACCGACATGTTGGTTGAAGGTGTGCATTTCGATTTAAGTTACGTTCCTTTGAAGCATTTGGGCTACAAGGCGGTGATTGCTAACCTTTCTGATGTTTATGCCATGAATGCGAAAGCTACGCAGGTTACAGTATCTATTGCGGTATCGAACCGTTTTCCGTTGGAAGCAGTGGAAGAGTTGTACGCCGGAATTGAAACCGCGGCTTCTATTTATAATATTGATGTTGTGGGTGGAGACACTACGTCTTCTACTACCGGATTGTTGATTTCGGTTACCGCTATAGGCGAGGTTGAAACGGGTAGCGAAGTTTATAGAAGCGGGGCTAAGCCTAACGATTTGTTAGTGGTTTCGGGTGATGTAGGCGGTGCATACATGGGGCTTCAGGTTTTAGAACGCGAAAAAGAGGTGTTTAAGGTGAATCCGCAAAACCAACCCGATTTATCGCTTTATACTTATATTATTGAAAGGCAATTAAAGCCCGAGGCGCGAAAAGATGTGGTTAAGCTGTTAGAAGATTTAGAAGTAAGACCAACAGCCATGATTGATATTAGCGATGGGCTTTCTTCTGAAATTATACATCTATGCAAAAACAGCGACGTGGGTTGCGATTTGTATGAAGGAAAAATACCGTTAGATCCCCAAGTGATTTCAACTTGCGAGGAATTTAATATTGATAGTACAACCGTGGCACTAAATGGTGGTGAAGATTACGAATTGTTGTTTACTATTTCTCAGGACGACTATCCTAAAATCAAGGCCAATCCGCACTTAACGGTTATTGGTCATATGAAAGAAGCAAAAGAAGGTTTGCATTTGGTAACGCGTGCCAATACTCGAATACCAATAAAAGCGCAGGGCTGGAAAAATTTTAATTAAATACCAACAAGTGGTCTTGCTTAAAAGAAGTTTGTTTGTTTACCGCTCTTAAAAGGCGTTTGTTGTGAACACGCTCCAAAACTTCATTAATCTCCCGGAATTTGGGTGTGAGTTCGGTTAAGCGACCGTTACTGTTTGTTGTGAATTCTTTTTTACAGTGTTTACACCGGTATTCTGTGACGTGATAGGTAACTTGTTTTGTGGTTTTTAAATCATGTCCGAACACTTTGCAGTGAATGCTTCTCATGTTTTGCTATTTAATTTGTTTTTTAGAGAGAGCATGTAAATTATTAAAAACCGTTGGAAAAAAAATGTGCGCTACAATTAGATCGACGAAATGAGCGTTTTTTTCTTTAAACGAGCGGTTCTGGACTGGTGAATACGTTCCAGAATAGCGTTAATCTCTTTAAATTTAGGGGTTAACTCAATTAAATGGCCGTTGCTGTTTGTGGTTAATTGTCTCTTGCAACGGCTACACGTATACTCTTTTACGTGGTAGGTTACCTTTTTGGAAATTTGGTAGTCGTGCCCAAAAACATTGCAGTACATGCTTGGGATGAGCAGAGGTTTGTTAGTAGGTTTTTCCATGATTTAGGGTTTTAGGGTGCCTAAATCTAAAAATAAAAATTGAATGAATCGTTAAAAAGTTAAATATTTTCGACGAAATGCGTTAAAATTTGTAAGAATTCATCTTTGTTTTCAATCTGGCTCATATGTCCATCTGGAAATTCCACAACCTCTACTTCGGTATTTTGGGTTTGCGTTACTAAGGCTTCATAATCTAAAACGGGGTCTTTTTTGCCTAAAACCATCATCTTTTTGAATGGGGTAAAATGGAGAAGGGCTTCTCGGTCGTCGCGAATTTTCATACCCTCCAAAGCGGCGACAATACCCTGTAAAGGCGTTTGTTGAGCTTCTTTAGTGATTTCCTTTATGGTGCTGGCAAATAGTTTTCTGTTTTTTGGACGGAATAAATTGGCGATGGCCATGCGGATAAACGTTTTATGGTTCTGTTTAACGGCCAAAATAGCACGGTCTCGATTTTGTTTTTTTTCTTCCGAATCAGCGCGCGATGTAGAGTTCATGAGGCATAGACCTCGTAGCGCATCAGGATTTTTTTCCGCGAAAGCGAGTGCTACATAGCCGCCCATAGAATGGCCTACAAATGTAGATCTACGTATTTTAAGTTTTTTGAGTACGGCTTCAACGGCTTCGGCCATCAACTCCATGGAATGTACGTAGCCGAGACAGCCTGTTTTTCCGTGGCCTAAAAGATCAATACAGATAACGCGGTTTTTTTTTGAGAGTGCCGAGATAAATGGTTTCCACATATTGGCATTTTCTAAAAAACCATGCAATAAAACCAAAGCCCTTCCCTTGCCGGTATCGGTGTAATAAATATTGGTGCCTTTATATTCTAAAATCATGTTGAGCTTATCTGCGGCAAAGATAAAATCAAGCTTTCTAAAAAACTAAGCTTTCACCTTTTTAATGGCGGTAAAGGCTTTGTCTACAAACTCGTCTTCCACTAAAATAGTAAACTCATTGGTAGTAGAGAGTACCTCGTATAGCACAACGCCTTCCCAGGCTAAACGTTTAAAAAAGTGGTAGTATAACCCTGCAATTTTAGAGTTGTCCTGAGGCAAATTAATGCTGATGGCCGAGAGGCCGTCCTGCACAGCTAAAAACCGTTCGTTTTTTAAGGAGTCTTTTACAAAGTCGTTTAGGCTGCTGGAAACAATAATGTTGCTTTCGTGGATACCGCGGGTAAAGGTGTAAAATAGTTTCGATTCTTGGTTAATGCGTTCCAGAATTTTGGCGTGATTATCAATGATGGTGTCTGAGTTTTTTACCGTAAAATCCGTTAAGTTCGAGCGTACGGTAATATCGCCCAAATTCTGGATAACACGTTTCATTTTAACCGAATTGGAAAGCGCCGCTGGCGGATTGTACCTTCTCAAGGCCATCATGATGGCGCCAGGTTTTACGTCTTTTTTTAGCATTTTGCTAATGGGTTCGGTAAGTTCGATGGCCAGTGCGCTAAAATTAATAATGTTGCGCGAAAGCGCTTCTTCTAAATATGGTTGGGCTATTAAAATATCTTCAACACAATTCGATACCGTTTTCATAATGAAATCGTTGTTAAATATTTAACATTATGTGTAAAAATAAACAATTTTTTTAAAAAATAGTGTTGGCATGCAAATGAATTATAATTTTGCGGCTCAAATAAATGAAAATGAAACACCTATGGCAACCGTTTTGTCGTGAAAGGGATTTGTTTTAAAGGTGTTATGGGGTTGTTTGGAATGAAATTGAAACACGACTCTAAAAAGAATTTAAATAAAGATATGAAGGTATTAAAGTTTGGTGGAACATCGGTTGGCTCGGTTCAAAACATGGCTAACGTTAAGAGCATTATCAACGATGGGGAAAAGAAGATTGTGGTGCTTTCTGCTATGTCGGGCACGACCAATCAATTGGTAACGATTGCTGAAGAAATAAAGAACGGTAATGTTGAGGAGGCGCAGAATAGGGTTGCCGAGCTGGAAAAAGGCTATGAAGTAACTGTTGATAGCTTGTTGAGCGATGCTGCTTTAAACGAAGATGTTAAAGCGTATGTTTCAAAGGTGTTTGCTTTTTTAAATGAATGTACCAATGAGACTTTTTCTGAAAACTTGGAAAACCGAATTGTAGCACAAGGCGAATTGCTTTCAACTTATATGTTCAATAGTTTTTTGAACCAAGAAGGGGTGAGTTCTGCTTTATTGCCTGCCCTTGATTTTATGCGTATTGATGCATTTAAGGAGCCTAATCTGGATTATATTAAAGAGCAGCTTAATGCTGTGCTGAATGTTGCTGAAGATGCGCAGATTTACATAACCCAAGGCTTTATCTGTTTGGATGATAACGATAATATCTCGAACCTTCAAAGAGGAGGTAGTGATTATACGGCAACTATTATTGGAGCTGCCATAAAGGCGGAAGAAGTACAGATTTGGACCGATATTGATGGGATGCACAATAACGATCCGCGTTACGTTGAAAACACGCACCCTATCTCGAATTTGTCGTTTGATGAGGCTGCCGAGTTGGCGTATTTTGGGGCAAAGATTTTGCATCCGCAAACGGTGACTCCGGTTAGGGCAGACCATATTCCGGTACGTTTAAAAAATACTATGGATCCCGAAGCGCATGGAACCTTGATTTCAAGTACAACTTCTGAAAACGGAATTAAGGCCATTGCTGCAAAAGATGGTATCACAGCCATTAAGATTAAGTCGGCGCGGATGTTGCAAGCCCACGGTTTCTTGAAAAAAGTGTTTGAGATTTTCGAAACGCATAAAACATCAATCGATATGATTACCACTTCGGAGGTGGCGGTTTCATTGACTATTGATGACGATAGAAACTTGGAAGCGATTCTTGCTGAGCTTGATAAAATTGCAACCATCGAGGTCGATAAAAACCAAAGTATTGTGTGTTTGGTTGGTCATTCTGTGGTAAACCATCAAGATACATACAAGTTGTTCCAGATTTTGCAAGATGTGAAAATCAGGATGATATCTTACGGTGGAAGCAAAAATAATATCTCATTGTTAATCGATTCAAAAGATAAAATAAATACGCTACAAAAACTAAACGATTATTTATTTGAATTAGTCACTCTATAAGATAACATTAGTATTTTAGCGAAAAAGAGCCGTTTTGTAACGGCTCTTTTAGTTTTTTATGCATTCATTAATTCTTCAATCTCTTCGGCTTCAATCGGGATGTTCTGCATTAAGTTGACGGGTTCGCCCGTTTTTTGAACCACCACGTCGTCTTCCAGTCTTATGCCGAAACCTTCATCGGGAATGTAGATGCCGGGTTCTACGGTAAATACCATATTGGGTTCGATGGGGTCGGTAATAATGCCGTAATCGTGGGTGTCTAGCCCTATGTGGTGCGATGTGCCGTGCATAAAATATTTTTTATACGCGGGCCAATCGGGATTTTCGTTTTGCACATCTGCCTTATCGAGTAGTCCTAAGCTTAACAATTCGCTAGTCATCAATTTGCCAACTTCAACGTGGTATTCGGTTAATACGGTTCCGGGAACCAACATTTTAGTGGCTTCATTTTTTACTTTTAAAACCGCATTGTAAACTTCCTTTTGTCTCTTGGAGTACCGTCCGGAAACAGGGATAGTTCGGCTTAGGTCGCTTGAGTAATTGGCATATTCGGCAGCGGTATCGAATAAAATTAAATCGCCTTCTTGGCACTGTTGGTTATTTTCTATGTAATGCAGTACATTGGCGTTGTTGCTCGATGCGATAATGGGCGTATACGCAAAACCTTTAGAGCGGTTTCGTAAAAACTCGTGCATCAATTCAGCCTCAATTTCATATTCCCAAACGCCGGGTTTAACAAAACCTAAAACTCTTCTGAAGGCTTTTTCGGTTATATTGCAAGCAGTTTGTATCAGTTCGATTTCGATGTCTTCTTTTACCGAGCGCAATTTTTGTAAAATGGGGTTGCTCTTGGCGACGCTATGTGCGGGGTATTTCTCTTTTAACCATTTTGTAAATCGGTCTTCGCGCGTTTCAACCTCTACATTGGCGCGGTAGTGTTCGTTGGTGTTTATGTAAACGGTATCGCATTGGGTCATGATTTCAAACAATATTTTTTCCATGTCCTGCAGCCAATATACCGTTTTGATGCCACTGGTTTTAAGGGCTTTTTCTTTGGTAAGCTTTTCGCCTTCCCAAATGGCAATGTGCTCGTTGGTTTCTTTCAGAAATAAAATTTCCCTATGTTTTTCTTTCGGGCAGTCAGGAAAAATAACCAAAACGCTCTCCTCTTGGTCTACACCGCTCAAATAGAAAATATCGCGATGTTGCTGAAACGGCATGGTGCTATCGGCACTAATCGGGTAAATATCGTTGGAGTTGAAAACGGCCAAACTCTTAGATTTCATTAGTTTAGCGAATTTTTCTCTGTTTTTTATAAAAAGTGATTTATCTATTGGGGAGTACTTCATTAAAAATGTGTTTTTAATATGTTATGTGAGTCTTAAATGTAGCAAAATTAAGCAAAACCTCGCCATATTTCATTATATTTGGTAAAGTGGACTTTGCAAAGTCCACTTTACCAAATATAAAACCTTATGAGAAAAAAAATACTATTGAAGGTTTTTTTTGCCTTAGCCTTGATGCTTTCACCTGAGAGTGTCGTCTTTGCCCAAGGCATGCTCATGAAAGTGCCACTTAAAAGACAGGTTGAAAATTCAACTTTGGTGGTTGAAGGGCGGGTAGTATCGCAAAAATCGATTTGGAATGCAGACCGAAATAAAATTCTAACTATAAATACAGTTGAGGTTTATAAAGTGTTTAAGGGAAAGTCGAACCTTCAAATTGAAATTGTCACTCCCGGTGGAACCGTTGAAGACATTACACAAACAGTGGTGCCAAGTTTAAGTTTAAATAAAGGGGATGTTGGTGTATTTACGTTGTATGATAACAATATTGGATTGGCCCAAAAAACAAGTTCGAGCTTAAAAAAGTACAAGCCTTATAGCTCTTTGCAAGGGTTTTATAGGTATGATTTGAGGAGTAATACAGCAACTAACTTATTTGCTAAAAAGAAAGACGTAGAAAAAAGCTTATATCTGCAGATATCTGAAATTACAGGAAAACCATTTACAGAGTTGGTTTCTTTTAGTGTTAAGGGTGCATCAGAAATTCTCAATAAAAATAACAATAAAGCCCTTGTTCCGGTTATAACAAATTTTAGTCCCACAACCATAACGGCGGGTACGGGTTCTGTGCTAACCATCACGGGCTCGGGATTTGGGAGTGTTAAGGGTAAGGTAGGTTTTTCAGATGCAGATGCAGGAGGTGACGGGTTTATAGATGCTTTAGATTCGCAGGTTTTAACATGGTCTAATAATGAAATCACCGTTGAAGTCCCGTCCATAGCTGATAAGGAAGCCAAAGAAAACTTTGGGACAGGTGTGGCTGGAACTGGAATTATTCGAGTTACTGATAATGGAGGGGCTTCTCAAGTTTCATCTCAGGAATTAACGGTTTTATACGCGCTTTCAAACAACGTTGATAATGGAGGTGATGCCGTTTTAATTCAACACATGGGTATAGATGGAGAAACGAGTATGACTTGGCAGATGAACACCGATTTTGATGCCAATACCCCTGCAAAAGAGGCCTTTTTAAGAGCGTTTAATCGATGGCGATGTGAAACAGGGATTAACTGGCTGATGGGGTCAACAACCTCAGTTAATGTTGGGGTGCAGGATGATATTAATGTTGTGGTGTTTGATGAAAATGATCCTTTGGATGAGGGCCTTTTGGGAGTGTGTATAACAACTTCTGGAAGTTGTGGAGATACTAGAGATGTTGTTACCGAATTGGATATAGTATTTGATAATGATACTGATTGGTATTTTGGTTCTGGTGACCCCGCTTTTGAACAATACGATTTTGAAAGTGTGGCGTTGCATGAATTGGGGCATGGTCATCAATTGGAGCATGTTATTAATATCAATGATGTGATGCACTACGCGCTGTCCAATAGTGAGACGCAGCGTTTCTTAAGTGGAAATAATGAAACTGCGGCGGGCATAATTCAAAATTTTAGTACCACAACCCAAATGTGTGGACAAACCATGATGGAAGACTACTCCGGAAGTTGTTCTCTTGGGGTTGCCTTTACGGAGGTGTTGACCGATCAAATTTCTGTTTACCCAAGCCCGGTAAACGATATTCTGTATATTGAAAATGGATCTGCTGTAAGCTTAGATAAAGTGGTACTGTTCGATATTGGTGGGAGAGCCATTTTAAATATAGACATGGTTGATGCACCTCGAGTAAAAGCCATAAACGTGGGAGAAATTTCAAAAGGGATTTATTTCCTGAACCTGGTTTCAGGAAATACCGTAGTAGGTAAAAAGGTGGTTGTAGAGTGATGACTCGGAGATGCCAACAAAAATAATGAATGAATGAATGTAATGCAAGAAAGCACCTGTTAAGGTGCTTTTTTACAGGGCTAAACATTACTTTAAAACCATTCTAAATAGAAAAAACAATGTGTTCTTATTTGTCTAAAATGCGTTCCTGATTTACATTTGCAATAAATAACTAACTTTATTATAATGAGCGGATTTTTTAAATCTTCAATAGGAAGAAAAGTGGCTATGGCACTTTCGGCATTCTTCCTGATGTTTTTCTTGCTTCAACATTTTGCAATTAATATCTTATCGGTTTTCAGTCCTGAATTGTTCAACGAAGCTTCCCATTTTATGGGAACAAATCCGTTGGTTCAATTTGCACTGCAACCCGTTTTAATTTTTGGTGTGGTATTCCATTTTGTAATGGGTTTCATTTTAGAAATTAGAAACAGAAATGCCCGACAAATTTCATATGTAAAAAACAATGGGGCGGCCAATTCAAGTTGGTTTAGCAGAAACATGATTTGGAGTGGTGTGGTTATCTTGGCATTTATCGTTTTACATTTTATTGATTTTTGGTTTCCAGAAATTAATACCAAGTTTATAAAAGGCGATTGGTCTGGAACAATGGCAGGCGTAGACGGCTACCGCTATTACGAAGAATTAACGCATAAATTTGTGAACCCAATCCGTGTTGGGGCTTATGTGCTGGCGTTTGTATTCTTGGCGATGCACTTAATGCACGGATTTACCTCGGCATTTCAGTCCATGGGGTCTACCGCCGGCCGTAAAAAAACATTACAAAATATAGGTAAAGCATATGCTATTATAATTCCGCTAGGGTTTATTTTTATTGCTTTATTTCATTACTTAAACCATTAATATTTATAACAATGGCTTTAGATTCAAAAGTACCAAAGGGTCCAATTCAAAATAAATGGACAGACTATAAAAACCATATAAACTTAGTGAACCCTGCAAACAAGCGTCATATTGATGTTATTGTTGTAGGAACGGGTTTAGCAGGAGGATCGGCGGCAGCCACTTTAGCTGAACTGGGATATAACGTAAAAGCATTTGCTTACCAAGATTCTCCGCGTCGTGCGCACTCTATTGCAGCACAGGGAGGTATCAATGCCGCCAAAAATTATCAAGGTGATGGCGACTCAACCTACCGATTGTTTTATGATACCGTAAAAGGTGGCGATTACCGTTCGCGCGAAGCAAACGTGTACCGTCTGGCAGAGGTGTCGGCAAACATTATCGATCAATGTGTGGCACAAGGTGTTCCTTTTGCTCGTGATTACGGAGGGTTGTTAGATAACCGTTCGTTTGGTGGGGTTTTGGTTTCCAGAACATTTTATGCAAAAGGACAAACCGGACAGCAATTATTATTAGGGGCTTACTCGGCCATGAACCGCCAAATTGCCCGTGGTAAAATTGAAATGTTCAACCGTCACGAAATGCTCGATGTGGTTAAGGTTGATGGTAAAGCCAGAGGAATTATTGCCCGTAATTTAGTTACTGGTGAAATTGAAAGACATTCAGCACATGCTGTTGTTATTGCTTCAGGAGGATACGGAAACGTATATTTCCTTTCAACCAATGCGATGGGAAGTAACGTAACGGCGGCTTGGAAAATTCATAAAAAAGGCGCTTATTTCGCCAACCCATGTTATACGCAAATTCACCCAACCTGTATTCCACGTTCGGGAGATTACCAATCAAAATTAACGTTGATGTCGGAGTCGTTGCGTAACGACGGACGTATTTGGGTGCCAAAACACATGGATGACGTTATAGCCATCCGTGAAGGCAAGAAAAAGCCAACCGATTTATCGGAAGATGAAAGAGATTATTACTTAGAGCGTCGTTACCCAGCATTCGGTAACCTGGTGCCTCGCGATGTGGCGTCTCGTGCCGCTAAAGAGCGTTGCGATGCCGGTTATGGTGTTAATGCTACTGGTGAGGCGGTTTACTTGGATTTCGCTTCGGCCATTGAACGTTACGGAAAAGAGCAAGCTAAAATTCAGAATATCTCGAATCCTTCAAAAGAAAAAATTACTGAATTAGGTGAAAAAATCGTTGAGGCAAAATACGGAAACCTTTTCCAAATGTATGAGAAAATTGTTGACGAAGATCCGTACAAAACGCCTATGATGATTTACCCAGCAACGCACTACACCATGGGTGGCGTTTGGGTTGATTATAACTTAATGACTACCATTCCTGGGTGCTACTGTATTGGGGAGGCCAACTTCTCCGATCATGGGGCTAACCGTTTAGGAGCTTCAGCTTTAATGCAAGGTTTGGCCGATGGTTATTTTGTGTTGCCGTACACAATCGGTGATTATTTGGCCGACGATATCCGTACAGGAAAAATTCCAACGGACACCAAAGAATTTGATGAGGCTGAAAAAGCGGTTAAAGATAGAATTGACTTCTTCGTGAATAACAACGGAACAAAATCTGTTGACCACTTCCACAAGCGTTTAGGAAAAGTAATGTGGGATAAAGTAGGTATGGCGCGTAACGAAAAAGGCTTGAAAGAGGCTATGGCCGAAATCAAACAAATTCGTGAAGAATTCTGGAAAGACGTAAAAGTACCTGGCGGTGCTAACGAAATGAACCCAGAACTGGAAAAGGCAGGTCGTGTGGCCGATTTCTTGGAATTGGGAGAACTGTTTGCTAAAGACGCATTGATGCGTGAAGAATCATGTGGAGGACACTTCCGTGAAGAATCGGTAGAAATGGATGGCGAGCAAAAAGGTGAAGCAAAACGTAATGATGAAGAGTTCGCTTTTGTTGCTGCTTGGGAATACAAAGGAGAACCAGCAGATGCCGTGCTTCATAAAGAACAATTAGAATTTAACGATATTGAACTGAAACAACGTTCGTATAAATAGTTGATGGTTGTCAGTTATTAGTTTTTGGATTAAAAACTAACAACGAGCAACTAACAACCAAAAACTAAAAAAATGAATTTAACACTTAGAATTTGGAGACAAAAAGACTCGAATACAAAGGGTCAAATGGTCGATTATAAAGTAACAGATATTTCTGAGCATATGTCATTTTTAGAAATGATGGATGTGTTGAATGAACAATTGGTAAGCTCTGGCGAAGAGCCCGTAGCATTCGATCACGATTGTCGTGAAGGTATTTGCGGAATGTGCTCCATGTACATTAATGGTGAAGCCCATGGGCCAGACAGAGGGGTAACGACTTGCCAGTTGCATATGCGTATGTTTAACGATGGCGATACCATTACCATCGAACCTTGGAGAGCCACTGCTTTTCCAGTAATTAAAGATTTGGTTGTTGATAGAACTTCGTTCGAGCGTATCCAGCAAGCTGGGGGGTATATTTCTGTAAACACTTCAGGAAACACCCAAGACGCAAACGCCATTCCAATCTCAAAACATGCTGCCGATGAGGCTATGGATGCTGCAACTTGTATTGGTTGTGGGGCTTGTGTGGCCACTTGTAAAAACTCAAGTGCTATGCTGTTTGTTGGGGCAAAAGTATCGCAATATGCGTTGTTGCCACAAGGACAGGTTGAGGCTGTAGACCGTGTAAAAAACATGGTGGCTCAAATGGATTTGGAAGGTTTTGGAAACTGTACCAACACAGGGGCTTGCGAAATTGAATGCCCTAAAGGTATATCATTGGATAATATCGCTAGAATGAATCGCGAATTAATGAAAGCGTCAATGTCATAATTTACGCTGTTCATCGTAAAAATATAGAACCCAAGCTCACCGCTTGGGTTTTTTTATTAGCTTTAGTGAAGTTTTTATAAGGATGAACAGAAACGCTATTTTTTTATTGCTATTTGTGTTATTGTGCGGATCTGTCCATTCACAAGGTGTGGTGTTATCCAACAAACAGGAAACTTGCCTTAACGAAGAATCGCTTTTAAAACATCTTCAATCGCTGTCTTCTGATGCTTTTGAAGGTCGGCGTACCGGAACCAACGGAGCTACAAAAACCAAAAAATACATCGTCAATCAGTTTTATAGTTTGGACGTATCTCCGTTAGTTGAAGATTATCTGCAGCCTTTTTTCTTTATCCATAAACGGAACGAATACAACGGAGTCAACGTTTTGGGACTTGTAAAAGGAAGCGAATTTCCAAATAAGTACATCGTGATTAGTGCCCATTATGACCATGAAGGCATCAAACGGGGCGAGATTTACAATGGTGCTGATGACAATGCATCCGGAGTTAGTGCCCTTTTTAGTTTTGCTGAACATTTTAAGAATAATCCGCCTAAACATTCTGTTATTTTGGCTGCTTTTGATGGCGAGGAATTAGGGCTTCAAGGCTCTAAATATTTTGTGAACAATCCCGTCATTCCGTTAAAAAAAATCATGCTCAATATTAATATGGACATGATAAGCCGAAGTGATAAGCAGGAGCTTTTTGTGGTTGGAACTTCGGAAAATAAACGGTTGAAGTATTTGGTTGAAACTACAAAAACTCCAAAATCGTTAAATCTTGTTTTAGGGCACGATGGTTATGATGGTCGAGAGGATTGGACTTATGCCTCCGATCATACCAACTTCTACAAAAAGCGTATCCCGTTTTTATATTTTGGCGTTGAAGACCATAAAGACTACCATGAGCCCACAGACGATTTTGAAAATATCCACCCCCAATTTTATATTGATGCGGTAAAAACCATTATTTCTGTGTTTGAAAAAATTGACGCTTCAAGCTATTAAAAATAAGCCTTCAACTGTACCGATCCGGTGTGGATGGTCTTGCTGGTTTTGGTTTTTCTTCCGAAGTAACTCAAATTCAAATCTAAAAAATCAGTCAGTTTTTTTTGTGCCAAAAGGCTCCAAGTAAAGTTTTTTCCAGGTTGTAAACCTTCAAGAATTTGGTAGGCTACGGGCGTATTTACATTGCCGTTGTAACTGTTCGAAATATAGTTCAGTTCGCCGTTAATAGCACTTTTTTGACTGCTAGCCAAACTGAACGACAACCCATATTTTTGCTGTTTTAGCGACTCTTCATTGCCAATAGTATTGGTCTTACTGGCGTACTGGTAAAACACATCGAAACTGGAGTTGTCGTTAAATAAATACGACAGTTTAGGATTGAATCGCGTTTCGTCAAAATTGTAATTCTTACTGGCAAAATTCTCGCTGATGCTTTCATTGGTTTCAAACGCCGAAAGCATATTAATAAGCCAATTAACAGCAATTTTATGATTGAAATTAATTTGGTGGCTCGTTAGGCCATTTTCAATAAATCCCACAGAAAGTACGTTTCTGGTGGTGTTGTCCAAAAACGTGTACGATGTGGTATAACGCTGTTTTCCGCGGTTAAAAAACAGCACGTTTCTAAAATTAAGTTGAAGCCCCAATTGGTCGTCTTCGCTATTATTGAAAGGATTGAGATTAAAACTGTTGCCTTCCCGTTTTATTTTTCGGTCGATTAAATAACTGGTTTGGTTGTAAAAGTGCGACCAGAATTTTTTCGATTTGTTTTTTGAAGCCGACCATTGTGCCGGGTTAAAGGTCAACGTTTGGCTCAATCGGTTTTGGTGGGTTTTTATGAAAATACGGTTGGGCAATAGCACGCGAATATATTTTCCTTGATCCTGAAACTGTGCGATTTCGAACTCCTCAAGCTCCTGAATGCCATTTTTGTTGTAATCGTTCCAAGTGTAGGCGCCTTGTCCAGCCTCGACTTCAACATAGGTAAAATCCTGCTGTGGCAATGTGCCAGAATTGGTCTCAAAAATAGTGTTCCAATTAATGATTTGGTTGAATAGTTTTTTGTTGAATTGCAAGCGTGAGTTAATGGAGTTTTCATTTTCAACGGCGCTATCTACGTTCTTTAAAGTTCTGTAATTAGCATAAAGCGATAGGTTGGTGTTTTTATTTTGAACCAACCGTGAATTCAAATAAAAGGTATTCGAAGTATTTACTTTTTGTAGTTCGTTATTGCGGATGCTGTCGTTCACGCGGTTTTTGTAACCCACTTCGGCAAAAACTTGGGTGCTGTCGCCCACCCCAAAAAACACGTCGTACGATTTGAATCTTTGGCTCAGTTCCGTTAGGTTTTGTGTGGCCTTTTCGCGTTGTTCGTTATCTTCAACAGAAAGTTTAGTGCCCAGCCAACTCTTTTTCATTTGGTAAACAATACGGTTGTGTGAACGTAAAAATGTTGAGGTGTTTACTGTGGAGTTTGCATTTAAAAAACTGGAATACGATGTGATGTTGAATTTGTTCAAATTCAAATTGATGTTAGCAACGTGGCGGTTTCCGTTAAATCCATCCGAAAAATTTAGGTGTTCGAATTGATAGTTAGCAAAACCTTTTTGATGATGGTACAATTTTAAACCCGAATACGCCAATGTTTGATGCCCCAAACCGAAACCGATACCGTTTATATTGATGGAGTCCAAATTCCAATCGCGGTTAAACTCGGGGTTGTAAAGGCCTTCAATATTTCGGTAGTTTTTTTGAATGAAATCGGTGTCTATAAAAGCATCTAAATTCCAAAGGCTATCGGTTTTTACGATGGATTGGTTGGCGGTAATCTTTCCAGCGAAACCGTTGTTGTTGCCGTCGTCTAAATTCGAAAACAGGTTCAAATCGTTTTTGCTGGCTGCCAACTCAAAACCAATATCCGTTTTTTCAGAAGGCGTGTATTGTCCGTTTACTACCGCAATTTGAAGTTTGGTAGGCGCCACCAACTGCACAATGGGGGCATAGTTACCTTGGTTTACACCGTTATATTCGAAAATATTATTTATGGCGTTGGTGTTGCTTAAAATATAATCGCCTTGGTTGTCGCCAACAAAAGAGAAAGTAACGCGGTACAATTCATCGTCGGGGTTGTTCGAAAACACAAATATTTCGTTGTCATCCACTAGCTCTTTTTTGTATAAGATGCGGTTATCGTTTTGGTTTTCCCTAATTTCCGAAGGTGCTACCATTTGCGAACGGTCGTCACCGGCATTGCTCAAAATTTCAATCTGTGCTTCCGAAAGATTTTGCTGCAAAGGTTGGTTTTTGGCATCGTTTTCAGTATACACCGAAACGCCGATTTTCAATTTTTCGGTTTCGTATCGGGTGCCACCGTAGGCCACAAAACGGGAATAATTACGGTCGCTAAATTGGTAATCGACGGTAATGCGCATTTCGGAAGTAATAGGAAAAGTGGAATTGAAAATAATTTCACCCGCATTATAATCGATAATGTAATCTTCGTTTTCTCCGCGTTTTAGGGGTGTGCCGTTTACGTAAACCGTTTCACTGCCCGAAACAATCAAGACAAACAGTTCGCCATTTTGACCCTGTAATTTGTATGGTCCTTGGTTGCCTTCCTGTGCGGTGAACTGGCTGGTGGTAAACTGTCCGCGAACCAAAGCACCTGCGGCAAAAATGTTGGTTTTGGCATCGTCGTCACCTAAATTTAAATTGAAGTTTAGCCCTTGGACACGTTTTGAAAAATTGGCAAAATACGAATGGGTGTTCGTTAAGTCGATATCGCCAGCCCGAACGTTCCATTTGTCGCTGAACAGTTCAATAAATACTTGGTCGAATTCATCCAAACGTTGGCTATATCCGCTTTCTTGCAACGGAATATTGGCATCTTGAATGGAAGCTCGTAGCGACACTTTTTCATTCAGTTTGCCCGTAATTTGTAAATCGAGTTCGCTGTTTAAAACCGAGTTTTGATTGTTGCCAATAGTAACGCCACGTGAAATGCTTCCCGAGGTGGTCAATCCATCAAAAGGTATATAGTTTTTGGAAATGTTCGATTCCTGAAACTTGTACAAGGTTTGGCTGTTATCGGTGCTTTCAACAATAATATTTTCATCTAACTGTTGGTAAGTTTTAGTGAGAAACTCCGGAAACTTCAAATAATTAATAATTAATGAATCGGTTTCAATTGTTTTAGTGAAACTTAAAATAGCTTTTGAAAAATCGACGGTATAGTATGACGAATCAATAAGCGAGCTATCTTTTCTCCGTACCGAAAACCAATGTGGGTTTATGCTTATGCTATCAATTTTTATAGTGTCGTTGGTGGGCACTTTTACCGTTCTGTAATTGCTGTTTTGGCTCTGCGAAAATCCGCAAAAGCCCCACAGCACTGCCAGAATATAAATTATGCCTTTCATTTGGTATTTAAACTGATAAACGTTTAAAATATTTTGTTAATAGCTTCGTTAAATCTCCTGTTGCGAAACTAGCGTAAAAGTAGCGTATTATTTATTTTAGCAGAAATATCTTGGAAAGACCTGCAGGATATTCAAAATCCTATAGGTCTGGAAACTGAACAAATTAAAATTCAACAGTTTGAAAATCATATCCTATAACGTAAACGGCATCCGAGCCGCATTAAATAAAAGTTTTATAGATTGGCTAAAGGCAGCAAATCCCGATGTAGTTTGCCTGCAGGAAATTAAGGCCATGAAAGAACAGTTGGATTTAAGTGTTTTTGAGGAAGCAGGTTACAAGTACCATTACTGGTTCAGTGCCCAAAAAAAAGGGTACAGCGGTGTGGCTATTTTGAGTAAGATTGAACCTAGCCACGTGGAATACGGCACAGGGATTGAATCGATGGATTTTGAGGGACGAAATTTGAGGGCCGATTTTGATGGTGTTTCGGTAATGAGTTTGTATTTGCCATCGGGTACCAACGATGCTCGGCTTGGCCATAAATTCGAGTACATGGATATGTTTCAGGAATATATCGATAATCTTAAAAAGGATATTCCCAACTTAATCATTTGCGGCGATTATAATATTTGCCACGAAGAAATCGATATCCATAACCCCAAAGGGCTTAGCAAAGTTTCCGGGTTTTTGCCAGCAGAGCGCGAGTGGATCGGAAACTTTATTGACAGTGGATTTATCGACTCGTTTAGGTATGTAAACCCCGAGTTGCAGCAATACAGTTGGTGGAGCTACCGCGCCAATGCCCGTGCCAATAATAAAGGTTGGCGACTGGATTATGCAATGGTGGCACAACCTTTGCAAGAAAACATAAAACGCGCCGTTATATTAAGCGAAGCAGTACATAGCGACCATTGTCCTATTCTGCTGGAAATTGAAAATTAAAGTGTTAACATCAAAACAAATCCAAACCAATGATTAAAAAAACGTTACTAGCTGCACTTAGTTTAGTGCTGTTGGCTTCTTGTGTGTCGCCAAAAGTGTACAAGGATTTAGAGGCCAAGTATGCCGACTTAAAACAGGAAAACAAAAACCTGGCTCGAGAAAATTACAAACTATCAAAAGCAAACACTGCAGCAGAAAATGAGTTGAAGCAGTTAAAGGCGGCTTACGATGAAGCCGTTGCTCAGCGTGATAATTTGCAAGCCGAATACAACGCCACCAAAGCGAGTTTAGATAATTTAAAAAGCTCTTACGAGGCTTTGGAAAAGAACAGTTCGAGAGCGATTGCTGAAAACTCACAAAAAAATAGAGAACTTTTAGCGCAACTTGAAGCGAAGGAACAAGCCTTAGAGGCCGAAAACAATCGTTTAGAAAAACTGAAAAGAGAGTTGCAAGACCGTTCGAGCAGAGTGGCAGAATTGGAAAAATTGATAGCTGATAAGGATGCAGCTATGACGGCTTTGAAAAATGCCATTTCGAGCGCACTTACCGATTTTGAAGGCAAAGGGTTAACCGTAGAGCAACGCGATGGAAAAGTATATGTGTCTATGGAAAACAAATTGCTATTCAGTTCTGGAAGTTGGGCAGTTGGTGCCGAAGGCCGAAGAGCAGTAGAACAATTAGGGGCGGTATTAGCTCAAAACCCAGATATAGCCGTGCTTATTGAGGGCCATACCGATAATGTGCCTTATTCTGGAAACGGACCACTGACCAGCAATTGGGATTTATCAACAAAGCGAGCCACATCAATTGTAAACATATTGCGCGAAAACCGTGAAATAAACCCTGAAAACCTTACTGCAGCAGGTCGTGGTGAATATGCTCCAATCGCACTAAACGATACTCCTGAAGGTCGGGCTAAAAACCGCCGAATAGAAGTGATTTTAACCCCTAAGTTAGATGAGCTTTCAAAACTTTTGAACGAAAATTAAAATATCATTGTGGTACGCCCTGGTAGCTAGCTGTCGGGATGTATCATATTAATAGTATAAATCATTTATTAAAACCTTTCAGTTTTTTATTGGACTGAAAGGTTTTTTTATCTTTATCGACCTTAAAAATAAATTCTTAAAAAAGAGACGCTGAATCGTATTTAGCACAACAGATTATGAAATACACTACACTACCAAAAACCGATATAAAAGTTAGTAAAATATGCCTGGGTACCATGACCTGGGGCAACCAAAACACAGAGGCAGAAGGGCACGCCCAATTGGATTATGCGCTTGAGCAAGGCATTAACTTTATTGATACAGCCGAAATGTATCCCGTTCCGGCAAGTCCCGAAACCCAAGGGGAAACCAGTAGAATTATTGGCAATTGGTTAAAAAAAAGAGCTAACCGTGAACACGTGGTTTTAGCCAGTAAAATAGTGGGCCGCCCAAGCGATTACACTGCGCACATACGAAAAACGGGTCTGAAAAAAGCAGCGATTGAAGAAGCTATAAATTCTGAATTAAAACGACTGCAAACCGATTATATCGACCTATACCAGATTCATTGGCCAGAACGCGAAACGAATACTTTTGGAACTAGAGATTACAAACATAACCCCGACGACGAGTGGGAAGACAATTTTAATGAAGTACTTCGCGTATTTGAAAATCAGATAAAGTTGGGTAAAATTAGGTATGTGGGAATATCAAACGAAAAAGCTTGGGGCACCATGCGATTTTTGGAGGAATCTAAAATACATGGTTTGCCTCGAATGAAAACCATTCAAAATGCGTATTCGTTATTAAATCGTGATTTTGAGGGTGATATGGCCGAGATATCCATACGCGAGGAATTAGGACTTCTGGCTTATTCCCCCATGGCTTTTGGAGTGCTTTCGGGAAAATACATCAAAGGAACGGCGGCCGATAATGCCCGTTTAAAGTTGTTTCCGAGATTTGCGCGTTACAGTAGTGAACAATGCACCGAAGCCACCAAACTTTACCTTAAAATAGCAGAAGACAATAACATGACCCTGGCCCAGATGAGTTTGGCTTTTGTTACCCAACAACCATTCGTGACCAGCAACATTATTGGGGCAACCAATTTAGAACAGCTTAAGGAAAATATCGACTCAGTAAATATTACTTTAAATGATGCTGTTTTGGAGCAAATTAATGCGGTGCATGCCGAAATCCCTAATCCGGCTGTTTAGTTGATGTTTTATTAAAAACCAAAACTGTTCAGCCAAACCAAAGCAGCCTCACGGGTAGAAAATACTTTGAATTTATATTTTTTGTTGTTGGCCAAGGTACTGTACACGGTGCTAAGAGCCGCTGCAACGGGGTTGTTTATTATAATTGCCGAAACAACCAGTTCGTATTGTTTTAGTGATTGATTTTTAACTTGGTTAAACGATTTTAAGTCCTTTATTGTGAATTTAAAATCGGCATCCGTGGCAGTAACTAAGGTTTTTAACTTTCTAGGGTAAGAATTGTTATGTTCAAATTCTTGTAAATATAAAAGAATATCAACAGCGTCGATATCATTTTTAAACTCTGTTTCGAGAATATTAATATTAAAATCGAATGCGGATTTTATCATTAGTAAAAGGAAATTTTTTACAATTTAAAGATATTAAATTTATGTTAGTGGATTGAATTCAGGATGGTAAAAGAATAGTTTTTTTGAATGTATTCGGAGCTTTGTAATGGTAGTTCAATAGTTTAAAAAAGTTTGGGTATTAATTACTGTAATTGAAATGAACTTTAAGTCAAGAAATAATCTCTTACTTGAGATAAGAGAAATATTCAAATCGTTTTGAAAGTTTTTTTTTATTTTTCTTAAATTTGATTTAAACGGTTTTAGTTATTTTAATTAACTTCTCTTTTATTGAAAGTGGGTAATGAATAAAACAAAAAAAATGCAAAATGTTTTTATGTACTTAGGGTTGACTTCAGCCATTTTAACTGCAATAAGTGTTTTTGGGTACAGGTATTTCTCTAATAAAAGTGCAGGGGAGAGTACTTTAGAAGCTAAAAAAGAAAGGGATAGCATTCTAACTAAACAAGATTCACTTCTCTTAACAACTCAAGAAGGGTTTAATGCGTTGAATGGAGGTATTGCAGGAATTGAGAAATTATTAAAAGAAAAAGGACGGCTAAATTCTAGATCCCGAAGTTTTATGGTTGAATTATTAGGTGATGATTATGAGGAGGTTTTAGCTAATAAAGAGACATATGATAATTTGGTCAATTTGCTGGAAAATAGGACTATTGAAGAGATATTGATGGAGCACAAGAAGCTAAAGGAAAGGTTGAAGAGTGATGGGGTTTCCAAATTAGATGAGAAATTGAGAAAAGAAGTGCAGGGCTTGATTAATGTTTTAAAATTTTCAGAAGCAAGAAAACAAATTGATTTGTTTTTAGAAGACAATACAACTTTTACAAAAAAAGATTTGGCGGAATTACATTACCTAAAATCCTTAACCTATAGGGCGGAATTAAAATATTTATCTGCGGAAAGGGAACTAGAAATTGCTACAAATATTGATAAAGGAAATGCCGTCATTTTTGGTGAGTATGGAGTAATACTAATGGAGTTAGGAAAAAATAATGAGGCAATTAAAAACCTAGAATATGCAATGGAATTGTGGTTAAAACGAGTAGATAAAAACAACATAAACTTATCTCCAGTTTATTCAAACTTGGGTGTTGCATGGAATAGAAAAGGAAAACATATTAAATCTATCTCATATTACGAAAAAGCATTAAAAGTTTCACTTAATTCCAAAAAGAAAGATTTGTTAGGTATTGCTACTATCTATAATAATTTAGGGACTGTTTATGGCGATTTGGAAAATTTAGAAAAGTCTTTAGATTATTATAAAAAAGCGATATCAACTATTCCTGTGGAAGACTATGAAAAGTTCCCATATATAGGAGCCTACTACAATAACTTAGGTTCAATATATAAACAACAGGGAAATTACAAGCTAGCTTTAGAGAATCTCAATAAATCACTTGATTTAAATTTGAAAAACCTTGGTGAAAGACACCCGAAAGTTTCAAACACATATATGAGTTTTTCAAAATTATATCTTGCAAAAAAGGAATATGAGAAATCCATCGAATATTTGAACAAGGTTTTAGCAATTCGAACACAAACTTTTAAAGATAATAGTGTTCAAATAGCAGACGTTTATATTCAGTTGGGAATATCTTGGAATGGGTTGGGGAAATATGATAAAGCCATACAATTCGAAGAAAAGGCTTTAAGCATTTATAAAAAAGAACTTAGACAAAATCACCAGTATATTGCAAATGCATATTCAGCAATAGGGATTGTTTGGAGTAATAAAAAAGAATATACCAAGGCTATTGAATGTCTTCATAGTGGCCTTAATATCTGGCTTTCTAATGTCGAAGAGGGCCACCCGAAAGTTGTAAAAGCTTATGAGAATTTGGGAACTGCATATAAAGGGAATAATCAACTCAAAGAAGCTAAGAACTATATGGAAAAAGCTCTGTATTACTTGTTGGAAAATAAGAATTCAAATAAAGATGACATTGGAGCTGTGTATAACAACCTAGGCTATCTTTTCTTTTTGGAGAAAGATTACGAAAACGCACGGGAATATTTAGAAAACGCTATTAAATATCTCTCTCTGTCAAATGACACTTCAATACAAGAGGCGATAGGTTCTAGTTATGTGAATTTAGGTTATACTTTTTTCTTTGAAAAAAAATATGCGGATGCAGAAAATTGTTTTAAGAAAGCTTTAAAAATTTACAATAATTTACTTCCCTCGAATGATGAACGTATTGTTAAAACTAAAGAAGATTTAAAAAGATCTCAGCAGGAACAGAGGAGACCTGAATAAATTCGTTCTTAAAATAAAAAAACCAGAAAACTTTAAAAGCAACGGGTTTTTAGTTATTTAATTTGATTACCATCTTTATCGAAAAAGTGGTATTCTAGGTATGTGTAAGCATCTCTTGGTAAAATTTTTCACCCATTTTTTTTGTTCTAAAAACCATTTAGAACGTACAGATGAAAAACCTTTAGTTAAAAAGGCTGCTATAAAAGGATGTGGGTTTAAAGTCAACTTTTTAAATAGTCGTTTAAGGTCGTGGTTTATTTTTTGCACCAATCCTATAGGTGCTTCAACCTCAGAGCCATTAGCACCGTTGGGGGCTTCCTCGCGGGTTTTAATGTTCATTTCTGGGCGAACCCGTTGCCTTGTTATTTGTATCAATCCGAATTTGCTCGGGGGCAGTACTTTGTGTTTGGCCCTGTCGTCTTTCATTTCATCGCGAAGATGGTTGAAGAGTGTTTGCATAGTTATACAATCCGTTAATCTTTCACAATAGCTTATTAAGTTTCTTCAATGGGCAATCTTAATTTCATACAGGCAAAAGGGATGTTAGAAACTATCGATCCAAAAAACGACAGCTTTTCGAGTGGAAAACACTTTGAATTTATAGGATTCTGTATTAGCAACGTTAGAATATAATGTGCTGAGTGCAGCAGTGGCTGGGTGGTTAACAATGATAGCGCATATAACTATTTTGTAGTCTACAAACGCTTCTTTCCTAAGTTGATTAAATATATTAACGTCTTTTAGTGAAAATTTAAACTTAGCATCGGTGGCGTTTATGATACATTTTAGCACCCTCGGGTACGCACAGTTTTCTTTAAAAGCGATTATAAAATCATTAATTTCTTCCGCGTGCACATTGCCCTTAAATTCGGCTTCAACAATATTCGTTTCTTTATCTAAAAAAGAGGTCACCATAAGATGATAAATCTTTAATTTATAGTAAGAAATATAGTCTAAAAAACTGATTTATGAAAGTTAATTGCGACCGATTATTTTTTGTGCAAACAAAAAAACCTTTGCTTCCAGTTGTAAGCAAAGGTTTTAGTTATTTAATTTGATTACCATCTTTATCGAAAAAGTGGTATTCTAGGTATGTGTAAGCATCTCTTGGTAAAATTTTTACCCATTTTTTGTGTTCTAAAAACCATTTAGAACGCACAGATGGAAAACCTTTAGTTAAAAAGGCTGCTATAAAAGGATGTGTGTTTAAGGTCAACTTTTTATAGTCTTTTTTAAATAGTCTTTCAAGGTCGTGGTTAATTTTTTGCACCAATCCTATAGGTGCTTCCACTTCAGATCCATTAGTGCCGTTGGGGTTTTCCTCGCGGGTTTTAATGTTCATTTCTGGGCGAACCCGTTGCCTTGTTATTTGTATCAATCCGAATTTGCTTGGAGGCAGCACTTTGTGTTTGGCTCTGTCGTCTTTCATTTCATCACGCAGATGATTAAAGAGTTTTTGCCTGTTTTCTGCCGTAGTCATATCAATAAAATCTACCACAATAATACCGCCCATATCGCGCAGTCGCAATTGTCGGGCTATTTCGGTAGCTGCTATTAAATTAACTTCCAAAGCTGTATCTTCTTGGCTATTGGCTTTGTTAGAGCGATTGCCGCTGTTTACGTCTATAACATGTAGGGCCTCGGTATGTTCAATTACCAAATAGGCGCCTTTGGCCATAGAAACCGTTTTGCCAAACGAAGTTTTTATTTGTCGTTCAATTCCATATTTTTCGAAAATGGGAACTTTAGACTGATACAGTTTAACTATTGATTCTTTTTTTGGAGCAATTTCTTGTAAGTACTCCTTAATTTGAATGTAAAGCTCTTCGTCATCCACAGTAATTCCGGTAAAGGTGTCGTTGAAAATGTCTCGCAATATAGACGAGGCTTTGTTCATTTCACCTAATACTTTACTGGGGTGGTGGGCTTTGTGTAGCTTTTTGCACATTGCTGTCCATCGACTAAGCAAGTTTTGCAAATCTTTGTCTAGTTCAGCTACTTTTCTGCCTTGTGCTACGGTACGCACTATAACGCCAAAGCCTGACGGTGTAATGCTTTTTACTAGTCGCTTTAAGCGGTCTTTTTCCTCGCGGTCTTCTATTTTTTGCGAAATGGAAATACGGTTGGAAAAAGGTACCAATACAATATACCTGCCCGCAATGGAAAGCTCGCTGCTTATCCTTGGGCCTTTGGTAGATATTGGTTCTTTAACGATTTGTACCAATAGCGATTGATTAGATTTTAAGGCGTCGGTAATTTTACCGTCTTTCTCAATATCTTTTTCGAATGGGAAGTTTTTTAAAGAAAAATCTTTTAGTTTACCTGTGCTTACACGTTTTGTGAATTTTAAAAGTGAAGGTAGTTTTGGCCCTAAATCGTGATAGTGCAAAAATGCATCTTTCTCGTAGCCCACATTAACGAATGCGGCATTTAGTCCAGGAACGGCTTTTCTAATTTTGGCTATAAACACATCACCAACCGAAAAGTCGTTACTATCTTCATCCTTTTGTAATTCAATAAGTTTTCCATCTTTTAATAAGGCAAAATCAACATTTTCGGAACTAGATCTAATGATCAATTCTTTATCCATTTTGTTAATTTTTATCCATACGGTCCAGTTAAAAGTTAAAAGTTTAAAGTTTAAGTTAAAGCAAATGCTTAAGAACTAGCAACTAAAAACCATCAACTAAAAACCAAATGGTACAGATGGATTATACATTATTTTTTCACAGGATTTTTAAGTATCCGTGGAGTTCATCAAGCACCCAAAACAGTGCCTAAAAAAATAAATGAACTCATTTCAAAGAACTTTTGTTTTTAAACCAAAAAAAGTAGCTGATCTAACTACTTTTTCTGATTTATTTTTTCTTTTTGTGACGGTTAGCGCGTCTACGTTTCTTTCTCTTGTGCGTCGCTACCTTATGTCTTTTACGTTTTTTACCACTTGGCATAAATAGTGTCTTTTAAATTAATGATTTATTTTAATGCCAGAACAGTGCTGGCTATGTGTTGTTACTTTACGTCAACGTTTGTTTTTACTCCCTCTACAAAAACTTTAGCAGGTTTAAATGCAGGAATGTTATGAGCTGGAATTTTTATTGTTGTATTTTTAGAAATATTTCTACCAGTTTTTTCTGCTCTAGTTTTAATGATAAAACTTCCAAAACCTCTTAAATAAACATTATCTCCGCTTTCTAAAGAAGTCTTTACTTCTTCCATGAATGTCTCAACAGTTGCTTGAACATCGCCTTTTTCAATTCCTAACTTCTCAGAAATTTTCGCTACTAAATCAGCCTTCGTCATTTTAATATTATATTTTATGTTACTATTAATTATAAAAGGGATGCAAATATAGGAATTAAATATTCAATATTTCAAACCTAATTAATTAAAATTTAATATTATAAAGGTTTACTTTTGTTTGATTTATTTTAAAGATTGATGAATTTTTCAAAAACCATAACAATCTGGTACTCAACAAATAAACGTAAATTGCCTTGGCGCGAAACCAAAAACCCGTACTATATTTGGTTGTCGGAAATTATTTTACAGCAAACACAAGTTAAGCAAGGTTTACCATATTATGAAGCTTTTGTTGCTCAATACCCGTCAGTTTTTGATTTGGCTTCCGCCGAAGAAAGTGAAGTTTTAAAATTATGGCAAGGCTTGGGGTATTATTCACGTGCTCGAAATTTGCATGCTACTTCCAAATATGTGGCAAACGAATTGGATGGTGTTTTTCCTGATACATATAAAGGATTGCTAAAATTGAAAGGTGTTGGCGATTATACAGCCAGTGCCATTGCGTCTATCAGTTTTGGCGAAGCGGCCGCGGTGGTTGATGGAAACGTGTATAGAGTACTGTCGCGTTATTTTGGAATAGATACACCAATAAATACATCGCAGGGCGCAAAGGAATTCAAAGCTTTGGCGCAAGAACTAATTGATAAAAAGAATCCGGCCGAATTCAACCAAGCTATTATGGAGTTCGGGGCAACGCAGTGCAAGCCTAAAAATCCCGACTGCGATAGCTGTCCGTTTCAAAATTCTTGTGTGGCTTTCAGTAGCAACCGGATTGATAAATTACCGGTGAAAAACAAATCCGCGAAAGCGAAAAAGCAATATTTCAATTTTTTAGTATTTGTTTCAGACGACGGAAAAACCATTCTTCAAAAAAGAGTAGGCAAAGGCATTTGGCGGAATTTATACCAATTTCCGTTAGTGGAGACCATTAAAAATTACGATGCCACTGCGTTTAAACCATTAATTGAAAGCCACGATTTGGTTAAAGGAAGCGATTTTACATTTACACTATATAATAAGGACTGTGTGGTCCATAAATTGTCGCATCGCCATCTATACACTAAATTTTGGATTGTAAATGTGGAAAAGTTGTCCGAACCCGGGATTCCCGTAAGCGAAGTACGCGATTATGCGGTACCGGTTTTGATTGACAATTTTATAGAGTCGTTTAATTTTTGATTGATAATTTATGCCAATCACAAAAATTTATTAATTTTAAAAAAATGATGGGCAATTGGTTACATTTGCTCTCTTGAATTAAGAAAAAATTATGTCTGGAACGTTAAATAAAGTGATGCTTATTGGGCATTTGGGAGATGAAGTAAAAATGCACTATTTTGATGGTGGCGGGTGTGTTGGGCGTTTTCCGTTGGCAACAAACGAAACCTATACCAATAGGCAAACAAACGAACGCATTACAAATACCGAGTGGCACAATATTGTGGTAAGAAACAAAGGCGCCGAAATTTGTGAAAAATATTTGAGCAAAGGCGATAAGGTGTACATTGAAGGCCGGTTAAAAACCAGAAAATGGCAGGACGATAGTGGAAACGATAGGTATTCAACCGAAATACAGTGTACCGATTTTACGTTCCTCACTACCAAAAAGGAAAGTGAAAACAATGCGGCGGCATCAAATGCTTCAATGCCAAAAAAACCTGTTGAAAATCAGCCTTCACAAAATCAACCCATTCAAGACGATAGTGATGACCTCCCGTTTTAATTCCACACTCGGTAGTTTATCGAGAAACCTATGTTTAACTAAAGCTACAGTAGTTGGATCCTGACCCCGCGAGTTTTATTTCCTTGATTGCTACCATCGATTATTCGGTGGCATTTAGCTTGGCGCTATTGTTTGTGCTCTTAGTGTGTTCGGCACTTGTTTCTGGCGCCGAGGTGGCCCTGTTTTCGTTAACCGCAGAACAGATTAAAGACGGATTGGTGCAAAAATCGAAGCGCATAGAAATTATTGCGAAACTACTCGAGCGCCCCAAGAAACTCTTGGCGACCATTTTAGTGGCCAACAACTTTATAAACATTGCCATAGTTATTTTGTTTGCCTTTTTGGGCGATTTTCTTTTTGGTAGTTTTAGCAGCCCGGAAATTAAATTTGTGGTTGAAGTTATTGTAGTAACCTTTCTTATTTTGCTTTTTGGTGAAATTTTGCCGAAAATCTATGCCAGCCGAAACAACTTAAAATTTGCCACGTTTATGGCCTATCCGCTTAGAGTGTTAGATGTGTTTTTGTCGCCCATTAGTTTGCCTATGCGCAGCGTTACATTGGCTATTCACGATAAGTTGGGGAAGCAAAAATCGGGTATTAGTGTCGATCAACTTTCGCAAGCTTTGGAACTGACCAGCGAAGAAGATACAACCAAGGAGGAACACAAAATTCTGCAAGGTATTGTTTCTTTCGGAAATACAGATACCAAACAGGTGATGCGTCCGCGTATTGATATTTTTGCGCTCAACATAGAGTTGGAATATCAAGATGTTATGGACAGTATAGTTGAAAATGGTTATTCGCGGATACCCGTTTATCGCGACAATGTCGATAATATTGAAGGTATTCTTTACGTAAAAGATTTACTGCCACATATTGATAAAAAACAATTCAATTGGACTTCTTTAATCAGGGAGCCATTTTTTGTGCCCGAAAACAAAAAGCTGGACGATTTAATGGCCGAGTTTCAAGATAAAAAAGTGCATTTGGCCGTTGTGGTCGATGAATATGGAGGTACTTCAGGTTTGATTTCTTTGGAGGATATTATTGAAGAAATAGTTGGCGATATTAGCGACGAGTTTGATGACGAAGATTTAACCTATTCCAAGCTCGATGAAAATAATTATGTTTTCGAAGGTAAAACGGCTTTAAAGGATTTTTATAAAATAATAAAGTTGGAAGACGAAACCCTTTTTGAAAACAATAAAGGCGAGGCCGAAACCATTGCGGGGTTTGTACTAGAAATTTCTGGTAGCTTCCCAAAACTCAACAGTAAAATAAATTTTGAAAATTACGTTTTTACTATTGAGGCTTTAGATAAAAAACGAATCAAACTAGTTAAGTTTACCATATTATCAACCGCAAGCTAGCTTGTAAACGCATCAAAAAACGAATGACTCTAAATATTAAAAACTCTCTTTTTTTTAAAACTTTTACTGTTGTTGGTTTTGTGTGTTTTCTGTCCTGTGGAGACGACTATGTGCCCAAACCTAAGGCTGAATTAAGATTGGAATACCCCGAAGCGCAATACGTGGAAGATCATTTAGATTTGCCGTTTTCATTCAATGTAAATACCCTGGCTCAAAATATTGAAGTGTCAGAAGTGCCGTCGTCAGCAAAAAGCTTCGGTGTAAATTTAGAATACCCATCCATGAAGGGGACTATTTTTTTAACGTACAAAGCTATAGGCGGAGATAAAAAAAATCTAAACGATTTTTTAAGGGACGCCCAAAACTTCACCCAAAAACATACCATAAAAGCCGATGAGATTCCGGTAACAGCATACGAAAACAAGCAACGTAAAGTATATGGGGCTTTTGCCGAAGTTAAGGGAAACGTTGCCTCTCCGGCACAGTTTTATGTTACCGATAGTGTAAATCATTTTTTAACGGGGTCGCTTTATTTTTATGCTAAACCCAACTACGACTCTATTCTGCCAGCCGCGCATTATCTGCAAAAGGATATTAAGCATATTATGGAGAGCTTGCGTTGGGAGTGAGCTTTAGCGTTTAATAGGCTCCGTTTGTTAAGAACGCACATTCTATTTGGTTTTTCAGAAAAACGTATATTGCATACCACAAGTGATGTCATTTTTATGAAGAATAAAAATATATTGAGTTTTGGGAGCTTTTAAAGACTTGGTTAAGGAAGAGTTGTTAGAACTTTTTAGCCAAAAGAAATTAGCGAGTCTGATGTTTTTTGGAATCGTTTTTTTAGATGCTTTGGGAGCTATTTCTCCTGAATATCTCAATAGAAAAATTACCATATTCATTCCCTTTCCTTTGCTTACGGTTATTTATTTGATAAATACCCGCAAGGTTAATGCTTGGTTTGTCTTGACTTTGGTGCTGAACTTCTTGGGGATATATTATTTTAACAATCCCTACGAGCGATACAATTCCACAGGATTAATCTTCCATTCCGTGGCTTATTTGGTTTATTGTTATATTTTATTCAGGCCTTTTAAAAACTTTAGTTTGAAGAAAGTTTTATCGGTTTTGGGGCCGTTAACGCTATTGGTGTTGGTGCCCTTGGCCTTTTATTACGATGGGATAAAGCAAACAGTGGTTTTTAACGCTACTATCCTGTATGTATGCCTCACGGCTTTATATATTTTGTCGGCAGTATTGGTTTATGTTTCGCGAAAAACCGAAACCCATCGGTTTTTATTGTTTTCGGCAATTTCTATACTGTTAAGCTCTTATTTCCAGGGATACAATTTGTTTATGGAAAAGAACGATCTGTTCAATTTTTTTGCAGTAATATGTTTTAATTTAGCACACTATTTATTGTGTTGCTATTTGGTTCGGCAATCGAAGGGAGTTTCTTAAAAGAGATAAATACGACAAAACAAAAAAAAGCTTTTCCTACGGGAAAAGCTTTTTTTATAAAGGTGTGTTTTTGAGTTATTTCGAAAAGGTTTCGACCGTTTTCATATCGCTTACTTTGTAGATTTCAGAAACGTTCGTTACGGTTTCAGTAAGCAATTCTGGATTTACTTTAGCTTCGTCGTATTCCACCATGGCCAGTTTTTTATCGAAATCGACCGTGGCGGATTTTACACCGTCCATTTTCGAAATTTTCTTTTGTATGGTGGCAGCGCAGCCTATTTGGCAGGTCATGCCGTCAATGGTGAATTCGGCTTTTGCATAAGTGGCATTAGGATCTAATTTTTTAACTTCTTCAGTGGCCACTTCAACCGTTTTAACTTCTGGTTTTGCATCATTTTTACAGCTTAAAACAACTAATGTTAAGGTAGCAAGCGTTAAAATATATTTTATGGTTTTCATTGAAATAGTATTTAAATGTTCAGAATTCAAAATTACTAAATATATGTTTCAAGAATAGGATAACGTATGTTTTTTTATGGTGTTCATGTAAATATTTAACAGTTTGTTTCAGGTGTTTTATTTGCGAATAATGTAAAAAAATAGTGATGAAATTATTTTTTTCAAAGATTTTTTCCGAAATTTAAGTGAACTAATTTAAGCTAACCATTGTGAAATGCCTGTTGTCAAATTGCTGTAAACCAGCGAAAGTGAAGTTTTGGGCATTGCATATAACCCTAAATATTAACAGATGAAAAATATATCTCTTCCTATTCGTTTCGGTTTGGTAACCAGTGCTGTTTTAATAGCCTATTTTTTGGTTTTGGCTTTGGTAGACAAACATACCAATCCGGCCTTTAGTTTCTTCAATGCACTTATAACAGGTTTGGGTATATATGAAGCGGTACGATTTAAAAAAATAGAAAACTTCAACAGTTTCTCGTATGCCGAAGGTTTTAAAACAGCAATTATAACTGGAGCCGTCGCAACCATTGTATTTACTGTTTTCTTCCTGCTTTATGCTACCGAAATTAATAGCGGTTTTCTGCACGAGTTATTACGGACTGTTAATGGGGGATTCAATGCCGATATTGGTATGGTAACCTTTGTGGTGGCCATTATGGGATTTGCCACTACGGTAGTCGCTGCCCTTACAGTGATGCAATACTTCAAAAAAACAGGGAATGTTCCTCAATAATGTTTAAAAACGTTTGCGGTTTAATTAATTAGCAGTATATTTGCACTCATTTTTTGAATAAATTAATAAAAACGTTACGCTATGTACGCAATTGTAGAGATAGCAGGGCAACAATTTAAAGTTGAAAAAGACCAAAAAGTTTTTGTTAACCGTTTACAAACTGAAGAAGGTAAAGAAATTTCTTTCGATAACGTTCTTTTAGTAGGTGATGGTAACAATGTAACTGTAGGCGCCCCGGCTATAGACGGAGCTCAAGTAGGAGCAAAAGTCTTAAAACACCTTAAAGGTGATAAGGTTATAGTTTTCAAAAAGAAAAGACGTAAAGGTTACCGTGTAAAAAATGGTCACCGTCAAGCGCTTTCTGAAATCGTAATCGAAAGCATTGTAGCTTCAGGAGCAAAGAAAGCTGCTCCAGTTAAAAAAGAAGCTAAAAAAACTGAAGCAAAACCAGTTGCTAAGAAAGCAACAGGTAAGGCTGATGATTTAAAGAAAATTGAAGGTGCAGGGCCAAAAGCTGCAGAAGCGTTGGTTAATGCCGGTTTGGATACTTTTGCAAAAGTAGCTAAAGCCACTCCAGAAGAATTAAGCAATATTCTTTCTGAAGCAAGTTCAAGATTATCTCACATCGTTACCGAAACTTGGCCAAAACAAGCAGGTTTGGCTGCCGAAGGTAAATGGGATGAGTTAAAAGAATTACAAGACAGATTAGACGGCGGAATTGAAAAATAAATTCCGTTTTTATTAACAATATAAAAACTTAAGACAATGGCTCATAAAAAAGGAGTAGGTAGTTCTAAGAACGGTAGAGAATCAGAATCGAAACGCTTAGGTGTTAAGATTTTTGGCGGTCAAGCTGCCGTTGCTGGAAACATTATCGTAAGACAAAGAGGAAACACCCACCACCCAGGTGAAAACGTGTATTCTTCAAAAGACCACACTTTGCATGCCCGAGTTGACGGTATTGTAAAGTTTACTAAGAAAAAAGATAACAAATCTTATGTTTCTATCGAGCCTTTTGAGGCTTAAGAAACTACTTTCTTAAGATAAAATTTAAAGCGACTGAAATTTTCAGTCGCTTTTTTTGTGCTTTAATATAAGCATAACAACCAGAAAAATTTTAAGTAACATAAAGGTGGTTTCTTTATTCCTTTTTAAAAGGATGTAAACGAAATGAGTTTCAAAAAAAGATGCTCCCTTATTTGCTTTGGGTTGCTGTTCATTACAATAAATTACGCCCAAGAATCGAATTCTACACGACAAGTAGAAACACTTTCCGTGCTAAAGGAACAGCTAAAAATTGCAGAAAATCATATAGATTCTTCAAAAATCAAACAAGTACATGCTGAGCTGGGTGATTTTTATAAACACTTAGGGTTGTATAGCGAAGCGCTCAATAATTTCCATCTGTCACAACAATACAGCGCTAAAAAAGATACCTTTTTTGTTTATACAAACAATAGCATTGCGGCCATCAACTTTTCATTGAAAAAATTTGAAGAGGCCAACAAATACTTAAAAGAAAGTATTGAGGTTTCAAAAACAATACAATACGATAAAGGCTTGGCTACGGCTTTTGCGCTTTCAGGGAGTGTAGCCGAGAAACAAGGCGATTATAAACGGGCCTTGCAAAACCAAGAGCAGAGCCTTTCTTTATTCGAGAAACAACAGGATAGTACTGGATTAGCTATAGCATACGAAAACATCGGAAGCATTCACGAAGATTTGGAGCGTTATGCTTTAGCCGATACTTATTTCAATAAGGCGTTTCATTATGCGAAAAATAGCCCGATGCATGTTCGTATTAACATCATAAATAATCTGGGGGATATTAATCGGAAAACCGGAAATTTTGAGTCTGCATTACACTTTACTGAGCAGGCTTTGCAAATGGCAAGAGATGCGAAAAATGGCTCGGAAGAGGAAAGTGCTCTAAAAGATTTGGCGCGAACCTACGCCGCTATGGGCGATTTTGAAAAGGCATACGAATTTATGAACAATCAGGCTATTGTAAATGAGCAGGAGATAAAACGGCATAATGCCGAATTGGTGAGCGCCATGGAAGTACTGTACGAAGTAAAGGAAAGAGAAGCTCAGGTAAATGTGCTTAACAAACAAAATCAAATTGCTAAAACGAGGCAATGGGCCATTCTTTTAATAGGTTTCGCAATGCTTTTGGTTTTGGCTGTTTGGATGGTTTATATAAAAAAGAGAAAGAAACAGGAACTCCAAATTTTTCAGTACAAACAGCAACTTCTTAAAGCCGATTTGGACAAAAAAACTGCTGAAGAAACTTCCTTGAAAAGGGAAATAGATTTTAAAATAGCATCGCTTACCAATTACAGCTTGAATATAGCGCATAAAAATAAAATGTTGGCCGATGTTTCTAGAACACTTAATAATCTAAAAAGCAGAAATGGCGATTTTATAAAGAACAAATTGGGCGATTTGGCAAGTGAAATTGATGTTAAGCTATCCAACGAAAACGAATGGGAAGAGCTAATGGGCTTTTTTTCTCAAATCCATCCCAAGTTTTTTGAAATTTTAAAAACAAACGCTTTGGAAAAATTGTCGCCATCAGAATTGCGGCTTTGCATGTTGCTTCGGCTTAATTTGTCTTCAAAAGAGATTGCTTCTATACTTTGCATAACTCCAGATAGCGTTCGTATTGCACGGTATAGATTGCGAAAAAAACTCCCCCTCGATTCCAATGACGATTTGCAGGGCTATTTGCTCAATCTTTAGCAAATCTTATCGCAATGTTAGCCCAATGTTAATGTTGCTATGTTATATAGGCGCTTTTAGAGCTCTGGTTACTTTTTGTTAACAATCACTTCAGCAAGAAAACACAAGCTGAAGGTAGTTTTGTGTCAAACAAAAATCAACCAATAATGAAATCTTATTTTTCTTTTATTATTCTATTTGTAGTGTCCTTTTATGGGGTGGCACAAAATGGAAACATTAAAGGTGTTGTGGTCGATAACGACGGACTGCAAGTGCCTTTCAGTAATATTTTAATCGAATCTTTAAACAAAGGGACATACTCTGATGTTGACGGTAACTTTTTGCTGCTCGACGTGCCAGAAGGGAATCAAACCTTAACCGTAAAGTATTTGGGTTACGAAGATGCCAAAGCAGAGGTTTTGGTTGAAGCTGGAAAAACGGCAACCGTGAAAATTAGCATCGCTTCAAAAGCGTTAGAGTTGGATGGCGTGGTGATTAATGGTTTTAATAGCGGACAAGCCAGAGCATTGAACACCCAAAAGAATAAAACCAATATCACCAATATTGTATCGACCGACCAGATTGGTAAATTCCCCGATGCCAATATCGGTGATGCCGTTAAGCGTATTCCGGGTATCACGATGCAGGTGGATCAAGGTGAAGCACGAAACATTATAGTGCGTGGTTTGGCACCACAGTTAAACTCCGTGACTTTAAACGGAAGCCGTATTCCTTCTGCCGAAGGCGATAACAGAAATGTACAAATGGACTTGATTCCTTCTGATATGATCCAGACTATTGAAGTGAACAAGGCCGTTACGCCCGATATGGACGCCGATGCTTTGGGTGGCTCCGTAAATTTAATTACCAGAACGTCGCCGCAAGGTTTCCGTTTTTCAGCAACAGGCGGTTCGGGGGTGAATTTCATTACCGATAAACGAATCCTTAACGGATCGTTTTTATTGGGCGACCGAAGTGAAAACGGAAAATTGGGCTGGATGGTTTCGGCCTCTTTCAACGATAATGATTTTGGAAGCGACAACTTTGAAGCCGAATGGACCGATGAGTTTGAATACAATGCCTTCAACGACGAAGATAACTTAGAGGAAGTAGATGTAAATCCGTATGCCAACGTATTCGAAATTCGTGAATATTTGGTGCAACGTATCCGCAGAAGTTTTTCGGCCAATCTCGATTATAAGTTGAATAAAAACAACAACATTTATTTTAAATCGATTTATAACTGGCGCGACGACCGCGAAAACAGATTCCGTTTAGAGCACGAAATTTTAGATGGAGAAGATATTGAGTCAGGTGACTTTTCGGTGGATGGAAGCGGTAACTTAACTGGGTTTCTCGTGGAAGTTAAAAGGCAATCTAAAGGCGGAATTGATAATAGTCGAAATAAAAACAGACGCTTGGAAGATCAACGCATGTTCAACTTCAGCTTAGGGGGAGAGCATTTAGCCAACGATTTACAGATAGATTGGATGGCTTCGGTTTCAAAAGCTTCCGAAGAGCGTTTAAATGAACGTTATTTAGAATACGAAAGCGAGTACGGTATTACCTTCAATAATAATTTAGAGGATCCGTTATTTACACCTCAAGATGCCGACGATGCCCTTTTTAGCGATTTTGAACTTGGCGAAGTATCCGAAGAAAATCAATATACCGAAGAGCGCGATATTAACTTATTTGTAAACTTTCAGTTGCCTCTTAATTTGTTTGGGGAGAAAGATGGTTTCTTGAAGTTTGGAGCGAAAACCCGATTCAAAAATAAAAATAGAGACAACGATTTTACCGAGTATAGTCCGCTAACCAGCGCCTTAGATATGTTGGGCGATGTACCAACACGTAATTATTCTGATGCAGATTTCTTGGCGGGCAGCCAATATGCGGTGGGACATTTTGCTACTCCAGAATTTATTGGGAGCCTAAACCTAAATGATGCAGCTCAATTTGAGGGCGAAAATCTTCCTGAGGAATACCTGACCGCCAATTTTGATGCTGATGAAAATGTGTATGCGGCCTATGCCATGACCAACCAAAAACTGTCTAGTCAACTAAGCATGTTAGTTGGTGTTAGGGTAGAGCATACCCAAATAAACAGTCTGGGTAACGAGCTTATTTTCGATGTCGATGGCGATTATGCCGGAACCAACCAGCTTAAAGATGAAAACTCATACACCAATGTGTTGCCAGGATTGCATTTAAAATATAACTTAAAGAACGATCATACGGTATTGCGTTTTGCTTGGACGAACACTTTGGCACGTCCCAATTATGTGGATTTGGTGCCTTACCAAGAAACCAACAACGAAGACGAGGAAATCTTTTTAGGTAACTCAGAACTGGACCCCACAACTTCGATGAACTTCGATGTGATGGCCGAGCATTATTTTAAATCGGTGGGTATTGTTTCTGGTGGACTTTTCTATAAAAACATTCAAGATTTTGTTTACACCAGTCAATCGGAAGACAATAACGGCTACGAAGTGTATCAGCCATTAAATGGTGAGGGCGCTACCGTTTTTGGGGCAGAAGTGTCTTTGCAACGCAAACTGGATTTCTTGCCCGGTTTTGCGAAAAACTTTAGTGTTATGCTCAATTATACTTACCTAACGTCGAGTGCCGATGGCATTAAAAACGAAGATGGAGACGAGCGTGCCGATTTAGATTTGCCAGGTACGGCGCCAAATATGTTCAACGGTTCGTTGGCCTATGCTACCAAAAAAATGAGCTTCCGCCTATCGGCGAATTATTCAGATTCTTACATTGATGAAATTGGTGGTAGCGCTTTTGAAGACCGCTATTACGATGAGCAGTTCTTTTTGGATTTCAATGCCAACGTGTCCATCAACAAAAATTTAAGTCTGTATTTGGGTATTAATAACATTACCGACCAACCTTTGCGTTACTTCCAAGGCGTAAAAGCCAGAACGATGCAAAAGGAATTTTATGGACAACGATTGACGTTCGGATTAAAATACGATGTGTTTAAAAATTAATAGTGAAATGAATAAATTAAAAGCAAATATAGTTTTGGTAATCACTTTGGTGGTAGTAGGCTGTGGCAGTAAGTTGCCCGAAATCATCGCCACTGTTGTTACCGAACAAACTCCACACGATACCGACGATCCCGCTATTTGGGTGAATCCCGATAACCCTTCGGAAAGTATCGTTTTCGGAACCGATAAAAATACCGATGGCGGTGTGTATGCCTTCGATTTAAATGGAAAAATAATTGAAAGCAAAAGTATTAAAAATATAAAGCGTCCCAATAATGTGGATGTGGAATACGGTTTTAAATTGACCGATTCTACGGAAACCGATATCATTGCCTTTAGCGAAAGGGAGCGCCAGCAATTCCGTGTGTTCTCCGTGCCAGATATACAACCGTTGGACAACGGAGGGTTTAAGGTTTTTGAGGGAGAAACCGAATTGGAGCACAATTTACCTATGGGCATTGCGTTGTACAAATCGCCAAAAACAGGTAGCATATATGTTATTGTTGGCAGGAAGTCAGGCCCAAAATTGGGTTACTTGCACCAATACGAATTGGTTTCCGATAGTTTAGGGGTACATGCCAATTTGGTGCGTAAGTTTGGCGCATTCAGTGGGAAAAAAGAAATTGAAGCCATTGCTATCGATAACGAAAATGGTATCGTTTATTTTTCAGATGAAGGGCATTGCATCCGAAAATACTATGCTGAACCTTCAATGGGGGACGAAGAGATAGGTTGTTTTGGTGGCGAATATTTTAAAGAAGATATAGAGGGCATTGCTATTGCTAAATACGCCGATAAAGGCTTTTTGATTGTTTCGAACCAGCAAGCGCACAGTTTTAATATTTTCGATTTAGAAACCAATGCATTTATAAAAGAACTTAATTTAGGAACCATTGAGACCGATGGCTGTGAGGTAACCACAGCAGATTTGGGGAGTCAATTCCCAAATGGGCTGTTCGTATCGATGAACAACGACCGCAATTTTTACTTCCACGATTTGGACTTACTAAAATTAACGGAATAAAAATTTACATATCATACTGTCCCGATAGTTCTCGGGGTTAATAAAGACTCCTTTTTAAACCCTTTCCGTATTTCGGAGAGGGTTTTCTTTTTTCAAAATATCCCGCACAATCTTTAAATGGTGATTGGTGTGAATGGTCAAAAAATGAAGTGTTTGTTTTTTGTTGAGCATACCAAAAATGTGATGGGTAAAAAAGGCTTTTTCGGGAAGCTGCTTTGTGGCTTCAACTTGTTTTCTGGCAAAATTCAGTTGTACTTTTAAATCCTTTACCGTAATAGCTTTTGTTGGCACGACTACTTTTGGCGCTTTGCCCATGCCACGTGGCATATAGCCTAATGGAAATATAATGGTTCGCTTTATGTTGAAATCACGTTTATAGTTTTCGGGTTTGGTTTTGGCCAATATGCCACAAACGCCATTAATCACCATTAAAACATGCGATAAATGCCAACCAATACTACGCTTCGAAACTTTTTTAACGGTAACTTGATAATGGGGTATGTGGGCTTCTATTTGTGCCAATTGTTTGTTCAGAATATTGAAATATTTGCTGCCCATGCCCAAAATTTCTTCAAAAGATATAAATTAAATGTTTAACTTTAAGCAATTGCTTTTGCAAAAGCTGTATTGTTTCACTTGAAAATTGTATAGATATGCTACCGTTTAGATCAGAAATTAGAAATTCCCCAAGCCAACCAACCATCAAGATTTTTTTAAGTGATGAGTCTTTAGACGAACGCATTAAAAAGCATTTGGAACATTTCAAGGAAGTTGAATCGATTGAAATACGGGAAAGCGTTGGTCAAAACCGTGCCAATGAAAATATTACCGTGTTTTTAAATGAAGATGCCGACCTTGATAAAATGAAACAAGCTATAGACTCGAGTCTGTGGTGGTATTTTGAGGAAGATTTGGTGGATTAATGAATGGCCTATTGTCATTCCGAATTTATTTCGGAATCTCATTCGTATACTCTTAAAAACTAAAAATCATACCCCGTAGAAATATAAACCATAACATCGTTGATGCATTGGTTTAAGTTCTGTTTAATCTCGCGGCTCCAAAACCTAAAAACGGTATAATCCATATCGGCTAGTTGTTGGTTCACTTCTTTGTCGCGCTGAATGTTGCGTTCAATTTTTGGTATCCAAAATGCACGGTTGCTTTTTATGGTTTGTTGGCGCTCGTCCCAATTGTAGCCGTGCCAAAATTCCCCATCGATAAAAATAGCCAGTCTGTATTTTTTTATGGACACATCGGGTTTTCCCGGTAGCGTTTTGTTGTCCACACGAAACCGAACGCCACGTGCCCAAAGTGCACGCCGAAACAACAGCTCGGGTTTGGTGTTTTTGCCCCGTATTTTACCCATGATTTTCGAGCGCTTTTTAGTGGTGTAAAAACCGGAAGCTTCGTTAAAACGTGGGACTTTTATTTTATTATCTTCGTAGGACATTTATTAAATTATGATTCGTTTTCAATTTTTTCCGCGCTCACAAGGCATAACAAATCAGATGCAAGACGTTATTGATTGTTTTATTGATTGTGAGGATAAAATATCATCAAGCACTTTTACTTACAGTAGTAATGAAGTACTTGAGTTTTTAAGAAAACCTCTTGAAAATATAGGTTTTAAAGTTGAAAAAGGCAAATCGAAGGAATCCAAAATACACGTACCTGTTTTGTTTGGACTCAATAATCAAATAGATAAGAGTTTCAACGCCGATGCTGTTAGTTCCGACGGTAAAGTTGTTATTGAAGTAGAAGCTGGTAGGGCGGTTGCTAACAATCAATTTTTAAAAGACATTTTTCAGGCAAGTATGATGTTTCAAGTTGAATACTTGGTGATTGCGGTGCGCAATGAATACAGGAATTCGGATGATTTTTCTAAAATTTATTCATTTTTGGAAACACTATATGTCAGCAGCCGAATGCAGCTCCCATTAAAAGGGATCTTGCTAATTGGTTATTAAAAAATAAAACCCTCACATCCCGATAGCTATCGGGACTGTAAGGGGTTCTAAATATCTAAAAAGTTTTATTGACGAGATTCCTGCTTTCGCAGGAATGACATGAACTTAGTAACGGTAGTATTCAGGCTTATAAGGACCTTCTACTTTTACACCGATATATTCCGCTTGATCTTCTTTTAATTCAGTCAACTCAACGCCAATTTTTTCTAAGTGTAATTTGGCTACTTTTTCATCGAGGTGTTTTGGCAGCATATATACTTTGTTCTCGTATTTGTCGCTGTGGTTCCAAAGCTCGATTTGTGCCAAAGTTTGGTTGGTAAACGAGTTACTCATTACAAAACTTGGGTGGCCAGTAGCACAACCTAAATTTACCAAACGACCTTGTGCCAAAATGATAACATCTTTTCCGTTAAGGGTATATTTATCAACTTGTGGCTTGATAACGTTTTTGGTGTTTCCGTAGTTTTTGTTCAACCATGCCATATCAATTTCATTATCGAAATGCCCAATGTTACAAACTATGGTTTTGTCTTTCATGGCCTCAAAATGCTCACCACGAACAATATCTTTATTTCCAGTGGTAGTGATTACAATATCGGCTTTGCCAATTACGGTTTCCAGTTTTTTAACTTCATAACCATCCATGGCTGCTTGTAGCGCACAAATCGGGTCGATTTCAGTTACAGTTACAATACTTCCAGCACCTCTAAACGAAGCGGCAGTTCCTTTACCAACATCGCCATAGCCACAAACTACAACGCGTTTTCCGGCCAACATCACATCGGTAGCACGACGGATAGCATCAACAGCACTTTCGCGACAACCATATTTGTTATCGAATTTCGATTTAGTAACCGAATCGTTTACGTTAATGGCTGGCATAGGCAATGTGCCTTTTTGCATACGCTCGTACAAGCGGTGAACACCAGTAGTGGTTTCTTCACTCAATCCTTTAATACCAGACACTAATTCTGGGTATTTATCTAAAACCATATTGGTTAAATCGCCACCATCATCCAAAATCATGTTTAATGGCTTTCGGTCTTCACCAAAGAATAAAGTTTGCTCGATACACCAATCGAACTCCTCTTCGGTCATATCCTTCCAAGCATAAACGGCAGTTCCAGCGGCAGCAATAGCAGCAGCAGCTTGGTCTTGCGTAGAGAAAATGTTGCAAGAACTCCAGGTAACTTCTGCGCCTAAAGCTTGAAGAGTTTCAATTAGCACGGCAGTTTGGATGGTCATGTGCAAGCAACCTGCAATACGAGCACCTTTTAAAGGTTGTTCGTTTTTATACTCCTCGCGAAGGCTCATCAAGCCTGGCATTTCGGCCTCGGCCAACTCAATTTCTTTTCTTCCCCAATCGGCAAGCGAAATGTCTTTTACTTTATGGGCCACGTAAGGAACTGTTTTTGTACTCATAGTATTTTTCTTTATTGTTTTAAACCCCAACTTGATTGCTAATAGCTTTTAAAATACTTAAATTCGCTACCACAAAAAGCAAGAGCTTTATTAGGCGGTGCAAAGATAATCAATAAGTTTCAGAATACTAAATGCCACTTTACAAAACCATTAGCCCAAACTCACAAACTACTGTTAAAATCTGGAAAATAACAGAGTCGTTTGACGATTTGATGGCATCGGTGAATTTAAAGCCCGAAAGTTTAAATCGCGTTATGGGCATGAAAAGTGAACTGCACCAACGTGGTTTTTTAAGTGTGCGGCGGTTGCTTCAAGAGTTTGGTTACGCCGATACCGATTTATTTTATGACGAAAATGGCAAACCGCATTTAAAAGATGGCAGGCAAATTTCCATAACCCATTCTTTTAATTTTTCGGCAGTAATAATCAGTGATTCCGTTATTGGGATTGATATTGAAAAACAACGCGATAAAATACAAATCATCGCCCATAAATTCATTGATTACGAAAGTGATTATTTGGATAAAACGGCTGACGATTATGTTGAAAAACTAACCATGATTTGGTGCGTAAAAGAGTCGTTGTACAAACTGTTTGCCACATCGGGGCTGAGTTTTAAACAGCATTGTTTGGTAATCCCAATATCGGATGGTGAAAACGAAACTGTAGCGTGGATTGATTATGAAAATAGAAAATGCCGATATAATATTGAATTTTTAGAGTTTGAAGGTTTTACCTGCGCCTATGCGATTGCCTAATGGAGAGTATTTATCAACATATTTATAAGGCCTGTAAAAAAAGAGAAAAACTATTGGCGGTTTTAATAGACCCTGATAAATTTGCATTTTCCAACACCAAAAGTTTTGTCGAAAAAGTAAACCAGTCGGTCGCTACACATGTTTTTGTTGGTGGAAGCACCGTAGCTGAGCATATTACCGAAATTTTAGTGGCTGAAATAAAAAAGCACACTCAATTGCCCGTGGTGCTCTTTCCAGGCGATGTTACCCAAATTACCGACAAAGCCGACGCACTGTTGTTTTTAAGTTTGATTTCAGGAAGAAATCCAGAGTACCTTATCGGGAAGCATGTGGAGTCGGTTTCAAAACTTAGAAAGACTCAATTGGAAATTATTCCAACGGGCTACATTTTGGTCCAAAACGGAAAGGAAACTGCGGTGCAGCGCATTACCGGAACAGAGCCCATGCCAAGAAATAATATCCAAAATATTGTTGATACCGCTGTGGCCGGTCAGTTTTTGGGGATGAAATTAATCTATTTGGAGGCTGGTAGTGGTGCGCTTCATCCCATAACTTCTGAAATCATTCAATCCGTTAAGCGTGAGTTGAATATCCCGTTGATTGTTGGTGGGGGTATTCGCAAAAAAAACCAATTGGATGTTGCCTACAAAGCAGGAGCCGACTTGGTAGTGATTGGTACAGCTTTTGAAGAAGACACATCTTTTTTTGACGCCATAAAGAACCATTAACCGAATTAATGATTTCTTAGTCTAAAAGTTACATTGGTTTTTTATTGCTTCATTTTAGAGTGCTATATTTACGTACAAAATACAAAATCATGTTTTCAGATAAAGATATCAAACAAATCCAATCGAAGGGCATAAGCATAGACACTGTAAATGCACAGGTAAATCGTATTAAAAATGGTATGTCGTATTCCAATTTGCTGTCGGCGGCCACTATTGGCAAAGGCATTGAAAGTTATGGCGATTCTGATGTTGATGGATTTGTTAAGGCTTTTGAAGAAAAAAAGAACGATTTACATTTGTTGAAATTTGTCCCAGCTTCTGGAGCGGCGACTCGTATGTTCAAATTTTTGTTTCAGTTTTTGAAAAATTTCAATCCCGAAACAGATACTTTAAAAACTTATACTGAAAGACAAAATGATAGTTTGATTGTAAAATTCTTCTCCAATCTGGAAAGTTTTCCGTTTTACAATGAAGTCATTTCAAAATTAAAAGAAACTGTTCCACATTACGACAGTTTAAGCGAAGCTAAAAAACAGCATGAATTTGTAAAAACCATGCTCGATGGAAATGGATTGAACTACAGTTTTCTGCCAAAAGGATTGTTGCCTTTCCATAAATATGATGACAAGGTGGTTACCGCTTTTCAGGAGCATTTGTTCGAATCCACTTTGTACGCCTCCTCAAATGGCGAGGCCAATTTACACTTTACCGTATCTGAAAAGCATCACGAATACTTTTCAAAAGAATTCAATAGCATAAAGGAAAATTTAGAGAAGAAAACCAATACCAATTTTAATGTATCGTTTTCCTATCAAAAAGAAACCACCGAAACAGTTGCCCTCACCACAAAAGACGAGGTTTATAGAAAAGAAGATGGCTCTATTTTATTCCGCCCGGCAGGGCATGGTGCGCTTTTGGAAAATTTGAACGATTTAAAAAGTGACCTCGTTTTTATAAAAAACATCGATAATATTGTGGTAGCCAATAGAAATGTTGAGGTTTCAAAATATAAAAAGCTACTTGCGGGAGTGCTATTAGAAGCACAAGAAACCGTGTTTTCGTATTTACATAAGTTAGATGAATGTCAGTTGGAAGAAACCGACCTCAAAATCATGTTGCTGTTTTTACGTTACCGATTGAATATTTCAATTCCTGCAGAAATAGAAAACAGCTCAATAGAAGAAAAAATTGCCTTTTTAAGGGGGAAACTTAACCGCCCCATCCGTGTTTGTGGGATGGTAAAAAATGAAGGAGAGCCCGGAGGCGGACCGTTTTGGGTAAAGGACAAAAACGGAGATATTTCGTTACAAATTGTTGAGTTTGCCCAAATCAATTTTAGTAAAACCCGCCAACAGGAATTGGTGTACAAGGCGACCCATTTTAACCCCACCGATTTGGTTTGTGGCATTAAAAACTACAAAGGAGAAAAATTCAACCTCACCGATTTTGTAGATCCCGAAGCGGCATTCATCACCATGAAAACCCAAAATGGCACCGACATACAAGCGTTGGAATTGCCCGGACTTTGGAATGGCAGCATGGCGCATTGGAACTCCATTTTTGTGGAAGTGCCCATTGAAACTTTCAATCCGGTAAAAACGGTAAACGATTTGTTGAAGCCGGCGCACCAAGCTTAAACATGATTGATTCGGAAGCATTAATAAATGAATTAACTTTTAAGGCCGTTAGGAGTTCGGGCAGTGGTGGGCAACACGTTAATAAAACATCCACGAAAGTAGAATTGGCTTTTAGTATAAAAGATTCGTTAGTGCTTAAAGATACTCAAAAAGAACGACTTTTGAGCAAGTTGGGACATAGACTGACCAAAGAAGGTGTTTTGATTTTACAATGCGGTGAAAGCAGAAGTCAGCACCAAAATAAAAACCTGGTGATTGCCCGTTTTTTAAATTTGATAAAATCAAATTTGGTTAAACCCAAACCAAGAAAACCAACAAAAATTCCGAAATCGGCCATCCGTAAGCGTTTAAAAAGCAAACGCACCCAATCTGAAAAAAAGGCCAACCGAAAGAAGCCTGATATCGATTAAAATATTAATCATTAATAATTGAAGTTCGGTAATTGGGTAGTATCTTTGCAGCGTTCTCATAAAGGGGTGCTTTTTGATTGATGATTGACGATTGATGATTGACGATTTTTGAAATGTTTACTTCAAAAATCTAAAATCTAAAATTTGAAATCTAAAATCATTTAGGCTGAGATCATACCCATAGAACCTAGAACAGATAATGCTGTTTAGGGAGGTGGATTTATAAAGCTATTGCTGGCAGTTTATCAATTAACGCGGCAATATTTTCAGAGTAAATTCAAAAAAATCAATTTTAACCATTAAAGAATAATTACCTCTTTTTATTCGATTATAAATCCGTAATCGAGATGAAAAATAGTTTTCTTTTTTTAACGCTTTTGGTGTTGTCAGTCAATGCTATGGCGCAACAAAACCAAACCGAGCAAGATTCAACAAAAACAGAAAATTTGGATGAAGTATTGCTCTCAGCAACAAGGGCTAAGGATAAAACGCCAGTTGCTTTTACAAACATTACTAAGGATGAGTTGGAGTCTACAAATTTAGGCCAAGACTTACCAATTTTATTGGACCAGCTACCATCGGTAGTTACCACAAGTGATGCAGGCGCAGGAGTAGGTTATACGGGGATTCGGGTGCGTGGTACGGATGCAACACGTGTGAATGTGACCATTAATGGAATTCCGTATAATGACGCCGAAAGTCAAGGAACATTTTGGGTTAACATGCCCGATTTTGTGTCATCGGTCGAAGATATTCAGCTTCAACGGGGTGTAGGAACTTCAACTAATGGCTCTGCCGCTTTTGGTGCAAGCTTAAATTTGAAAACATTAAACCCATCAACCGAAGGTTACGCAACTACAACCCATACGGTTGGAAGTTTTGGGACTAGAAAACACAATATTAGCATTGGTTCTGGAATTAAAAATAACTTTTATGCTGAAGGACGATTGTCAAACATTCAAAGTGATGGATATATTGATAGAGCAAGAGCAGATCTAAGTTCGTATTATGTAGAAACAGGATTTTTAAATGGAAAAACATCAGTTAAAGCCATTGTTTTTGGAGGTAAAGAAGAAACATACCAATCTTGGTATGGCACACCTGAAGCTGTTGTAAATAATGATAGAGCGGGTATTCAGGCATTTGTCGACAGAAATTTCCCTTCGGAATCTGAAGCTGAAAATCTTTTAAATTCTGGACGAACCTATAATTATTACACTTATGAAAATGAAGTAGATAATTACGAGCAAACACATTATCAATTACATGCTTCGCATCAATTTAACACTAATTTTTCAGCTAATATTTCAGGAAACTATACTAGGGGTAAAGGCTATTTTGAGCAGTATAAAGAAGGTGAAGAGCTAGGCGGTTATTTTCCAAATAGCCCCAATGCTGCAGACGAAGGAGATGTTATTAGAAGACGCTGGTTGGATAATGATTTTATAGCAATAGTATATTCGCTTAATTACAAAAAGAACGATTTAAGCTTATACCTTGGAGGAGGTTATAACACCTATAAGGGCGATCATTTTGGTGAAATAATTTGGGATTCATTTTCTTCTGAAATTCCAATAAATAGCAACTATTATTTTAGTTATGGAGATAAAAAAGATTACAATACATATGTGAAAGCGGAATATAATATCAGTTCTAATCTCTTTGCATTATTAGATTTACAATTTAGAAAAGTAGATTATGAATCGGTAGGAACTAGCTCAGATTTAATAGATATTGATGTAGCAGAATCCTATAGTTTTTTCAATCCTAAATTTGGGTTAACGTATAAATTCGATAATTACAATACTGTGTACGGTTCTTTTGCAGTTGCTAACAGAGAGCCTAATAGAGATGATTTAACTAAAAACCCACTTGAACCAAAGCCTGAAAGGTTACACGATTTTGAATTTGGATATAAGTTAAGAACTCCTAATTTCTATACCATTGCCAATTTGTATTACATGAATTATGAGGACCAATTGGTTTTGACAGGTGATTTAGATGATGTTGGCGACCCTATTAGACAAAATGTAGATAAAAGTTTTAGGACTGGTATTGAATTACAGATAGGATATAAAGTGTCAGAATGGTTAAGAACTGATGCTAATGCAACTTTTAGCCAGAATAAGATTAAGGCTTTTGATTATGTGGTTTACGATACGCAATACGACCCTAACTCATTTGATACCGTATCTTACGAGCCTATTGTTACAGAGTATGAGGATACAGATATTTCTTTTTCACCAAATGTTATTTTTGGAAACAACTTAACTTTTACTCCTATTAAAAACGGAAATATTGCTTTATTGTCTAAATACGTTGGAAAACAATATTTAGATAATACATCGAGTAACAGTAAAAGTATTGATGCCTATTTTGTAAATAACTTAAACCTGTCATACAAATTTCAACCAACATGGATTAAAGAAATAGCTCTAAACTTATTAGTTAATAATTTGTTTGATTCTGAATATGTATCTAATGGGTATACATATAGCTATTACTACAGACCTGAAGGATCACCTGATGCACCAATAACCGAAAATTTTTACTACCCACAGGCAACTATAAACTTTTTATTTGGAGCTACTTTAAAATTCTAAAAACAGCTTTTTCTAAAAAAAATAAAAAGCCTTTCCGAACTGGAAAGGCTTTTTTTATTAATTGTAAATGGTTAGAATATTGCCATTTTGTTGAATACGGTAATTTTTTAGCGGACAGCTAAGGCCGTCATTTTTATCGATAATTCCAGTGACAAAATTGTAGGTGTTGCCGCATCCAGAAGTACCATTTAGCCCATCGGGTATTATAGGTGAGCATTCTTTCGGTGCGTGGTTAGGATCGCTGGCATCCCAAGCATAAAAGTCAACACCTGTGGAAGCAACAATAACGCCACCGTTTCCAATGTTAGGAATATAAACGGAGTTGCCAGCAAATTGCAATTGGCTATAAGCCGGTAAGCTCAAGTTTATTTCATGGTGCACCACTATATCCAGTAAAAAACGGCAGTTTTTGTCGTCCACTTGATTTCCGCTACAAGACCATAAAAAAATGAAACAGGTTAAATAGAAAATGGGCTTCATAATGCAATGAAAAATTTAGGAGTGCAATTTACGATAAAAAGCAAACTCAGATAAAAATTTTGTATATTTGAAAATGAAATCTCGTCTATGCGGGATTTTTTTTATGCTGAACCCAGTTCAGCATCTTTGTTATTAATAAACGATGAAGTTATGAGTAAAGTATCTTACTACACAGCAGAGGGGTTGAAAAAATTAAGAGCCGAATTAAATCAATTAAAAGATGTGGAGCGGCCAAAGGCGTCGCAAGCTATTGCAGAGGCAAGAGACAAAGGCGATTTAAGTGAAAATGCAGAATACGACGCGGCAAAAGAAGCACAGGGGCTTTTGGAAATGAAAATTTCTAAATTGGAAGCTACGCTCGCTAATGCTAGGTTGATTGATGAGTCGCAGCTCGATACATCAAAGGCGTTGGTGCTTTCTACCGTAAAAATAAAGAACCAAACCAATGGCATGGAAATGACCTATACGTTGGTGGCTGAAAGTGAAGCCGATTTAAAATCGGGAAAAATTTCGGTAAACTCGCCTATTGGAAAAGGCTTGCTGGGCAAATCGGTTGGCGATGTGGCAGAAATACAAGTGCCCAATGGCGTGATGAAATTTGATATTGTCGAGATTACAAGATAGGCATGTAGGTTGCAGCGAAAAAAGTAATTTGATGGTCATTTCGAGCCTTTCGGGTCGAGCCTTTATCGAGCGCAGTCGAGATGCTCAAGATAAACTTAAGTCGAGAAATCTCATTGCATTGAAAATATTAAAAACACAATAAAGATTCCTGATGTATTTCATCAGGAATCTTTTATATTTAGGCTAGTTCAAAAAATAAAATAGCGAAATAGTATGGCATCTTTATTTACAAAAATAATCAATGGTGAAATTCCGTGTTACAAAATTGCAGAAACCGACGAGTTTTTTGCGTTTTTAGACATCAATCCAAATGCCAAAGGGCATACCCTGTGCATCCCGAAGAAAGAGGTCGATAAGATTTTCGATTTAGATGAGGCCACCTATATGGGACTTATGGCTTTTTCCAGAAAAGTAGCCTTGGCCATTGAAAAAGCCGTGCCGTGCAATCGTGTGGGGGTTTCGGTAATTGGCTTGGAAGTGCCACACGCACACGTACATTTAATTCCGTTGCGCAGTATGGATGATGCCCGATTCATTAAAAAGGAAAAACTGACTCCCGAAGATTTTGAAGCCGTGGCCGAAGCGATTAGGGCGCATTTATAATTCACTATAAAACACGAAAAACAGAATAGCAATTACAGCCAAAATAACCGCTACGATAATTAGCCAAGTGGCTTTTTTTAGATAGGTAGAGGGTTTTTTGGGGGTGAAAGCCTTTTTTTGATATTCTACAACGCGTTCAATATCGTCGGTCCATTGCACGGGATAAATGATGGAATTACAGGTTTCGCAAGCCAATTTGTCCTGAATTTCAGAAGTTATGGACTTGTATAGTGCGGTTTCCACTATTTTTTGTTTAAATGTTAGCCGCAGTCCGTCTGTACTGTAACATTGCGGACAGTTGTTTTTTAAAACGAGGGCTTTAAATTCTATAAATTTTTCAGGCATAATGGTGGGCGCGTTTCAGGTTAATCTGTATCGTGGTGCCTTTTCCTTTTTCTGATTCCAGCACGTTAATTTTTCCATTGTGGAAATCTTCAATAATCCGTTTGGTTAAGGATAAACCAAGTCCCCAACCGCGTTTTTTTGTCGTGAATCCGGGCTCGAAAATTTTATGGAAATCTTTTTTGCTAATGCCTTTTCCGGTGTCGGTAACTCTAATCTTAACATCATTTTCCAGTTGCGAAATTTCAATGGTTAATTTGCCGCGGCCTTTCATTGCATCAATGGCATTTTTTACCAAATTTTCAATGCACCAACTGTAGAGTTGTTTGTTCAGTTCCACCGGGATCTCATCATCGGGAGTGATGATTTCAAACTCAATTAGTTTTGACGACCGCGCTTTTAAATAGTCGTACGACTCGATAGTTTCTTTAATAATATCGGCCTTTTCTAAAGTGGGCAACGAGCCTATTTTACTGAAGCGCTCGGTAATGGTTTTCAGTCGGTCGATGTCTTTTTCCATTTCAGAAATATAATCGGCATTCACATTCTCGGTCTTTAAAATTTCGGTCCAACCGATTAACGATGATAACGGCGTACCGATTTGGTGTGCGGTTTCTTTAGCCATGCCCGACCATAATTTGTTTTGCGTGGCGTTTTTGTTGCTACGGTAAAAGAAGAAAATAACGGCGCCGAACAAAAACACAATGAGCAGCAAGGCCAAAGGGTAGTATTTCAGTTTGTTGAGCAAAGGGGAATTACCATAGTAAATGGTAGAGAATACTTCGCCTTGGTATTTTATATCGATAGGTTTGTTTTCACTTTTGAAGGTTTCAATGAGTTTGTTGATGGCTTTTTTGTTTTTCAGTTTACGCTCGTCAATATTGTTCGAGCTGCTTAAATTGCCTTCTTGATCTATCACCAACATAGGGGTGGTGGTATTGCTGTTTAAAATTTTTAGGGTAAGGTTTAAATTGGTGTTGGTTTCGGCATTAACGAATTCGGTTTGGGCGAACGACCAATTTTCCATTTTTGTACGCTCTTCTTCCTTAAAATGTTGAAAAAACTCGTAAGTTTTCCATAAAATTAGGGATACAATTATAAAGGAAGATGCAATTATTATCCACCTAAAGGCATTGCTATGCTTGGAAAAAAACATGGAAATAAATTTTTTAACTGGTAATATAATGCAAATCTGTTAATATTATTGTGCGAGTTGTTAGTAAATCGGTTTTTACATGAGTTATAGTTTGGTTACATTTGTTGTTCAATTAAAAGTGTAATGGCTTCAATAGATCCAAAGCAGTTATCAACCAGTAAATTACACAGTTATTTGTTGAGTGCGGTGGCGCCCAGACCCATAGCTTTTGCAAGTACGGTTGATGCCGACGGAAACCCAAATTTGTCGCCATTTAGTTTTTTTAATGTGTTTAGTGCCAACCCGCCAATTATGATATTTTCACCAGCGAGACGGGTACGCGATAACACGACAAAACACACTTTGGAGAATATTGAAAAAACCAAAGAAGTGGTAATAAATGTGGTGAATTATGATATGGTTCACCAAATGTCGTTGAGCAGTACTGAATATCCTGAAGGGGTGAATGAGTTTGAAAAAGCGGGGCTGACGATGCTGAAATCGGATGTTGTAAAACCCTTTCGGGTAGGCGAATCGCCCGTTCAGTTTGAATGCAAAGTCAATGAAATTATCAAACTGGGGGAAGATGGTGGAGCCGGAAATTTGATAATTTGTGAAGTAGTACGGTTGCACATTGATGAAGAGGTTTTGGATGAGGATGAAGCCATCGACCAAATAAAGTTAGATTTGGTAGCAAGAGCTGGCGGAAGCTATTACAGCCGAGCAAAAAAAGGGTTTTTCCAAATACCAAAACCACTGACGACGTTGGGTATAGGAGTGGATAGTTTTCCCGAGCATGTAAAGCACAGTATGGTGCTTACCGGAAACGATTTGGGCATGTTGGGCAATGTGGAAGCCTTGCCAAGTGAAGCAAGCGTTAATGCTTTTATTGAAGATTTGGGCGAGCGGTATCCTAACATTAAAACGGCAACCCATCGCGAAAAGCATAAACTGGCACGAAACTATTTAAGCTTTGGTGATGTGGAGAGCGCTTGGAAAATATTGTTGTCATAAAAAGAATATTAATTAAGTATAAATTAGAGTAAATGGAAGTTCAAGGAAGAGTAAAAATGATTGGTGAAACCCAAACTTTTGGGAACAACGGATTCAGAAAAAGAGAGATTGTAGTGACTACAGAAGAGCAATACCCACAGCACATTATGGTGGAATTTGTTCAAGATAAAACCGATTTGTTGAATAATTTTCAAGTGGGGCAGCAAGTAAAAATTAACATCAACTTACGTGGGAGAGAGTGGGTAAATCCTCAAGGTGAAACTAAATACTTCAACTCTATCCAAGGATGGAGAATTGAGGCAGTGCAAACTGAAGCTGCTTCTGGAAATGTTCCTCCAGTGCCACCGGCCGATGCTTTTGAGCCAGCGGGCGATTTAAACCAAGACGAGCACGACGATTTACCTTTCTAAACTAATTTCATTACCAAGACACTCTTGGTGTTGTAAATAAAAGAAAGATAGCTCATATAATAGAACCTCAATGTTTAGCATAAACATTGAGGTTTTTTTGTTGAAACTTTTTACTTTTAAAGGCATGCATTACCTAACCGAAAAATTATGGTTTCCGAAAATAGAAGAAGCAACCAGCGAAGGTTTACTTGCTGTTGGTGGCGACCTGTCGGTTGAAAGATTGCTGCTGGCCTATAGGTCGGGGATATTTCCGTGGTTCGATGCAGAAAGTCCCATTTTATGGTGGTCACCCAATCCGCGATTCGTACTGTTTCCGCAGAAATTAAAAGTATCAAAAAGTATGAAGCAGGTGCTACGAAAGAAATCTTTTGAGGTTACCGAAAACAAAGCGTTTGGGCAAGTGATTTTAGAATGCTCGAAAATAAAACGCAAAGACCAGGACGATACATGGATTACCAACGACATGGTAAAAGCCTATCAAAAATTACATGATATGGGATATGCCAAATCGGTTGAGGTTTGGCAGGACACAAAGTTGGTGGGAGGTTTATATGGTGTCGATTTAAAAAATGGGGTGTTTTGTGGCGAAAGTATGTTTAGTAAAGTGAGCAATGCCAGCAAAGTGGGGTTTATCACTTTTGTGAACAACAGCAATTACAAGCTGATCGACTGCCAAGTGTACACCAATCATTTAGCAAGTTTGGGGGCAGAAGATATACCACGAAATCAATTTGTTGAATTTTTAAAAACCAATTGAAAACATGGAAGCAAAAACCATTGAAGAAGTTATCGTGCTGTTGGAAGACATCATTCAAACCTCAAAAAAAGAGGAAAGTCCGTTGGGGTATTTTGCAGCGCTTTATCAAAAAGTAACCATCTGTGTAAAGGAAAAATTGGGCACAGGTTATTTTGATGATGATGCACGTATGGAGTTGTTGGATGTGGTTTTTGCCAATCGGTATCTGTTGGCTTATGCCAATTACAGAACAAATAAAAGCAATACCCAATCTTGGGAAGTCGCTTTCAACCTATCGAAAAACAACAACTTAATAGTGCTTCAGCATTTAATACTTGGGATGAATGCCCACATTAATCTCGATTTGGGAATTGCTGCGGCTCAAATATCAACCCCATCAAATATTCATTTGTTGGAATCCGATTTTAATAAAATCAACGATATATTGGGCGAATTGGTGGACGATGTGAAAAGTAATTTAAGCTTAATTTGGCGCCCCTTGGTTTGGATTTTAAAAAAACTAAAAAACGTCGACAACTTTCTTGTAAATTTCAGCATGGGCATAGCACGTGACGGGGCTTGGAAATTCGCCAACGAACTGATTTTGGAAATAGAACAGCTGAATGACGAAAATTGCATTAAGTTAAGGGACGAGAAAATTAAAGCGTTGTCCGATCGGGTGGTTTCAAAAGGAACACTGGAACGTATCGTATTTAAAATCATTCGTTTTACCGAGTGGGGCTCCGTGGCGAACAAAATTGAGGTGTTGAAGAAAAAAGCAAGTTGAACCAAAACTTTAATTTAGAACCTATTCCGCTAGCTAAATTTTTAAACTCACCGAAGTCAATACAAACAAATAATGTTTTGCTTTCAGGTTAAACGCTTCCATGCGGTGCTCTAAACCAGCTTTTAAGCCCAGTTTGTTTAAAATTGGCCAAACCATTTGGGCCGTAACTCTAATGTCGGTTTCGCCCCTTATTTGTTTGCTTAAGCTCCACAGGACTTCAAGTGCGGTGCTTAAATAGGTTTTTCTCGATTTGCTTTTAACGGGTTTTAAAGGGAAATCCATACCAAATTTATAGCGTTGCCTGTAAATGGTTGAAGCTTCGAACAGGCGTTGTTCTGCCCTAAAACGGTGACTTACCTTAGCGGTCACCAATTGTTTTTTTCGAACAAACTGCTGCATAAACCGTAATTCGTCACTTCCAGAATCAAACCAATCCCTATTGCGGTAATAAATCCCTAAACCAAAAGTTTTATTTTGTTTCCATTTAAAAGACGATAAATGGTAGATGTCAAATTGTTGCTGTTCATAACCAAAATGGTCGTTATTGTAAAGAAAATATCTGCTACGAAGGGTGATATTTAAATTGTAGTTTTTAGAAATACGGTGATTAATGCCAATGGCCGATTCGCCTAAACTACTAAAGCTCTTTTGGGCATTGGCAGAATTACAGCCCCAAAGCATGGCCAATAAAAATAAGCTAAAACGGAAGTGTTGTATATTCACAGGAGAAATGGTTTAAACTTGATTATACCTAAAACAACTTGTCTCATGGTCGTTAACCATACCCGTAGCTTGCATGTGTGCGTAAACTACTGTGGTGCCCACAAACTTGAATCCGCGTTTTTTTAAATCTTTGCTTATGGCATCACTTAACGGCGTATTTGCTGGGGCTTCTTTGTAGTTTTTTATCGAATTTTTTATGGGCTGGCCATCCACAAAACCCCAAATGTATTTGCTGAAACTGCCAAATTCGTCCTGTATTTTCATAAAAGATTGGGCATTGGTAACAGTAGCTTTTATTTTTAATCGATTTCTTATTATTCCTTTATTTTGAATAAGCTCGTCAATTTTATCCTGATTGTAACGGGCAATCTTTACATAATTAAAATCATCGAATGCTTTTCTAAAATTTTCACGCTTTCGTAGTACGGTTATCCAACTTAACCCGGCCTGGAAGGTTTCCAAGGTTAAAAATTCAAAAAGTGTATCGTCGTCATACACCGGAACACCCCATTCTTCGTCGTGGTAGGCTTCATAAAGTGCATCGCCTTCGCACCAGCCGCATCGTTGTTTTTTGCTCATGATTCTGCAAAAGTAAGGTTTAAAGTAAAAGTATGACAAATATCATCTTAATTGAAATGGGAAGCCTTTAATTTTGAAGGCGTCATTGTACCTGTTTAAAATCTTATTTATGGAATCAATAATAAAATCGAGTTTAGAGCGTGGTATGTCTTACCCGTCCTATCGGGAATTAGTGAAGCAATTAGCAGAGAATAGCGATACCACAGGCTTGGAAAAAACAGAAGCTTTGGTTAATTACACAAAGTTGAACGACCGCCGAATGAAGCGATGGGATAAAACCATTAAAGTATCGGATGATTTAAAGAAAAAGATTGCCGAATTCAACCACCCAGTTACTTGGTTGGTTATCACCGAAAGTTGGTGCGGCGATGCTGCCCATGTTTTGCCGGCGCTCCATAAAATTGTTGAATTGAATGGAAATCTCAATATGAAAATTGTGCTTCGCGACGAACACCCAAAACTAATGGACGCTTTCTTAACCGAAGGTTCGCGGTCTATCCCGAAGGTAATCATGATTGAGGACAAAACAGGTGATGTTTTGACTACTTATGGGCCACGACCTAGCGAAGCCACGGTTTATGTGAATAGGTACAAAGCAAAATACGGCAAATTAACTCCTGAATTTAAAGAAGATTTACAGCATTGGTACAATAAAAATAAAGGACAAAACGTGTTAAAAGATGTTACCGAAATGCTCTGTAAATTGGAACCTAGCGTTTGCCTATAAAATTGAAAGTAATGGATCCTATTTGACTGCTTTTAGACGGGTCGGCATTGAATTTCGATTTTTTCGCGTACTCCAAAGCGTGTTCAATCAAACATTCGTTTGAGGAATTTGATGAGGTGTTTAAGTAGGCGTCGGTTACTTCGCCGCTGGCGTTTACGGTAATATTTACCACTATCTTGCCATCTACTTCGCAAAGGTAAACGGGAATGGGAATGTACACTTTTTTCCGATTTGAGAGTGAATAGCTAATGGTACTTTTGTGGTTGTTGTTTTCGGCCAATTGTTTTTTTAGTACTTCGTTCGCCTTGTTGAACTTGGATAGCTCTTCTGCGTTCAGTTTCGAATCATCGGGTAGTTTATAATCTCTTTTTGCTGAATGGCTGTTTTTTGAAATGTCACTGTTTTTAGGGATATAATCTTCTGGTGGAGCAATACGTTTAAAGGCTTGGGCAAAATGCTTTTCCTTTTGCGACTCATTAAAGGCATTATTGGTTTCGGCCTTGGTTTTGTTGGCTTCCGTTTCGGTTTCCTGTTTTTCGGCAGCTTCTTCGGGGTCTTTTTCTGGCTCTAATTCATAATAACTTTCAGATATAAATTCACTGTGTTTTTTAAGTCCGATATTAAAAACAGAAAGGATTACGGTTCCAGCAATGAGAAACGTAATCAATAAGGCTCTATGTTGATTTGTTAGGTGCAAATCTTGTAAATTACAATTGGGGTACAGTAAATATACGTAAAAATAAGCGGTTTAGTTCTTTAGCTTGGCTATAAACCCTTCAATGGTAACGGCATCATCAACCTTAAAGTCTCCAATTTTGGTTCTTCTGAGTGCCGACAGGTGCGCGCCCGAATTTAGGGATTTTCCAAAATCGTGAGCCAAAGAACGGATGTAAGTGCCTTTGCTGCATACCACTCTAAAATCGATATTCAATCCAGAAATATTAGTGATTTCAAATTCTGAAATGCTTACCGTTCGGGATTTTACTTCAACACTTTCACCGGCTCGGGCAAATTCGTAAAGGCGTTTGCCATCTTTTTTTATGGCTGAAAATACAGGTGGGAACTGCTCAATATCGCCCAAAAACTGTTTGGCGGTGTTGTGTATTAGCGTTTCAGAAATGTGTTCCGTAGGGAAAGTTTCGTTTATTTCGGTTTCCAGATCGTAGGACGGTGTGGTGCTTCCTAAAACAAAGGTGCCTGTGTATTCCTTTATTTGTGCCTGAAAGCTGTCGATTTGTTTGGTCATTTTTCCGGTGCAAATCACCAAAAGCCCAGTGGCCAAGGGGTCTAAAGTGCCGGCATGCCCAACTTTTATTTTTTTTATGTTGAAGGCTTGCCTAATTTCCCACCGTAGTTTGTTAACCACTTGGAACGAGGTCCAATGCAAGGGTTTGTCTATCAACAAAACCTGTCCAGAAAGATAATCTTCAGCAGTCAACATATTAATTGAAAAAAGTGAAAGTTATAGCAATCAGTCCAACAATGGCGCAATAAACGGCAAAATAGGTAAGTTTACTTTTCTTTACCAAAGCAATCATCCAAGTGCAGGCAAACAACCCTGCTACAAATGCCGCAATAAAGCCTATGGACAATGCCGTGAAATTTCCGCTGTCATAACTCAAATCGCCACTTAAAATATCTTTTGCAATTTTTCCGAAAATAAGAGGAACCACCATTAAAAACGAAAAACGAGCAGCCTTGGTTTTGTCGTTACCCAATAAAACCGAAGTAGAAATAGTTGCCCCTGAACGCGAAATGCCGGGCAACATGGCAATTGCCTGCGAAATACCGATAACAAAAGCATTGGAAAACGATACTTTTTTATTGGTGTCCTTGGCTTTGTCGGCCAAAAAAAGAAGCACTGCGGTAACCAAAAGCATGCAGCCCACTAAAAAAATGTTTCCGCCAAAAAGAGCTTCCAATTGTTCCTCAAAAAATAGGCCGACAACCACAGCAGGAATCATAGATACGGCTATTTTTGCAATAAATTGTAAATCTTCGTTCCATTGAAATTTCAATGCGCCTTTTACTAAATTGAAAATGTCTTTTCTGAAAACTACCATGGTACTCAATGCCGTGGCGAAGTGGAGCACCACGGTAAACAACAGGCTTTCTTCGGGAACAGAGTTGTCACCCAAAATAGCTTTGCCCAACTCTAAATGTCCGCTGGACGATACGGGTAAAAACTCGGTTAACCCTTGAATAATGCCAAGAATAATTGCGTCTATAATTTCCATGGGGCAAAAATATTAAAATACCAATACAAAAGCTTTGTTCTCAGTTAAATTATAAGTGTTATTTTAAGTGCTTTAATAGAAACATATGAAAATAGTTGTAGCACCCGATAAATTTAAAAATTCACTAACAGGAATGGAATTTTGTAATGCCGTTGAAGAAGGTGTGAAATCGGTTATCCCGGAATTTGAATTTTTAAAATTACCATTGGCCGATGGGGGCGATGGTACTATTGATGTGGTGAACTACTACCTTAAAGGCACAATGGTAAAATTAGTGGTCAATAATCCATTTTTTGAAGCTGTTGAAGCCTCTTATTTATATGCTGAAGGCACGCAAACCGCATTCATTGAAATGGCCGAAGCTTCAGGGGCAAAATTGCTAAAACCAGAACAGTTTGATTGTACAAATGCGACGACTTTCGGTACGGGCGAATTAATTAAAGATGCCTTAATCAAAGGCGCAAAACATATTATTTTGGGCATAGGCGGAAGCGCTACCAACGACTGTGGTATCGGGATGGCAACCGCGTTGGGCTATCGTTTTTTGGATGAAAATAATAAGGCGTTAAAACCCATTGGGGCTAATTTATCGAAAATTGCTTCTATTGATATAACTGCTGTTCATCCAAAATTACGCGATGTGCATTTTAAAGTGGCCTGCGATGTTTCCAATCCTTTGTACGGAAAAAACGGAGCAGCTTATGTTTATGCGCCGCAAAAGGGAGCTACCAAAGAGGATGTTGAATTATTGGATAAAGGATTGGCATCTTTTGCAAAAATAGTTAATGGTGTTTTTCAAGTAGAAGCGCAACACATAAAAGGTGCAGGCGCAGCAGGAGGTATGGGCTTGGCCGCTAAAGTGTTTTTAAAGGCCGATTTAAAACCGGGGATAAACTTAATTAAAGGTTTGGCAAATTTTGACGACAACATTGAAGAGGCAGATTGGGTCATTACCGGAGAAGGAAAATTAGATCATCAAACCCTTTCGGGGAAAACCATTCAAGGCGTGTTAACTTCCGCGAAAGCGCAAAACAAAAAAGTGGCTGCCTTTTGCGGGGCGATTGATTTAAGTGAAAAGGAAATTGAAAATTTGGGAATCGACTATGCCGATGCGGTTTTAGGTTATTCTGAAAACCTGCAAGATGCGATGGAAAATAGTTTTACCTATGTTAAAAAAATGGCAAAAGCATTTGCTGAAAAACTGTTGTCATTCTGAGGAGTGACGAAAGGAACGACGTGAGAATCTGTTGTTTTAAAGCTATAATTGTAAGATGGCGATGTGGATTCCTGCCTCCGCAGGAGTGACATAAACTACTTGTCCGGATTTAAAAGAATGGCATACATCTCGATGCCAAACCCTAAAATAACAAGCGTAGGAGCCAAACGAATGCGGCGCCAGCTAAAAATTTCGGGATTGAATACGTTGGGGTCGTCGCTGCCACCACCGGCCATCAAAATAAAACCAAGAGCAATAACGGCCAAACCAATAAACATAAATTTATAGTTTTTCTTCCCAAAAACAAATGTGGGTTTTGCGTCTTCTTTTCGTTTTTTTTCTCCCATGGTTTTAATGCTAGTGCTGCAAATTAACGGAAATATTTAAAAAGCAATGTTAATAGGATTGTAAATTATACTTTTCAACAGACAACAGGTTAGTAGTAAAGCTCATCGGTACGTAAATTCAAAAAGCGTTGTGTGGCAAAATGGGTGCTGATCCAGGTAATGACAATACCCAAAGCAAAAACAAAAACAAATAGACCAACCACTAAAATAGGTGTGTTGAGCAACCCGAGTTCGGGGAAGGTTTTGTTGACGTAATATAATACCACGGCCATGCCAATTAAAGCTAGAATAGCGCCGATAATGCCCAAGCGCACGCTTTTCCAAACGAATGGGCGGCGAATGAATTGTTTGGTAGCACCAACCATTTGCATGGTTTTTATGGTAAATCGTTTCGAGTAAACCGACAGCCTAATGGAGCTGTTGATTAAAAGTACGGCGATAAGGGTAAAAATACCACTGATAACCAATATCCAAAAACTGATTTTCCGAACGTTGTCGTTCATCAAATTCACCAAATCGTTATCGTAGGTGACCTCGTCTACAAAGTTTTTTGATGTGGCTTCCGCCGAAATTTTTTCCAAATGTTCCGAGGTTACAAAATCGGCTTTCAAATGTACATCGATGGAATTTTGCAACGGATTGTAGCCCACAAAATCCATGAAATCCTCACCAGTTTCAACTTTCATAAATTCGGCCGCCTTTTCTTTTGAAACGTATTCGGTCGATTTTACATATTCGGCCATCGCCAAACTTTTTTCAAGTTGGTTGATTTCCACTTCTTTGGCGGCATCTTTCAAATAAATGGTCAAAACCACTTGTTCCTTAAAATGGTCCGATACTTTTTTGGCGTTCAATACCAACATGCCCAAAAGCCCCAATAAAAATAGCACCAAGGCAATACTGAGCACTACCGAAAAATAGGAAGAAATTAGTCTGCGTTTTTGGTGTTTTTCAAAAGATGAACTCATAAGGGCGGTTTGAATTGTGGTTGTAAAAATAATAAAAAGATGTACGATACCATGAATAAAACAAGTAATTACATGCTATAACTTTTGTTATTTGAAATTGTTGTTTGGAGTTCAGTTTTTTTGAACTTGGCATAGTTGTTGAAACTGCAGAACCAATAATTTTTAAAATAACTTAACTATGAAAAAAACGCTACTTGTGGCCTTGTTAATGGCCTTAGGATTTTTTGAAACGATGCACGCCCAAACGGTTAACTTAGGAGCTAAGGCAGGAATGAATGTTTCGAGTTTTTATGGCAACCGTTCAGATAACCAAATAGAACGAAATAGTTTAATTGGTTTTCATGCGGGTTTTATAGCTGAAGTAAAGTTTAGCGATGCTTTTGCGTTGCAGCCCGAACTGTTGTACTCCAGAGCAGGTGCCGAAGAAGAAAATGTAGTGGCGTTTCAGTTAGATTATATTTCGGTGCCCGTAATGGCCAAGTTTTACATTGCCGATAGGTTTAGTTTAGATGTTGGTCCGCAATTTAGTTTTTTGGTTAACGATACGGCCAAGTTTCGGTTTGAAGAGATTCCCGATTACGATACCGATGCCAATACCTTCGATTTAGCCCTTAACGCAGGTTTAGGCATTGATTTTGCCCAACACTGGTTTTCGCAGCTGCGATATAGCTATGGAATTACCAAGGTTGGAGAAAACCCCGATATTAACAATGGTATATTCCAATTGTCCGTTGGCTATCGATTTTAAACTATTTAGCGGTTTTGACTTTTGAAGGCTTGCTAATAATATAAACCCCAGCAGCTACCACTACACAGCTTGATATTTTAATAAGGTTAATGTCTTTGGCGTAAACATCGTTCATAAAGGTGTGCGCCATTAAGGTTACTATAAGAAAGCTCACCACCGGTTGAAGGTAAGTGTAACTGCTGGTAATAGATGGTGGTAAATGTTTTAGTGCAAAAATATTAAACAGGTAGGCGAAAAAGGTGGTAAACAATACCACATAGCCTATGGTTAAATAGGTGTTTATGGTAAACGCTTCGAAGTTGGTGTTTAAAAAATCGTTTAAACCAAAGGGGAGCACGTACATAAACCCGAATAAAAATATCCAGCTCACTACGGTTATAGCATGGTATTTTTTCATTAGCGTTCTGGCCAAAACAAGGTACAATCCGTAGCTGCTCGCATTAAGCAGTACAAAAAAGTTCCCCAATAGCGAACTGGTGCCATCGGTTTTGTTGCCGTACAAAATTAAAAATATGGCGCCGGCACCTGCCATGGAAATACCTATTACCTTGTTTTTTGTAATGCGCTCCTTCAAAATGAAATAACTAAAAATAAGTACAATTACCGGTGTGGCTGTGGTGATGATGGAGGCATCAATGGGTGAGGTTAAATTAATACCATGGAAGAACAGCATTTGGTTGGCCGCACCGCCAAATAACCCGCAAAGGGCGAGCATTAAAAAATCTTTCTTTTCTACCTTTTCCTTAATGAAAAGCAATTTCAGCGTCCAAAACAGCAGAACGCAGCCCGCTAAACGGATAAATACAAAGGCGGTCGGACCAATTTTATTGGGCATTACGCCTTTGGCAATAATATAATTAGCACCATAAATAATGTTGGCGCCCAAAAGGGCAAGGTGAGCTTTTGTAGTGTTTTTTATCAAAGCAGGGATTTTTATGCTGCGAAATTACAAATTGCCGCTCAAATAGAACTTTAAATAAAAGCTAAACTATTGTGTTTTGAAGGTAGAGTAATAGTTTGGTCGTCAGTTCGAGTGATTTTGAGGAACGAAAAATCGTATCGAGAACTTTTGTGTGACTAAAATTTTAATTCTCGATAGCTCTGCTGAGCGCAGCCGAAGTGCAAATTCTCTTTTCAGTCGAAAAATTCACTCGAATTAACGAGTTTGATTCGAATACATTAAGTTTTAGCGTCATTATTCGGAGTCTTTTAAAAATGAAGGCATAAACCTATCCCGTTTTTCGGTAGAAACCTTAAATTTGCAGCTTAAAATTCGTCATTCCGAGCGTGTCACACTGAGCGCAGTCGAAGTGAAGCGTGGGAATCTTAATGAATGGAACTGTTTATCCAAAAGATTGCCGCAGTAGTACCTGCTTCGCAATGACGTCATTATTTTTAAAAAAATACGATGAATTACAATTTCAACGAGATAGAGGCCAAATGGCAAAAGTATTGGGCAGAAAACCAAACCTTTAAAGCAGAAAACCAGAGCGAAAAGCCGAAATATTACGTGTTGGATATGTTTCCGTACCCCAGTGGTGCCGGGCTGCACGTGGGGCATCCATTAGGGTACATCGCTTCCGATATTTACGCGCGCTACAAACGCCACCAAGGGTTTAATGTGTTGCATCCGCAGGGTTACGATAGTTTTGGTTTGCCGGCCGAACAATACGCTATCCAAACGGGGCAGCATCCGGCCATTACCACGGCTGAAAACATAAAAACCTACCGCCGCCAGTTAGACCAAATTGGCTTTTCTTTTGATTGGAGCCGTGAGGTGCGTACTTCAGACCCGAGTTATTACAAATGGACACAGTGGATTTTCATTCAGCTGTTCAATTCGTGGTACAACAAAAACAGCGATAAAGCCGAAGATATTTCCGAACTCATCAAAATTTTTGAATCAGAAGGTAATGCCAATGTTAATGCCGCTTGCGATGACGATGTGGAAGCGTTTACAGCATCTGCTTGGAATGGTTTTGACGATGTAAAAAAGCAGGAAATATTACTGCAATATCGATTGACTTATTTGGCGGAAACCGAAGTAAACTGGTGTCCGGCTTTGGGAACGGTTTTGGCAAACGATGAAATTGTAAACGGCGTGTCTGAACGCGGCGGGCACCCCGTAGTCAGAAAAAAAATGACCCAATGGAGTATGCGTATTTCGGCGTATGCCGAGCGTTTGCTGCAAGGTTTGGAAAAGATAGATTGGACCGATTCGCTAAAAGAGAGTCAGCGTAACTGGATTGGAAAATCGGTAGGGGCATCTGTAAAATTCAACGTCATTGCGAACGAAGCGAAGCCATCTGTTGAATCAGAAAACGGAGATGTCACCCTGAGCGGAGTCGAAGGGGCTCATCAAATTGAAGTTTTTACAACACGGCCCGATACCATTTTCGGTGTATCGTTCATGACCTTGGCACCCGAGCACGAATTGGTTTCAAAAATAACCACGCCCGAGCAAAAAGTTGAGGTTGAGGCTTACATCGAAGCCACTGCAAAACGGAGTGAGCGCGACCGTATGGCCGATGTAAAAACCATTACAGGCGCTTTTACTGGCGCTTACGCAGAGCATCCGTTTACCAAAGAACCCATCCCAATCTGGATTGGTGATTACGTGTTGGCGGGCTACGGAACGGGGGCAGTAATGAGTGTGCCCTGCGGAGACCAGCGCGATTACGATTTTGCAAAACATTTTAATATCCTGATTCCGAATATATTTAGCCCCCTAGCCCCCGAAGGGGGAGCAGAAAACCCCGAAAGCCTAATTGAAAACGGTGCTTTTGCAGAAAAATCCGGCTTCGTTTTGAAAAATTCAGGGTTTTTGAACGGCTTAGGGTTTAAAGAGGCTACAAAAAAGGTGATTGCTGAATTGGAAAAACTGGGTCAGGGCGAAGGAAAAACCAATTACCGTTTGCGCGATGCCGTGTTTAGTCGCCAGCGTTATTGGGGCGAGCCATTCCCGGTGTATTACGATGAAACGGGAATGCCGCAAATGATAGACAAAAAGTTTTTGCCTATCGAGTTGCCCGAAGTAGAGAAGTATTTACCAACAGAAACAGGCGAACCGCCATTGGGGAATGCCAAAAAATGGCACTGGTTGCAATATGGTGATAAAGCAGAAATCGTTTCAAAAGAAGAGTTTGAGAATTCCTCCCCTTTGGGGAGGCTAGGAGGGGCTTTAGAACTGAACACCATGCCAGGTTGGGCGGGCAGTTCGTGGTATTTTAATCGCTATATGGATGCCAATAACACCGATGCTTTTGCCAGCCAAGAGGCGCTAAACTATTGGAAGGATGTCGATTTGTACATCGGCGGAAGCGAGCACGCAACAGGGCATTTGCTCTACTCACGTTTTTGGCAGAAATTCTTGTTCGATAAAGGTCAAGTGCCCGTTGATGAGTTTGCAAAAAAACTGATTAACCAAGGGATGATTTTGGGAGAGTCATTATTCTTAACGAAGTATGATATATGTGAAGATATTATGCCTCCTTATAATGTTACTGGAAAGAAAATTTTAGCGAATTCAAAATATAATGTTGCTGATTTAGCTCTGAAGAGTGTGAAAATTAACAACAAACTTTGTGGGTTGTTGTGTGAATATGTATACCATGTGCCTGTGAATCTGGCAATTGGCAGGAGGATTTATGAAAAAAATCTTAAATTATTAATAGAAACAGATAAACGTTTTGAGGGGCTGACCATCCAAGATGTATTATGGGATGGTAGTGATAAAAATGGAAAATATATCGATTTAAAGAGCGAAGTCGAAAAAATGTCCAAATCCAAGTACAACGTCGTCAATCCAGACAACATTTGTGCAGAATACGGAGCCGACAGTTTACGCCTTTACGAAATGTTCCTTGGGCCGTTAGAGCAGTACAAACCTTGGAATACCGCTGGAATAACCGGAGTACATTCCTTCCTTAAAAAATTATGGAAATTGTATGTAGGCGACAACGGATTAAAAGTTACTGATGCCGAGGCAACAAAAGACAGCTTAAAAACACTGCATAAAACTATTAAAAAGGTTCAGGAGGACATCGAGAATTTTTCATTCAACACGTCGGTATCTACTTTTATGATTGCCGTAAATGAATTAACGGCTCAAAAATGTACATCAAAAGCCATTTTAGAACCTTTGTTGGTTTTGATTTCGCCGTATGCGCCGCATATCGCTGAACAACTTTATGTATGTGTCCAATTTGGAAAGTATATTGAAATTGAAGATTTGCCAAAAGGGTATGAGGGTATTTCAACCGCACCATTCCCAAAATTTGATGAAAGCCATTTGGTAGAAAGCAGTAAAAACTACCCGATTTCCTTCAACGGAAAAATGCGTTTTACCCTAGAATTACCCTTGGATATGCCAAAAGACGAAATTGAAAAAACCGTTTTGGCACACGAAAAAACCCAAGACCAATTACAGGGCCGCACGCCTAAAAAAGTGATTGTGGTGCCGGGTAAAATCGTCAATATTGTAGGATAATGTCATTGCGAGAAGTCCCAATAGGAATTGGGACGACGCGGCAATCTCATCTTAAAAACCCTGTTTTTTTATTTTAAACAGTTTTAATATCAAAAAGCATCCAAAACGGATGCTTTTTTTGTTTTCCTCAAATTGTAGTTACAAAAATTTGGGTTTCCGGAAAAACTAAAGTGCATAAATGCTAGTTTTCGAGGATTTGTTAAAACCCTACAAAATCGATGTGTTTTATATAATTGTTATAAAAAGGTTAAAATCGATATTGATTTTTTAATAAAGTCTGTGTTTTTGTGTTTTTTTTAAATGGAGTATTGTAATATTGCATTGTATTTTAACTAACTTTAATAATTGTGCCGATGAAAATTGGAGTTCCTATTGAATTGAAAAACAACGAAAACCGAGTAGGTATGACGCCTTCTGGTGTATTCGAATTAACCAAAAGAAACCACGAGGTATTCGTGCAAAAAAACGCTGGTTTTAACAGTGGCTTTTTGGATGAAGATTATGTGGATGCAGGGGCAACCATTCTTGAAACTATCGAGGAGGTTTACCAAACTGCCGAAATGATTGTAAAAGTAAAGGAGCCCATTGAGCCCGAATATGGTTTAATTAAGCCCGATCAGGTAGTGTTTACTTATTTCCATTTTGCATCGAGCGAAGCGTTAACACATGCCATGATTGAAAGCAAATCGGTTTGTATTGCTTACGAAACGGTTGAGGATACCGATGGTACACTGCCCTTGTTAATTCCAATGTCTGAAGTGGCAGGAAGAATGTCTGTTCAGCAAGGTGCCAAATATTTGGAAAAACCCATTAAAGGTCGTGGTATTTTATTAGGCGGTGTTCCTGGGGTGCCACCAGCAAAAGTATTGATTTTAGGAGCCGGAGTGGTAGGTATTCAAGCCGCAAGAATGGCATCAGGTTTGGGTGCTAACGTGTTCATTTTAGATATTAATATGAAAGCCCTTCGGCATGTGAGTGAAACGATGCCGAATAACGTAATTAGTGAGTTTTCAAGTGAATATAACATCAGAAAACATATTAAGGATTCCGATTTAATCATCGGCGGGGTGTTGATTAAAGGAGCGAAGGCGCCAAAATTAATCACGAAAGATATGTTGAAGGACATGCGTCCCGGTACTGTTATGGTAGATGTGGCGGTAGATCAAGGCGGTTGTTTCGAAACTACAAAACCTACTACGCACCAGGATCCCACATATATTATTGATGAAGTGGTGCACTATAGTGTGGCCAATATGCCTGGCGCTGTGCCTTACACGTCGACCATGGCATTAACCAACGTAACCTTGCCATACGTGATTAAGTTGGCAAATTTAGGTTGGGAAAAAGCTTGTGAAGAAAATAAATCTTTAGCAAAAGGATTGAATATTGTTAAGGGCAATATTGTTTACAAGGAAATAGCAGAAGCATTCGATTTGGAGTACGCAGTATCATAAAAAATGATATTGATGTTTATACAGCCTTCTTACGAGGGCTTTTTTTATGCCCTATTTTTAACAGAATTTTAATGACTGACAGAATATCATATCCATAAAATTGGCGTTATTTTTGCTATCTTTATTTTGTTATAATCAATTTAAAATAGAACAATGATTGGATATTATATATTATTAGGAGGTATAGCATTAGTAAGCTGGTTGGTGAGCAGTACCTTAAAACGAAAGTTTGAAAAATACTCTAAGGTACAGCTTCGAAACGGTATGAGTGGTGCCGAAATTGCTGAGAAAATGTTGGCCGATAATGGCATTTACGATGTTGAGGTGATTTCTACTCCCGGCCGATTGACCGACCACTACAACCCAAAAAATAAAACCGTAAATTTAAGTGAAGCCGTTTATCATCAGCGTAACGCTGCCGCTGCTGCTGTAGCTGCCCACGAATGTGGTCATGCCGTACAGCACGCCCAAGCTTACGATTATTTAAAAATGCGTTCGGCATTGGTGCCTGTAGTTAGTGTGACTTCGGGTATGTCGCAATGGTTGGTGATTGGTGGTTTGGTATTGGGTGCCGCCGCTGGTGTGGGCATGGGCTATTGGGTAGCCGTTGCTGGATTGGTCATGATGGGCTTTGCTACGCTATTCAGTTTTATTACCCTTCCTGTGGAGTACGATGCCAGTAACCGCGCTTTGGCTTGGTTGAAAAATAAAAATATGGTAACGCCCGAAGAATACAAAGGTTCTGAAGATGCTTTGAAATGGGCTGCCCGAACCTATTTGGTAGCAGCCATTGGTGCCTTGGCTAACCTTGTGTATTGGGGTTTCCAAGTGTTTGGGGCTAGAGATTAAAGCATCCTTTTTTTTTTGAAAATATTTCAAGCCATAGAAATTCGTTTTCTGTGGCTTTTTTGTTTGAATTTTTGAAATATTTGAAAGAAAATATATAGATAGAAACATTGAATCTTCAAAGTTTTTAGTCCGATGGGTTCATTTGCAAAATTTCAAACCCCGATTATCGGGCAAAACCACGGCTGTTTTATCAAAATTCATTAAATTCGCGAACTTAACAGAATTACCAGTAAATGAGCGCTAAATTTCCTGAATATAAAGGACTTGACTTGCCAAAAGTAGCAGAAGAAATTCTGAGCTATTGGCAGGAAAACAACATATTTGAAAAAAGTATATCGACAAGAGAAGGCAACGAAACCTATGTGTTTTTTGAAGGGCCGCCTTCTGCAAACGGTTTGCCGGGCATTCACCACGTGATGGCCCGGGCCATAAAAGATATTTTTTGCCGATATAAAACCCAAAAAGGATACCAGGTTAAGCGTAAAGCCGGATGGGATACCCACGGATTACCGATTGAATTAGGTGTTGAAAAGGAATTGGGCATTACCAAAGAGGATATTGGCAAAACCATTTCGGTTGAAGATTACAACAAAGCCTGCCGCAAAGCGGTAATGCGCTATACCGATATTTGGAACGACCTTACTGAAAAAATGGGCTACTGGGTAGATATGGACGATCCGTACATTACCTACGAACCCAAATACATGGAAAGTGTTTGGTGGTTGCTCAAACAGATTTATAACAAAGACCTACTGTATAAAGGTTACACCATTCAGCCGTATTCGCCAAAAGCGGGAACGGGATTGAGTTCCCACGAATTGAACCAGCCAGGAACGTACCAAGATGTTACCGATACCACGATAGTAGCTCAGTTTAAAGCGGTTGAAGAAACCCTTCCAGAATTTTTGCAGAACGAAGGTGATATCCACTTTTTGGCTTGGACGACCACACCTTGGACGTTACCTAGTAACACGGCATTAACCGTTGGGGCAAAAATCGACTATGTGTTGGTGGAAACTTACAATCAATACACACACCAGCCTATCAATGTGGTTTTGGCTAAGAAGTTGGTAAACTATCAGTTCTCTGGTAAGTTTAAGCAAGTTGAAGATAAATCGGAATTATTAGCCTATAAATCGGGCGATAAAAAAATTCCGTTTTATGTTGTAAAAGAATTTGTTGGTAAGGATTTGGTGGGCATTAAGTACGAACAATTGTTGCCGTACGTACAGCCAAACGACAACCCTGAAAATGCCTTTAGAGTCATTTCCGGAGATTTTGTAACTACCGAAGACGGTACGGGAATTGTACATACTGCGCCTACTTTTGGTGCTGATGATGCCTTGGTGGCCAAACAAGCCACACCTGAGGTGCCACCTATGTTGGTGAAAGATGAAAACGGAAACTTGGTGCCTTTGGTAGACTTGCAAGGGAAGTTCAGACCAGAAATGGGCGAGCACGCTGGTAAGTACGTAAAAAATGAATATTACAATGATGGCGAAGCACCTGAGAAGTCTGTAGATGTTGAAATAGCTATCAAATTAAAAGAAGAAAACAAGGCCTTTAAGGTTGAAAAATATAAGCACAGCTACCCGAATTGCTGGAGAACCGATAAACCGATTCTTTACTATCCGTTAGATTCTTGGTTTATCAAAGTAACCGACATAAAAGACAAGATGGTGGCGCACAACGAAACCATCAATTGGAAGCCTAAAGCTACCGGAACCGGACGTTTTGGAAACTGGTTGGCCAATGCCAACGACTGGAACTTGTCGCGTTCACGCTACTGGGGTATTCCGTTGCCTATTTGGAGAACTGAAGATGGAAAAGAAGAAATCTGCATTGGTTCGGTGGAAGAATTGAAAAATGAGATGGTCAAAGCGGTTGAAGCTGGTGTGCTTTCAAAAGATATTTTTGAAGATTTTGAAGTCGGAAATAACTCCGAAGACAACTACGCTAAAATCGATTTGCATAAAAACATCGTTGACGATATCGTTTTGGTGTCGCCATCGGGGCAAAAAATGTTCCGCGAAAGCGATTTAATCGATGTATGGTTCGATTCGGGCTCCATGCCTTATGCGCAGTGGCACTATCCGTTCGAAAACAAAGATTTAATTGATAAAGGTACAACCTATCCGGCCGATTTTATCGCAGAAGGTGTGGACCAAACCCGTGGTTGGTTCTATACTTTGCACGCTATCGGAACCATGGTTTTCGATTCTGTGGCCTATAAAAATGTAGTGTCTAACGGATTGGTGTTGGATAAAAACGGACAAAAAATGTCGAAACGTTTGGGCAATGCCGTCGATCCGTTTGAAACCCTTGGGAATTACGGTGCCGATGCTACACGTTGGTACATGATTAGTAACGCCAACCCATGGGATAACTTAAAGTTTGATTTAGAAGGTGTTGAGGAAGTGAAGCGTAAATTCTTCGGCACGCTTTACAATACCTATTCGTTCTTCCAATTGTATGCCAATTTGGATAATTTCAATTATAGCGAATCCGATATTGCTATTGAAGACAGACCGGAAATAGACCGTTGGATCCTTTCAGAACTGCACACGCTCATTAAAAAAGTGGATGCCTTTTATGCCGATTACGAGCCAACAAGGGCAGCAAGAGCGATTTCAGACTTCACTCAAGATTATTTAAGTAATTGGTTTGTGCGTTTAAGCAGAAGACGTTACTGGAAAGGCGATTATGGGCAGGATAAAATTTCGGCCTACCAAACGCTTTACACTTGCATGGCGACTATTGCCATGTTGGGCGCGCCCATTGCACCGTTCTTTATGGATCGTCTGTATTTGGATTTGAACGCCGTAACCCAAAAGGAAACGTTTGATAGTGTGCATTTGGCCGATTTCCCCGTGTTCGATGAAAGTTTTGTAGATAAAGCTTTAGAGCGTAAAATGGAAGCGGCGCAAACAATATCTTCGTTGGTGTTGTCGTTAAGAGCAAAAGAGAAAATTAAAGTACGCCAACCGCTTCAAAAAATAATGATTCCTATTGATAGCGAGTGGCAAAAAGAGGAGATTTTGGCGGTTCAGAATTTGATAAAACACGAGGTTAACGTTAAGGAAATTGAGTTGCTGGATGATGCTTCGGGCGTTTTGGTAAAACAGATAAAACCGAATTTTAAAGCCTTGGGACCACGCTTTGGAAAGGATATGAAAGCCATTGCCAACGCAGTAATTAACTTTTCACCTGAAGATATTAACAAAATTGAGCAAAATGGCAGTGTAGAGGTTGATGTTAATGGAAAAAATATTACATTAGAACGCTCGGATGTAGAAATCACCTCTCAAGATATTGAAGGGTGGTTGGTAGCCAAAGAAGGTGCGTTTACCGTGGCTTTAGATGTTACCATTACAGATGATTTACGTAGAGAAGGCATTGCTCGCGAATTGGTTAACCGCATTCAGAATTTACGTAAGGATTCTGGTTTTGAAGTGACTGACAGGATAGATGTGAGGCTTCAAAAAGACGAGCAGGTGGTAAGTGCCGTTGATGCAAATATCACTTATATTAAGTCGGAAACCCTAACAAATGAATTGGAAATTATCGATAAATTAGACGATGGTATAGAAATTGCTTTTGATGATGTAAATACCAAGCTATTTATCCAAAAACATTAAATTATGGCAGATACAGTAAGATATTCAGACAAGGATTTAGCTGAATTTAAAGAAATAATACAGGACAAAATCCAAAAGGCGCAACACGATTTAGATCTTATTAAAAGTGCCTATATGAACGACCATAACAATGGTACTGACGATACGTCGCCTACATTCAAGGCTTTTGATGAAGGTAGTGAAGTGATGAGCAAAGAATCGAACTCGCAATTGGCTATACGTCAAGAAAAGTTTATCCGCGACCTTAAAAATGCCCTAATAAGGATTGAAAACAAAACCTATGGCATTTGTCGTGTTACCGGAAAATTGATTAACAAAGAGCGCTTAAAATTAGTGCCGCATGCTACCTTAAGTATAGAAGCCAAAAACATGCAGCAATAAGCGTTTAAAATAATAGGTTTAAAACGTCTCAAAAATAATATTTGGGACGTTTTTTGTTTGGAATAGCGCCAAATTCAACATCATTTTAAGAATTTTTAATGTCACTAAAAAAATCCATCATTCTTATAATTGCGGTTTTGCTGATTGATCAAATCAGTAAAATTTACATCAAAACCCATTTTGTGCTTCACGAAAGTGTAGATGTGTTCGGTTGGTTTAAAATCTATTTTATTGAAAACGACGGTATGGCTTGGGGGACAAAAATTAGTGATTTTGCTTCGTTTATTTCCGATAGGACAGCAAAAGTAGCTTTAACGCTTTTTAGGGTTGTAGCTATTTTTGGTATTGGTTATTGGCTCTATAGCGCCACAAAAAACAAGGGTTCGCGCGTGCTCATTTTAGCTATAGCTTTAATATTTGCAGGGGCTTTGGGTAATATTATCGATTCGGTGTTCTATGGTGTGTTGTTTGATGACAGCATGAGCCAAGTGGCCACCTTTTTGCCCGAAAATGGCGGTTACGATAATCTGCTTCACGGCCGTGTGGTCGATATGCTTTATTTCCCTTTGTTTGAAATCGACTTGCCACAGTGGGTGCCGTTTTACGGCGGTAAGCGCTTTAATTTCTTCGAACCGGTTTTTAATATTGCCGATGTAGCCATAAGCACGGGTTTTATTATGCTTATTGTGTTTAATAAAAAGGCGTTTTCGAAAGTTTGAAATTAAGAAACGTGAAAAGAATCTTCAATCTATGTCATTTAAAAAATTAAAATTTCTGTGTTATTTGTTGGCAGTGTTTGTTCTTTCCTGCTCAACCGACGATGATTCTGGTGAAAGTAGCAACATACAAACGGATGTCAAAAAAGAAGACTTATTAGGAGTATGGACAATATATTCTGTTGAGTCGGATGGTGTAAAAGCTGAGGTGCCTGTCAATTTTGAGACTTGCGGTAGAGATTTTTTTATTTATAACGAAGACTATTCGTATTCGGAATTCCAATTTCTAGAATCGTCAACCTGTCAGCCTTCAGAATTTCAATTGAAATGGAGCTTAAATAGGGGGGTAATTGAATTGTCAACAGTCAATGGAAGCGAATCCCAGTTAATAGAAATCAATAGTTTAAATACAACCACTTTTATTTTTACCACGCGTATGGATTTAAATGGAGATGGGAGTTTAGAGGTTTATAAGCTAACTGCATTAAAATACAACCCGCCGAATGAAATGGATATTTACACAGATTCCTTTTCGAGAAGAACAGAGCCCCCGTTTGAAGACCATATAACATTTCGTTGGGATATTTACACTGGGTATAACACGTTTTTACGGTACGAAATTTATAGAAGTACTGAGGAGTGCGATATCACCTCAGCCGAATTAGTTCAAACAATTGAAGATGTGAATGTGTCACGCTTCATTGACTATAATCCACCCACGACTGAAGGAATTTGTTATTTTTTGAAGATTTATACCGATAAAGGTTTGTTAGGCATTAGCAATCCCCGTTATGTAGCAACGGAATTTATTTTGCCAGAAAGTGTAAAGGTTATAAATGCTACAGATACTGAAAGCTCTGTTGCTCTTTCTTGGGAGAAATATAAAGGGTATTATTTTTCACATTATGAGGTTAGAGTACAAGATCAAAATCAAAATTCAATGCCGCATATCGAAACGGTAGCCATAATTGAAGATGTAAATACGACTTTATACACTGATGTAAACCCGCCCTATGTGAATAATCCAATCTATTCAATTTATGTGCACAATATTTTTGGAAACACAAGCCAATTAAATCAAGATGGGAACTTGATTACAACGAACTTTAGCAGGCCCGAGTTGTTGAGCTTTGATTATATAAGGTTTTTAAGTTTTGATCCCGATGAACAAGCTCTTTTCTTTTATGGAGTTAACCCCGACAACACTAGAAGACTCATTAAATATGATTATATAAATCACAATGTTCTAGCTGAAGGTTATAAGTTGCCGTCAGTTCAAACAGACGTGGAAATGAAACTGATCACATCAAATGAGGGGAAGGAACTTATTTTAGAGCAAGGCGGTGAGTATTGGGTGTATGACGCCTCCGACTTAACGTTTAAATACTCATTAAATCTTGATTTTATAGGGCCGCGAGATAGTTTCTCGTATTTGAAAAATGGTATTTGGGTGTTTTCAGATGACGACCATGTTTTTACGTATAAGCGTACCGGCTCTACTATGGAAAAGATTGATCAAAAACTTCATTTTACAAAGCATCAAGGGGGTGGGAACTACGAAATTACCAAATTAGATAATGCTAATGTACTTTTAAGTCATAATAACGAAGGGAGAGCAATACATTATAGTATTGATAAGGGTGGTTTTATTGCTAATAAAGGTATTATACAAATTCCGTTGTTGGCAACTTTGAATAGCGATTTGTCTGTGAATATGGAATCTCAACTGTTGCTTAATAAAAAAAGGAACTCAGTTTATTCCATCTCAGATTTTTCAAAAACAGATAGCTACACTAATCCCAGGGTTACGTTTAATTTCAATAGATTAGGAACAAAAATTTTCGGGGTAGATAAAAATGAGAAATATACTGGCTCTTATGAGGATTATTCAAAAGAAATTGTGGTTTACGATATAGAAAAAAAATATTCAGAAAAAATTACAACTAAAGGGTATCCGTTATATGTTGTTGAGGATGCGCAAGGAAATATTATAAGCTTGTCTTCTGGTTTCCCACGAGATGAGTACTATGACTTGTACAATAATAATGTGCCAGATATGTTTATTGAAATTGTAAAATAGAAAAAGAGCTATTGAGGTAGGCTATTAAAACTCATAAACCCGCTCTGGCGTTACACAATAATCCAACTTGATATCACCTTCAAAAACATCGGTAATTTCAACTTCAGCTTCAAAAAAAGAAAGTCCGATTTTTAGGGTTTCGGGTTTGCATTTGGCTAAAAACCGGTCGTAAAAGCCTTTGCCGTAGCCTACGCGATTCCCTGTTTTGTCGAAAGCTAACAGCGGAATAAATACCACATCAACTTTATCGTTGGCTATTTCAATACCATCAATCGGCTCGGGGATATTATAGGCATTCTTTTTTATTTTGGTGTTGTCGGTAAGTAAAAAATGGGTCATTTCACCCGTTTTGAAATCACTTTTCGATACCAAAATGTTTTTATCCTTCCCCGATAAAATATTCAGAATATAATCGGTGTTCACTTCCTTGTGTTCTTCAATGGAAAGGAAAATATGAAAAAACGAAGCTTCCCAAATGGGCAACTGTAAAACCTGGTTGGCAATAGCCAAACTTAAATCTTCCACTTGGTTTTGCGAAAGAGTATTTCGCAGGGCTTTATAGGTTTTTCGGAGTTCATTTTTGGTCATGCTACTGCCTTTTAAGCTTTGTGGAAATATGGAATAGGGCATCGCCTTGGTACACAATGGGCGATTCGTTTACGTTGATGATATAGCCTGTGTTCGAAGCCCGAACAAAATAATTGAACTTGCCGTAGGGGTCGGTGATATTGCCCAGCATGTCGTCCTTTTTCACATAAGACCCAATGGGGATGGAAGCCTTAAACATACCCGAGTATTTGGCGCGCTGCCATTTGCTGTCGTTTATAAAAACGCATTCGGTTTTGGGTTTCGACGATTTAAAAACAGTGCGCAACATACCGAAATGTTTTAAAATACGTTTGGAGCCGTTAACGCCCGAGTTGGTGACCACATCATCAATATGGAATGATTTTCCGCCTTCAAAAAGCAGTAAGGGCTTGCCCAATTTATTGCAGGTAGCGCGAAAGGATTTGGATAAGTTTTTCGAATACAGTACAAACGGTGCGCCGAACACTTTGGCTAAAATATCGAGGTCGGTTTTTTCTTTGGCGTATCGCAGTTGCGGTGCATTAAACCGGCCTGAACCACCGGTGTGGAAATCGATGATTAAATCGGCATGCGGAATCACTTCGTCCATCAATTTGTAGGCCACGCGACCTGCCAAAGATCCCGACGGACTTCCAGGAAACACACGGTTTAAATCGCGCCCATCGGGAAATTCACGCTTCAGGTTTATGAACCCAAAAATATTGATGACTGGCATACAAATAATGGTGCCGCTTTTGGGCTTGTTGATGCCTTTGGCGATGAGTTGCCTTATAATTTCAACACCATTAACCTCGTCACCGTGAATACCGGCGGTAAACAATATTGTTGGCCCCTGTTTTTTAGCGCGCTCGATTATGACGGGAATGTGCACGGGCGATGAGGTATGTAAATTGGCAACATCAAAATTAACTTCCTTGCTTTCTCCAGGTTTTACCTGTTCGCCTAAAATATGAAGGACTTCAGTTTGTGTTACGGGCATTTAATGTTATGTTAAAGGTTAGAACATTGTTCCAAAGCTTCGGTTTTCAATTATTAGGTGGTTTGCGGTACGTTTTTCTCAATATATCTTATAATGGCCTTGGCTATATTTCGGCCCGTGGCGGCTTCAATGCCTTCCAAGCCTGGGGTGGAATTCACTTCCAGCAACAAAGGCCCTCTGGCCGATTGCAACATATCCACACCACAAACAGGTAGTTTTAAAGCACGCGAGGCATTCATGGCCAGTTTCAGCTCATCGTGACTCAGTTTAATAATATTGGCTTGTCCGCCACGGTGCAAATTCGAGCGGAATTCGCCTTCCTTCCCTTGGCGCTTCATCGCGCCCACTACTTGTCCGTCAACTACCAAAGCACGCAAATCGGCACCACCGGCTTCTTTAATAAATTCTTGAACGATAACTCGAGCTTGGAGTCCGTTAAAAGCTTCCAATACCGATTCGGCCGCATTCTTCGTTTCGGCCAAAACCACGCCCAAGCCTTGTGTGCCTTCCAATAATTTAATGATTACGGGCGTGCCGCCAACATGCTCAATTACTTCTTCAACATCACGCGAGTAATTGGTAAACACCGTTTTGGGCATGCCAATTCCGGCTTTGCTCAAACGCTGCAAGCTGCGTAGTTTATCACGCGAACGCTGTATCGCATCCGATGTGCAAATGGTAAAAACCCCCATCATTTCGAACTGACGCACCACGGCACAGCCATAAAAGGTTACCGAGGCACCAATACGAGGTATAATGGCGTCAACGTAATCCAAATAACGGTCTTTGTAATAAATGGTAGGTTTTTCCTTTTCGATGATGATATCGCATTTCAGCGGATCGATCACTTCAACTTTATGTCCCCGTTTTTCGCCTTCTTCAATAAGCCTTTCGGTGGAATACAGTTGGTTGTTTCTAGACAGAATAACTATGTTCATGCTTTGCTTGTTAGGTGCGAAAGGTTTTCCTGGTCTACATCAACCAAAAATTTTTGTTTTAAAAACTGCCTGCCAATCAAAACAGGAAACCTCATATCGTCTCTGGTGCTTAAAGTTAAGTTAATCTTGTACGTTTTTCCAAAAAATACCACTTCAGATTTTACTTTATAGCGGTTTTCCTTAAATCCGTTGCTGCTTTTCACGTCGGTTCTCGAAAATTCCTCAAAAATAATTTCGGTCTTACCGAAGTTTTTATGGGTTTTGCTGTTAAAAATGCAGCGCAGTGTATTGTTTTCCTCGATAATTTTCGAGCAATGGATGGCCGAGGTGTAAGCCCCGGTGTCAATTTTTACGTCAATATTAAAGAGTCCCAGTTTTGGGAAATCAACAATATCAACACGTCCTATAATTTTTTTCATTTTAATTTTTTCAATGTTTATGGCGTTGGCCGGGCTTTCGGCAGTCGCTTCCCAAAAAAAGGGAGAGCTCCAACAATGCCTCTATCCCTAACGCGCCAGCCCGCATTTTACGGGGCGGCTTCAAACTTTTTGCCTGTTTGTTAGGTTTTTCAAAAAGTGGCGCAATGTAGATAAATAATTCATCCATCGGCCAAAAACTTTCATAAAATATAAGCATTTATTCGGAGTTGATTTTACGAATGGAAAAATTAAAATAATTACCTTTACAACAATGGATACCCCCGATTTAGAGATACAGTTAAAAACCCTGCCCAACCTGCCCGGAGTGTACCAATACTACGATAAAGAGGGTACTATTATTTATGTTGGTAAAGCCAAAAATTTAAAAAAACGGGTCAGTTCTTATTTCAATAAAACCCACGATAGTGGTAAAACGCGGGTGTTGGTTAAGAAAATAGCCGAAATAAAGCATATTGTGGTCGATACTGAAACCGATGCACTGCTGTTGGAAAATAACCTCATTAAAAAATACCAGCCACGCTACAATGTAATGCTGAAGGACGATAAATCTTATCCGTGGATTTGCATAAAAAAAGAGCGTTTCCCAAGGGTGTTTTCCACCCGACGGGTCATCAAGGATGGTAGCGAATATTTTGGGCCGTACACCAGCGGTAAAACCGTGCTTACACTACTCGATTTAATAAAAGGGCTGTACAGTTTGCGCACTTGCAATTATAACCTTTCAGAAGAAAAAGTGGATGCCGGAAAGTACAAAGTGTGTTTAGAGTACCATTTGGGTAATTGTAAAGGCCCGTGCGAAGGTCTTGAATCTGAAACTGAATACAACGAAAACATAAAAGCGATTAAAGAAATTTTAAAAGGAAATTTTAAGGATTCGTTACAGCAGTTTAAAGCCCAGATGCTTGAATTTGCAAACAATATGCAGTTTGAGGAAGCCCAGAAAATAAAGGAAAAACTGGAGGTGCTGGAAAACTATCAAGCCAAATCGACTGTGGTAAACCCAAAAATCAGCAATGTAGATGTGTTTGCTATAGTAAGCGACGAGAGTTATGGCTACATCAATTTTTTACAGCTGTCGTATGGTTCCATCATTCGGGCGCATACTTTAGAAATTAAAAAGAAGCTCGACGAAACCGACAAAGAATTGTTGGAGCTGGCCATTACCGAAATCCGGCAACGCTTCAATTCAAAATCCAAAGAAATTTATGTGCCGTTTAAAGTCGAGTTGGGAGAGGATTTGAAAGTCACCGTTCCCAAGTTGGGCGATAAAAAACACATATTGGATTTGTCGCTCCGTAACGCCAAATATTTTAGGATGGAGCGGTTTAAACAAATAAAAATTGTAGACCCCGATAGGCACGCCAACCGTATTATGGCGCAAATGAAAGCTGATTTAAGGCTCAGTGAAGAGCCGCGGCATATCGAGTGTTTCGATAATTCGAACATTCAAGGCACCAATCCCGTAGCGGCTTGCGTGGTGTTTAAAAACGGCAAACCCAGTAAAAAAGATTACCGCCATTTTAACATTAAAACCGTGGAAGGGCCAGACGATTTCGCTTCGATGGAAGAAGTGGTATATCGCCGTTACAAACGGCTTTTGGACGAAGAGCAACCCTTGCCGCAACTTATCATAATCGACGGTGGAAAAGGGCAGTTGTCATCGGCTTTAAAAAGTCTCGATGCGCTCCATTTAAGAGGTGAAATTGCTATTATCGGAATTGCTAAACGTTTGGAAGAATTATTTTATCCAAACGATCCAATTCCCTTATATTTAGATAAGAAAAGCGAAACGCTAAAAGTCATCCAGCAGTTGCGAAACGAAGCGCACCGTTTTGGTATTGAGCATCACCGAAACAAACGGAGTAAAAGTGCGTTGAACACCGAGTTGGAGACCATTCCAGGGGTGGGCGAAAAAACAGTAGTGGAGTTGTTGAAAAAGTTTAAATCGGCCAAACGCGTAGCACATGCCAAACTAGACGAATTGGAAGATGTGGTTGGCGTATCACGTGCCAAAAAGGTTTATGATTATTATCATAAGAACGAAGTAAAATAGCTCAAATGATAAAGATTAAATATAAAAAGAAGCGGTTGTATTCTAATTTAGTAATTGGTGTTGTTTGGCTGGTTTTTGCAGTTTTCCATTTGGCAAATGAGGAAAAAATAGATTGGACAGACTATGGTTATTGTGGTATCTCGCTAATGTATCTGCTACAGTTTATCTATGAGTATGTAAACCAATATTTAACTATAAATAACAATGTTATCAAAAAGCACGGCATATTTGGTAAAGCACTAAAATTTAGTGAGGTTGAAAACTTCAAAATATTTGCAGGGGAATATATATTACAAACCCAAAGCGCAGAGTTGAGAATTGATACAAACGTAATAGAAAACACATCGCTAACCCGTTTGAACAAAATTATCGAAAAGCACGAATTGCCCGGAGCTCATTTTAAATAGGGCAAACTTAAAATTGGTTACATTGAAAACCCACATTGTCATATTAATTCTAAGCTTTCTCACGCTATTTTCCGCGAAAGCGCAAAACATCGAGCCAGAGAATACTAAGCCTAAAATCGGTTTGGTGTTGAGTGGCGGCGGAGCAAAAGGCTTGGCGCACATTGGGGTTTTAAAGGTGATTGATAGTTTGGGCATAAAGGTCGATTATGTGGCAGGCACCAGTATGGGGGCAATCATTGGCGGACTTTATGCTTCGGGGTACACCGGAAAACAGCTCGATTCCATTTTTCAGGAAGTCGATTTCGATAATATTATAAACGACGATTTGCCCCGCGAATCGAAAGCCTTTTACGAACGCGATAATTCAGAGCGTTATGCCGTTACCTTGCCGTTTAACAAGCTTAAGGTAAAGTTGCCTTCGGCCTTATCGAGGGGTCACAATGTATATGGTTTACTTTTAAAATTGGCGTTAAACGTTAGTCATATTCAAGATTTTGATAAACTGCCCATTCCTTTTTTCTGCATAGCTACCAACATGGAAACGGGCGAACAAGTGGTGTTGGATAAAGGAAACCTGGCCCAATCTATGGTGGCCAGTGGAGCGTTGCCTTCGCTATTTCAGCCGGTGATTATCGACGATAAAATTTTGATTGATGGCGGAGTGGTGAACAATTACCCTATTGATGAGCTGCGCAACAAAGGCATGGATGTTATTATTGGGGTAGATGTTCAGGACGGTTTGTCCAACAGGGAAGAACTGGCTTCGGCGCCCGATGTACTGATTCAAATCAATAATTTTCGTACCATTAACGCCATGAAGGAAAAGGCTCCAAAAACCGATATTTACATAAAGCCCAATATCAAAGATTTTAATGTGATTTCGTTTGACGAGGGCGATAAAATAATAAACGAAGGGCAAGAAGCAGCATGGTTTAAGTTGAATGTATTGAGAACATTGGCATCCAAAAATTGTGGAAATAAACAACCGTTTCTCGAAAAACCAATCGATAGCATAAGCATTAAAAATTTTGAAATTGCAGGGAACGAAAACTACACCCGGGCATATATTTTAGGAAAACTGAAATTAAAAACCGATGAAAAAATAAGCTACAAAGATTTTAACGAAGGTATTTACAATGTGGTGGCCACCAATAATTTCGATGTGTTTCAGTACGAATTAAAGCGTACGGAAAATGCCGGAGAATACAGTTTTATGGCAAATATTAAAGAGTCTCAGGTAAATACCTTTTTGAAATTGGGCATCCACTACGATGAGTTGTACAAAAGTGCCGCTTTGGTAAATTTAACCCAAAAACGCTTATTCTTTAAAAACGATGTGGCTTCGCTTGATGTTATTCTTGGTGATAACGTGCGCTATAATTTTGATTATTTAATTGACAAAGGGTTTTATTGGAGTATTGGTTTGCGTTCGCGGTACAATCAATTCAATAAAAACATAAATGCCCAGCTTTTGTTGGATGAAGAGGAAATAACGGCAACGGGATTGAATAAAATAGGTGTAAAGCTTAAAGATCAAACCAATCAGTTTTATTTGCAAACACTGTTTAGACGCGATTTTTCGTTGAGTATGGGTGCCGAGCACAAACGTTTGGAAATTGATTCGGAAACTATTTCGGGCAATAACCCTGATGACGAATTTTTATTCGAAAATACCGATTATTTCAGTTTATTCGGAAACCTAAAACTCGATACTTACGATAATATATATTTTCCTAAAAAGGGCTTATACTTTAATGGGCACTTAAATATTTATTTTCATGCTTCTCATTTTGTTGAAAACTTTAAAAGTTTCTCCATAGCCAAGGCCGATATGGGCTATGCTTTTAGTATTTCAGATAAATTGTCGTTCAACTTACAAACCAGTGGCGGATTCAAATTGGGCGATAAATCTACCCAAACTTTAGATTTTGCTTTGGGCGGATATGGCAATAATTTAATAAACAATTTTGTACCCTTTTTGGGGTACGATTTTATTTCACTTACAGGAAACAGCTATGTGAAGGCACTGATGGTGGCCGATTACGAAATCATAAAAAAGCATCACATTACTTTAGAGGGCAATTGGGCGAATATTGACGATAATATTTTCGATACTGGAGAGTGGTTTACCTTACCCGATTATAGGGGTTATGCACTGGGTTACGCCATTGAAACCTTTTTAGGTCCCGTTCAGGCCAAATACAGTTATTCGCCCGAACGCGGTCAGGGCAAATGGTTTTTTAATATTGGTTTTTGGTTTTGATGGTTTCTAAACTTGCTTTGAATTGAATTTATTCCCTGGTTTGATTGAATGAAAATTTTTTCCGATATTTGTTAAGTTATGAAACCTTTTTGGAAAGACTTATTGCAATTTCTTCATTTCCTTATCAAGAGAAATCCTGAATAAGTCGGCATTTTTGTTGTTCCTGTTTGTATTTCGGCTAAAGTAAATGACCAAGCAGGAATCCCCTTAATTTTAGTATCTTTATATAGTTGATTGTTAATCTATTATTGCTCGTGGTTTGGGCTTTTCCGAACGATGAGCAGATCTAAACTAAACGAAAATGCCCATTTATCATAAATTAGGAAACATTCCGCACAAGCGGCATACGCAATTTAGAAAGCCCGACGGCAGTTTGTATTACGAGCAGTTGTTCGGCACCATTGGTTTCGATGGTATGTCTACCAACAGTTACCACGAGCAACGCCCCACACAGGTTAAGGAAATTAAAAACCAGTACAGTATGGCGCCTAAAATTGCCAAGGCCAATAACATTCAATCGTACCAATTCAAAGGCTTTCAGGTAAAGCCCGAAAACGATTATCTCGACAGCCGAAAAACCATTTTGTTCAACAACGATTGTGGAATCATATTGGCGGCACCCAAAAAATCAATAACCGATTATTTTTATAAAAATACCGATGCCGACGAATTGATTTTTATCCACAAAGGCTCGGGAAAATTAAGAACACACCTGGGGAATCTCGATTTCAAATATGGAGATTATCTATTGGTGCCTCGTGGAATTATCTATAAAATAGATTTTGATTCTGAAGATAACAGGCTATTTATAGTCGAGTCGCATCGGCCCATTTACACGCCAAAGCGTTACCGAAATTGGTTCGGACAATTGTTGGAACACGCACCGTATTGTGAGCGCGATATCCGTCGCCCACAGGAATTGGAAACCCATAACGAAAATGGCGATTTTTTAATCAAAGTTAAAAAGCAAAACGATATCATCGAGATGGTTTACGCATCTCATCCGTTTGACGTGGTGGGTTATGATGGCTATAATTATCCGTATGCGTTTTCAATCCACGATTTTGAGCCTATTACGGGGCGCATCCACCAGCCGCCACCAGTACACCAAACATTTGAAACCGATACTTTTGTAGTGTGCAGTTTTGTGCCGCGGCTGTACGATTACCATCCGCAGTCCATTCCCGCGCCCTACAATCACAGCAATATTGATAGCGACGAGGTACTGTATTATGTAGATGGCGATTTTATGAGCAGAAACGATATTGAGGTTGGGCATATTTCACTGCATCCAGCCGGCATTCCGCACGGTCCGCATCCCGGTGCCACTGAGCGTAGTATTGGGCAAACCAAAACCGAAGAGCTCGCCGTAATGGTCGATACTTTTAAACCACTACAAGTAACGGAAGAGGCCATGAAAATAGCCGATGAGAGTTATTTTAAGTCGTGGATATGAGCCTCCCCTAACCCCTCCAAAGGAGGGAGATAGAATGCTCCAGGTTTAATTTGAGGAATGTTAGTGCAATTAAATTAGATATAATATAGAAAAATTCAAATTCCCGATTTGAGTTTCTCCCCTTCGGGGAGATTAAGAGGGGCATAATATGAGTAAAGACATAAAATCAGTAAACTACGGATTGGAAAAAATATTTGAAGGCGCACAGGACTTTCTGCCACTTTTGGGAACCGATTACGTTGAATTCTACGTAGGCAATGCCAAACAGGCCGCACACTTTTACAAAACGGCTTTTGGGTTTCAGTCATATGCCTATAAAGGCTTGGAGACGGGCTCGAAAGATTCGGTGAGTTATGTGCTGAAACAAGATAAAATCAAATTGGTGCTAACCACGCCGCTCAATAGCAAATCGCCCATAAACGACCATATCGTAAAACACGGTGATGGCGTAAAAGTCATTGCCCTTTGGGTGGAAGATGCCCGAAAAGCTTACGAAGAAACCACGAGCCGAGGGGCAAAATCGTTTATGGAGCCAGCCGTTGAAACTGACGGAAAGGGTGAAGTAGTCCGTTCAGGAATTTACACCTACGGTGAAACGGTGCACATGTTTGTAGAACGGAAAAATTATAAAGGCACATTTTTACCGGGATTCAGAGCGTGGAAATCCGACTATAATCCTTCGCCGGTTGGCTTGAAATATATCGACCATATGGTTGGTAATGTGGGTTGGGGGCAGATGAATAAATGGGTGAAATGGTATGAAGATGTGATGGGTTTTGAGAACTTTTTGTCGTTTGACGATAAACAGATTCACACCGAATATTCAGCACTCATGAGCAAGGTGATGAGCAATGGTAATGGCCGCATAAAATTCCCGATTAACGAACCCGCAAAAGGCAAAAAGAAATCACAAATTGAAGAATATCTCGATTTCTATGAAGGTTCTGGCGTGCAACATATCGCTGTGGCGACCGACGATATTATCAATACAGTTTCGCAATTAAGGGAGCGCGGCGTTGAATTTTTATCGAAACCACCCGAAGCATATTATAAAGCCGTTCCGGGGCGTTTGGAAGAACACAGCCACCAATTACGTGAAAATATTGAAACACTAAAAAAATTGGGAATTATGATTGATGCCGACGAGGAGGGCTATTTGTTACAAATTTTCACCAAACCTGTTGAGGATAGACCGACTTTGTTTTTTGAAATCATCCAACGGATGGGTGCCCGAGGTTTCGGTGCAGGCAATTTTAAAGCGCTTTTTGAAGCCATTGAGCGCGAACAGGCCAATAGAGGCACTTTGTAGGCTAAAAAAGAAAGGCATGTTTAGTTTATTCGTAAACATGCCTTTCAACTTGACTAACAAAAACAACTATAAAAATTTATATCCCACCCCAAAGAGTAAAAAATTGATTTTTGAACTAAGGTCTGCGGTGCCAGTATAAAAATTATTCAGCTGCACGCCGTACTTGGCTTGAGCATAGATTTTTTCGGTAAAGCTATATTCTGCCCCAAAAGTAATGAAAACACCAAGTTTGCTGTAATTGTCAACCACTTCCTCCAGTAGGTAATTAATAGAAGGTCCTGCTAAAACGCTAAATTCTTCTGTAATTTCATAACCGCCCAAAAAGCCAAGATAAAGGGTGTTGCCCTCGTTGTTTATGGCAACGAGTAGTTCAGGTTTTAGGTTTATCTCGTCGGTAATTTCAAATTCACTTTGGGCGCCAATATAAAATCCGCTGCTATCAAAATCTAAATCCCATTTTTCGCCATCTACCTTAAATATTGAATTGAGGTTCAGGTAACCTGCTGTGGCGGCCAAATTTAGTTCTTGGGCTTGTGTGCTTGCTGTAATTAAAAAAATAATGAAAAGGCTAAATGTTTTTCGTAACATAGTATTTGTTTTTAATGGTTATAAATGTACATCGGCCCAAAACAGAAATGTGAGCAGTTTTTTTTGAAATTTTTTGAAATGGGTAGGATTAAGAACTGTAGTGACTCGGGTAGCTATGGGGGCAATCAATACATTCGTCCACAATACTTCAGCTTGTGCCTATTCCTTCTGCTTTGCCCAATATAAGCGCTCCGCCAGCCTATTTTGGATTTGACTTTAGTATTTTAAACACGTAACAGGTTGATAGTTAATGGAAAAGGGGTTTAGGCGTGGTTTTAAAAAAAAAATAAAAAAAGTTTCACATGTTAAAAAATAATTTACATTTGTCTCACTTTTTAGCTGAACAAATTGAAATCTGTTTCTACGTTCGGGCTTTTGAAAATTAGGAAGTCATATTCAAAAGCAGCTTATCGTTTAAGCAACCGAATTTTAAAGCTAACTTCCGTATCGCCAATATATGCTGTACAGCATGAATATGCTTTTGTGCCTACTACCCAGCGCGAGATCCAAATTTGATAGTGTTTATTTTTTATTAACTTAACCTGTAGTTAATCTAGTAATTACATCTTTAATTTTAATTAAAAATAAATTGAATACTAAATATATTGATTTAATAAATCAAACTTATGATTTTCCGCAAGAAGAATTTAAGGTTGATAAAGGACAGTTGCATTTTCATGATATCGATTTAATGCAGCTCACAAAAGAGTATGGCGCACCGTTAAAATTTACGTACCTGCCACAAATTTCGAACAACATCAACAGGGCCAAAACGTGGTTTGCCAATGCTATTGAAAAGCATGATTACAAAGGCAAATACAACTATTGCTACTGTACCAAAAGTTCGCATTTTAAGCATGTGATGGACGAGGCGTTGAAGAACGATATTCATATTGAAACCTCCTCGGCTTTCGATATCGATATTGTAGAACGTCTGAAAAAGGAGGGTAAAATAACCAACGATACTTTTGTAATCAGTAACGGTTTTAAACGTGCGCAGTATGTTACTAACATTGCACGTTTAATTAACAGTGGCCATAAAAATGCCATTCCTATTATTGATAATTACGAGGAAATGGATTTGCTTTCAAAAGAAATAAAAGGCAAGTTTAAGGTAGGTATACGTATTGCTTCGGAAGAAGAACCAAAATTTGAGTTTTACACCTCGCGATTGGGCATTGGTTACAAAAACATCGTGCCGTTTTATAAAAATCAGATTGCCGGAAATAAAAAAGTTGAACTTAAAATGCTTCACTTTTTCATTAATACCGGTATTCGAGATAACGCTTATTATTGGAACGAATTGCTGAAATGCCTAAAGGTGTACATCAGCTTGAAAAAGATTTGTCCGTCGTTGGATAGTCTTAACATTGGTGGAGGGTTCCCGATAAAAAATTCATTGGCATTTGAGTTTGATTATGAATACATGATTGATGAAATTATCAATCAAATTAAACTCACCTGTGAAGAGGAAGAAGTAGATGTGCCCCATATTTTTACAGAATTTGGAAGCTTTACCGTTGGTGAAAGTGGTGGAGCCATTTATGAGGTGTTGTACCAAAAACAGCAAAACGACCGCGAAAAATGGAACATGATTAACTCGTCGTTCATCACCACTTTACCGGATACCTGGGCGATTAATAAGCGCTTTATTTTGTTGTCGGTTAACCGTTGGCAAGACACCTACGAGCGTGTGCTTTTGGGTGGGTTGACCTGCGATAGCGACGATTATTACAACAGCGAACAGCACATGAATGCCATTTACTTACCCAAATACAACAAAGATAAACCCCTGTACATTGGGTTTTTCAATACGGGCGCATACCAAGAAACTATTGGTGGTTTTGGCGGACTGCAACACTGTTTAATTCCATCGCCAAAGCATGTTTTAATCGATCGGGACGAAAATGGAAAGCTAACCACAAGGCTGTTTAGCGAACAACAAAAAAGTGAAGATTTACTAAAAATATTGGGGTATCAAAATGGTCAAAACGAATCAGCCGAGGTTGAGGTTGACGAATTTGAAACTTCCGAAAAACAATAATTACCAACAGATGAAAACTTACGCTGGAATTCCAGAAGAATTTGCAAAATTAGAACGTGCAAAAATTGTTTTAATTCCCGTGCCATATGATGGTACGAGTACTTGGCAAAAAGGTGCCGATAAAGGCCCTGATGCTTTTTTAGATGCTTCAGAAAATATGGAGCTTTACGATATTGAAACCGGTACCGAAGTGTATCAACAAGGGGTGTTTTTGGCTGATGCGGTAACTGAAAATAGTTCGCCAGAGGCGATGGTTGAAGCGGTGCATCAAACCACAAAAAAATACATCAAAAAAAATAAATTCGTGACTGTTTTTGGTGGCGAACATTCCATTTCCATTGGTACCATTCGTGCCTTTAACGAGATGTATCCGAACTTAACGGTGTTGCATATCGATGCACATGCCGATTTGAGAAAAGAATACGAAGGCACTACATGTAACCATGCCTGTGCAGTTTACGAAGCGAGCCAAACCACGAACTTGATTCAAGTGGGCATCCGTTCTATGGATATTATGGAAAAAACCGTAATGGACGAGGAGAAAACCTATTTCGCCCATGATATGGCGGTGGATGATACTTGGGTGGATTCGGCCATCGATCAGATGACCGATAACGTTTTTATCACGTTCGATTTGGATGCCTTCGATCCGTCGATTTTACCAAGTACCGGAACACCTGAGCCAGGAGGTTTGTTATGGTACGAAACCTTGGAGTTTTTAAAACAGGTGTTTGCTGAAAAAAATGTGGTAGGGTTCGATATTGTTGAACTTTGCCCCAATAAAAATGAAAAGTCGTCCGATTTCTTAGCCGCCAAATTGTATTACAAAATGTTGAGCTATAAATTTTTGGACGAAGAGGTGGATGACGAATACGACAATGCTTACGATAACTCGGCACAGAAAAACAATAACTTAAAATTTAATGACGATGACAACTACTAGAGGACCGATTTCCCAATTTATAGAAAAACACTATTTACATTTTAACGCTGCCGCTTTGGTAGATGCCGCCAAAGGCTACGAGGCGCAACTAAATAACGGAGCGAAAATGTTGGTGTCGTTGGCAGGTGCGATGAGTACTGCCGAGTTGGGCAAAAGCTTTGCAGAAATGATTCGTCAGGATAAAGTGCAGATTATTTCTTGTACGGGCGCCAATTTGGAAGAAGATATCATGAATTTGGTAGCACATTCACATTACAAGCGTGTGCCTAATTACCGTGATTTAACGCCGAAGGAGGAGTGGGATTTGCTTGAAAAAGGATTGAACCGTGTAACCGATACTTGTATTCCAGAGGAAGAAGCCTTCCGTCGTTTACAAAAACATATTTACGATATTTGGAAGGAAGCCGACGATAAAGGCGAGCGTTATCTGCCACATGAATACATGTACAAAATGTTGCTTTCTGGTGTTTTGGAAGAATATTACGAAATTGATATAAAGGATTCTTGGATGTACGCTGCGGCCGAAAAAAACTTGCCTATTGTATGTCCAGGTTGGGAAGACAGTACCATGGGGAATATTTTCGCGAGCTATGTGTTGAAAGGTGAATTAAAGGCTAGTACCATGAAATCGGGTATTGAATACATGACCTTTTTGGCCGATTGGTACACCGATAATTCAGAAAAGGGTATTGGGTTCTTTCAAATAGGTGGAGGCATTGCAGGCGATTTTCCCATTTGTGTAGTGCCCATGCTGTATCAAGATATGGAGCGTACCGATACGCCGTTTTGGAGTTACTTTTGCCAAATTAGCGACAGTACCACAAGTTACGGGTCGTATTCCGGAGCTGTTCCAAACGAAAAAATAACTTGGGGTAAATTGGATATCGATACCCCGAAGTTTATCGTAGAGAGTGACGCTACCATTGTGGCACCGTTAATTTTTGCATATTTATTGGGCTGGTAATGTCTAAAATTGAAAACATAGAAAACGTTGAGCTTCGATACTTAACCGTTGATGATTTTGAAGAGCTTAAAGTCGCTACTTTAGAGTCGTACGGCGGTGTGCTCAATTCCTATTGGAAAAAGCACCACATTGAAAAATTAACCTCGATGTTCCCAGAAGGGCAGGTGGTTATTTTGGTAGATGGCGATATTGCCGGTTGTGCACTTTCGCTTATCGTAGATTTTGATAGCATTGACGACGACCATACGTACAACGATATTATTGAAGGCGAATCGTTTAAAAACCACAACCCAGAGGGCGATGTGCTGTATGGTATCGATGTATTCATCAAGCCACAGTACAGGGGCTTGCGTTTAGGGCGACGACTTTACGATTACCGAAAGGAAGTTTGCGAAAAACTGAATCTAAAAAGTATTGTTTTTGGTGGGAGGATGCCCAATTACCACAAGCATAAAGATTTAACACCCAAACAGTATATTGAAAAGGTAAAGCAAAAGGAAATTCACGATCCGGTTTTGAATTTTCAAATTTCCAACGATTTTCATCCGGTACGTGTGCTTAAAGGTTATCTGGAGGGCGATACCGCTTCAAACGAATATGCCGTTTTAATGGAGTGGGACAATATCTATTACACCAAGCCCAGCAAAAAGGCCAGTACCGTAAAAACAGTGGTGCGATTAGGGCTTATCCAGTGGCAAATGCGCCCTTATAAAAGTTTGGATGACCTCATGCAACAGGCAGAGTATTTTATAGATAGCGTTGCGGCGTACCGGTCGGATTTTGCCATGTTTCCGGAATTTTTCAATGCGCCACTCATGGCCGAGTTCAACCATTTGCACGAACCCGATGCCATTAGGGAATTGGCTAAATTCACCGAAACCATTGTTAACAAACTGAAGGAGTTTTCAATTTCATACAATATCAATATCATTTCCGGGAGCATGCCCGAGGTGGTAAACGATAAGCTATATAATGTGGGCTATTTATGCAAGCGTGATGGCAGTGTAGAGCGTTATGAAAAAATTCACGTAACGCCCGATGAAGCCAAAGTATGGGGTTTGCAACGAGGCAACCAGCTAAAGGCTTTTGATACAGATTGCGGTAAAATAGGTATATTAATTTGTTACGATTCCGAATTTCCGGAACTGTCACGTTTGTTGGCCGACGAAGGCATGGACATTCTGTTTGTGCCCTTTTTAACTGATACCCAAAACGGCTATTCACGTGTTAGGCTATGTGCACAAGCGCGTGCCGTGGAGAACGAATGTTATGTGGCCATTGCCGGAAGCGTTGGGAATTTGCCCAATGTCAACAACATGGATATTCAATATGCGCAATCGGCGGTGTTTACGCCCTGCGACTTTTCGTTTCCGAGTAATGGTATAAAAGCCGAGGCTACACCAAACACCGAAATGATATTGGTAGCCGATGTCGATATTAGTTTATTGCGCGAACTGCATTCGTTTGGCGCAGTAAAAAATCTAAAAGACCGCAGGAAAGATTTTTATGATGTTATTCGCAAAAAATCGTCATAAATGCTATCTTTAGAACAACAAACTCAAAAAACTTTACCCTAAATTAAAAAATCAAATTGATGAAAAATAGAAATGATAATTTAAAACGTGTCATTGTAGATTTTAAAAAATTAACACCAGAAATTTTAGCATTATTGGTTGAAAAATACCCCGATGGCTATGATGACGACCATATTATATCCTTTAGGAATCAGCACAACGAAATTATTGAAGCCGTTGAAGTAACCACGGCCGATACCAAATATTTAGTAAAGGTGAGCACTAAGTTGGCCATGACCATGGAGAACTATGACGAGGACGATTATGAAGATTACTCTGGAAATGATCCAGATGCCGTGCAGGATCCCGATATGATGGATGAAGACCCAGACGACGATAATTAATTATTAAATAAGAAAGTATTATGAGAACGGCTGTTTTTAAGTCCTACAAAAACGGTTACTTTAGGTTTTGGTTAGAAAACGGCGAAGAGTTGGCCTTTGAGGAGGTGCATCCACGCGTTTTGAAGCAATTCGATTTAAAAAACGATAAAAGCTTAGTTGATAAAGAGTTTAAAATGGCATTTGTTGAGGACGAAGATGGCGACGATGTTATTTATCGCGTACAAAGTTTAAAGCCCCTTTAATTACCAAGCCTTAGTTGGTGCTTTTTATTTGTTTTAATAAGCGAATGGAATTACGTATATTTAATACATTGATTTATTGTGTGTTTTGAATACAAAAAGCAGTATGTTAACTTAATTGATAAATGATGACAATGAAAAAAATAGTGATGTTGAGCGGTTTGTTTGCCCTGTGTTTTTTCAGTGCAAGTTTTGTGACAAGTGATGGGATAAATGATATGTATATTACGAATTCAGATCAAGAGGGGCTTGTGGTTTATGCTTCTTACGATGGAAAGGAGGATTACGGTTATAGCTTTGTCACTAAAGGAAAAGATGGCATGGAATATACTTTAACCTTTCAAAGGGTTGAAGAAAGTGTTCTAAAAGCATTCGATTTAAATTCTGAAAAATTAGTGGGCACTAAGTTTAAAATCACTTTTAATAAAACCATTAAAGTGACCAAAGACGAACATGGCAATGATGATGAAGAAGAAATAAATACCATTACGCTTTTGGAGAAAGTTTAGAAATTAAAGCTTTCAGTTTATTTTTGAAAATTTGGGGTTGAAAAAAAGCGTATCTTATTCATTTCGAGCCTTTCGACTCCGCTCAAGATAAACTTATGTCGAGAAATCTCATTATATTGAATATTATTAAGTTAGTTTTTTTTAAGGTTCTGCTATTTATTCTATTTGTAAAAATTTAGGCTTCCACTTTGGTGGCCTTTTTTATAAAAACTTCCCAAATAAAAACAGCATAAACCACTATGTATTCCAAAGCGATAATCCAAAGGTTTTCTGATTTGTCTGCGCTATTTACGTTGAGGTAGGCCAGGTAGCTTAAAACAATCATAAAAGTCCACACCAAAGGAAATTTATAGTTCGTAAACACCGATAAAGCTAAAAGCATGGCGAGATACCAAGGGTGTACCGTTGTCGCTGTAAAATAATAAAAGGATAAAGCGAATAGCATGGCAGTGATCAGTTTTACCGTGGCTTCGTTCTTTCTTAAAAATGACAAAGCCAAAACAAAAACAAACACGATTATAGCCGTAAATTTTCCAATAATGGCAATTTCATTGTAACCCCGAAAGGTATATCCGATCGCTCGGGCAATGTAATACAGGCTGGCGTTAAATTCAAAATTTTGAAACCACAATGCTACGGTTTGGCTGTAGTTGCTGATAAATTCTGAAGAAAAAAACGGTATGAAAAGCAAAAGCGTAGCCCCTAAAACAATAGAGTAAAATATAAATAGTCTTTTTATTTCTACGAATATGGTAGCCTTGTTTTTGTTTTCGATATGCTGTACCGAAGGCTTTCGGAATTGTTTCGGCATCTCGTGATTTTCAAAAGATTGCTTCGTTCCTCTCGCAATGACGTCTCGTTTAACAAACCACTGAAAAAACAAAGGTAAAAACAACAATGGAATGAGTTTGGTTGAGATAGACAGTGCCAATACTACGGCTGACCATTGCCACTTTCCAGAGTGGAGCAAATACAAACCCCAAATTAAAAAGAAAATCATCACGCCTTCAAAATGGAGGTTTCCGGTGAGTTCGATGATGATAAACGGATTTAAAACATACCAAAAAATATGATGGGCAGGCATATTCAATTTTTTCAGCAGTTTTTTTCCAAAGAAAAGCGTTCCGAAATCGGCTGCAATAATGATTAAACGCATAACAACTACCGAACCTAAAATATTCTTTCCGGAAACCAAAGCGGCAATGGCAAAGCATAGTTGGTTGATAGGAGGGTAGTTACTAAAGTGACTGGCGTTGAGGACGCCCATGCCTTTGTGAAGTTCTTGGGCTTGGGCGATTGGAAATTCGCCGGTGCTTATAAACGATTCGGGAGTAAATAAATAGGGGTTAATGCCTTCAAAAATCATTCTTCCGTCCCAAATAAATCGGTAAAAATCTTGTGAAAGGTTGGGAATGGCCAAAATAAAAATAGCTCGAAACCCAAATGCCAAATAGCTTAAAAAAGCAATTTGATTTTTGAAAATTTGGACCAGTTTGTAAAACAAGACGAACAAGCCCACATAAAGCGTTAAAAGTTTTATGTAGTCCGTTCTGGCTAAATCATAAGCAAAAGTCCAATAGAGAAACCCGCAGGATAAGGCCAGGAGTAAGGGGAGTTTGTACAGTTTAAAAAATATTGTGTTAGGCTGCATAATCCAAATATAGGGCTAATTTGAAATGTTGGATAAAGCTGTTTACTTTAACTGTTTTTACCCCTTCAGCGATACAGATAGACATTAAGCCTTAGAAGCCAACGATTTAAAAAACACATACCCAAATCCAGCAAATAACATGAGGTGAAACGGGAAAAGCCCAAAATCGCCACCCTGATTGCCTACAATAAAGGCACTGTACATCCCAAAACCAAAATATAGCATCAGCAAACCTTCAAAAATCAAGTGTACTGATAGGTTTTTCTTCAAGTACTTGTTGTTTTTCCAGTTGTCTTTGTATTTGCTGAGGTTGAATTTTGGAGTACGCACAAATTCTGATTTTTTTCCCATATGGCCCTCAATAACCGCAATGGAATTGTGAAGCGAAAACCCCATGGCTATGGAAAAAAACGTAAAAAACATACCTACGTATTTAATGAAGTTCTTCAGCCCGCTGCCATAAGTGTTTTTATACATAAACCAAAAACAAACAAAAAAGATAATGGTACTAATCACGAAAAAGCTCATTACATAAAAATAGGCATGCAAGTGGGCGTACTCATTTTTTATGTATAGCATCGGAACGCTTAAAACGCCAACAATAAGAACATTTAAAAACATGGTGCTATTAAGTAGGTGTAACAAACCATGTACTTTAGTTTTTAATGAAATGTTGTGGTTTTTTATAACCCGACCCAGCATTTTTCTGAAATTTTCAGCTCCGCCTTTGTTCCATCTAAATTGCTGTGAGCGTGCCGCACTGATTACAACGGGAAGTTCGGCAGGTGTTTCAACATCTTCCAGATATTTGAATTTCCAGTTTTTTAACTGGGCGCGGTAACTCAGGTCGAGGTCTTCTGTAAGGGTATCACCCTCCCAGTTGCCGGCATCAATAATACAGGTTTTTCGCCAAAGCCCAGCAGTGCCATTAAAATTAATAAAGTGGCCTTTGCTGTTTCGGCCTACCTGTTCTAAAGTAAAATGGGCATCGAGTGCAAACGCCTGAATTTTGGTAAGTAACGAGTAATTGCGGTTTATATGCCCCCAGCGGGTTTGTACCACGCCAATTTTTTTATCCTTAAAATAAGGCACGGTGCGTTTTAGCCAATCGGGCTTCGGCAAAAAATCAGAGTCGAAAATAGCTATAAATTCACCTTTGGCTATTTTTAATCCCTCCTTTAGGGCGCCTGCTTTAAAGCCTTTTCGATCGGTACGGGTAATGTGCTGAATGTTAAGTCCGGTAGCTTGTAGTTTTTCGACATGTTTTCTGGTGCTTTCAACCGTTTCATCGGTAGAATCGTCAAGCACTTGAATTTCCAGTTTGTTTTTCGGATAGTCTATTTTGGCCATGTTGTCCAGTAAACGCTCCATAACGTACATTTCGTTGTAAACGGGTAGCTGGATGGTAACGGAGGGGATTTCTTCAGGCTTAGATAAATCGAATTTAGGACAGTTTTCGGTTTTCTTCTTTGAAGAAAGGTAATTGAACAGCAAATTTAATTGCGCCAAAGCATACATGAAAATCAGCAAAAGTGAAATACTGTATATGGTAATAATTACTGTTTCTAAAATCATGATTTAAAGCTGTATTTGAAAATCCAACCCAATATTTTTACGCCTGCAAATATAGCGCCTTTTATTGTGCCTGAAACTTTTGAGACCCCAATTCTGTTTCTGTAATTTACTGGTATTTCGGTATATGTCAATTTTTGTTTTAAGGCTTTTAATTGCATTTCTACGGTCCATCCGTAGGTTTTGTCTTCCATGTTCAAACGCAGCAGTTTTTCATATTTTATGGCTCTAAACGGTCCCAAATCAGTGAATTTAGATCTAAAAAATAGGGTCATAAGGGTGGTGGCTAGCCAATTTCCAAAAATTTGTGGTAAAGTCATGGATCCTGGTTCTCTCAGTCGTTTGATTCTGGCTCCAATTACAAAGTCAATATTATTATCAACTATCGGGGCAACTATTTTGGTAAGTTCTTCGGGATAATCACTATAATCACCATCAAGAAAAACAATAATATCGGGTTTTTCGACTTTTGAAGCCACATATTGCAATCCTTTTAAGCAAGCATAGCCATAGCCTTTTTGGGGTTCGCTTAAAACAGTAGCGCCCGCTTTTTGGGCATTGGTTTCCGTATTGTCGGTAGAGTTATTGCTTACTACAATAACTTCATCCACTACACTGGGTATGTCGTTTATAACATGTGCAATGGAGCTTTCTTCGTTAAAAGCAGGAATAATAACCATTATCTTGGTCATGGCAATGGCTGGTTTGGTTTTTAAAGAGACAAAGGTAGTTTATTCTTTGGTTTTTATTTTGTTGTGAAGAAAAGTAATTTGAAGCGAGTTTAAGTGAACGATGAACAATAATACGAATTGATAAAACTATAAGGAAAACAAATTGTCGGTTTGTAAGCTTTAGAGTTTTTTTTGACTAATTTTGTGAAATAAAAATAAGTTGAAAACATTTAAAGTATAAATATCATGGCATTAGAGATAACAGATGCAACGTTCGAAGAAACAGTATTAAAGAGTGATAAACCCGTATTGGTAGATTTTTGGGCAGCTTGGTGCGGACCATGTAGAATGGTAGGTCCAATCATCGAACAGATTAGCGACGAATACGATGGTAAAGCCGTTGTAGGAAAGGTAGACGTTGACGCCAACCAAGAGTTTGCAGCTAAGTACGGTGTGCGTAACATTCCAACGGTTTTGGTATTTCAAAATGGAGAAGTTGTTGGAAGACAGGTAGGTGTAGCGCCTAAAAATGCTTACACAGACGCTATCGATTCGCTTTTGTAAAATGACTCTAGGCATCTAAATTTAAAAACCAACACCAATTTGGATTGTGTTTTTAATGCATAAAAAATTTGATGCTCAAAACATACGTGAAAAAGAAAGCCAAAAAGGTTTGCCAATATGGCGAACCTTTTTTTATTTTAGAACAAAATAAAGAATAAAAGAATATTATGAGCAAACCAATAAAAGTTCAAGACGCCATAGACAGTAAATTGCTGGAAGAACGAAAAGTGTTTTTGTGGGGTCAAGTAGATGATAAATCGGCCAAACACGTTATCGATAGACTACTTTATTTAGATGCCCTCGAAACGAAAGATATCCACCTATACATTAATAGTCCGGGCGGTTATGTGACTTCTGGCTTCGCCATGTACGATTGCATCAAATCATTAAAAAGCGATGTGTCAACAATATGTACGGGCTTAGCAGCTTCCATGGGGTCTATTTTACTTTCCGTGGGTGCTAAAGGAAAACGTTTCATTCAGCCCCATGCCCGAGTGATGATCCATCAGCCCAGTGGCGGAGCGCGAGGGCAGGCCAGTGATATTGAAATTACAGCACAGGAAATTTTAAAAACCAAAGAATTGAGTGCCAAAATTTTGGCCGACAATTGCGGTCAGGATTTTGAAAAAGTAATGAAGGATTTTAATCGCGACCATTGGATGGGCGCCGAAGAATCGGTAGCTTACGGTATTGTTGATGCCGTAATATAAGCAGCAAATCAATTTAACTTTAAGAGGCATGGTGCAAACTGTGCCTTTTCGTATTTTTACAAAACCCTAAAGTTTTTGAATGAAAAAAATTGCAACATTAATTTCGGTGTTTCTCTTGTTGGTTTCGTGTGCAAAAGAAGAAACGAAATCATTGTTGAGTCCGGGCATTTCATTAGAGCTGGCCAATTACCGAAAGCAACAGGTTAGCGATGTGGTTTATACATTGTCTTTTGATATTCCGGAAGAAAAGTCCGAGCCCATCGATGCCGAACTCGATTTAAGCTTAACCATAAACGATTTAAGGCATCCGTTGTATTTGGATTTTAATGCTGATAGTTCGCTTTTGAAAACGATTGCCGTTAACGGAAAAACCATTGATATAAACCACGAAGAAGAACATGTTATTGTAGCTTCAGAATATTTAAAAATTGGCAAAAACCAAATTAATATCCTTTTTGATGCCGGTGAACAATCCTTAAACCGAAACGACGATTACCTGTACACCCTTTTGGTGCCCGATCGTGCCAGTACCCTGTTTCCGTGTTTTGATCAGCCCAACATTAAGGCCTATTACTTACTAGATATTACAGCGCCAAAACATTGGAAGGTGCTTAGTGGCGCGGCATTGGAGGTCGAAGAGGAACTCGAAGATGCTATAAGGCACAGATTTAAAACTTCCGATTTGATGAGTACTTATTTGTTCTCGTTCGTTGCCGGTGAATTTGAAAAAACAAGTGAAATGTTAGACGGTTTCAACATGGAATTCCTTTACAGGGAAAATGATACAGAAAAAATTGAAGCCAGTATGGAACCGATTTTTAAATTCCATAAGCAATCGCTTTCGTTTTTGGAAGATTACACACAGTTTCCGTTTCCGTTCCAGAAATTGGATTTTGCGGCCATTCCGGGGTATCAATACGGAGGAATGGAACATCCAGGGGCTATTCAGTACAGAGAGTCGTCGTTGTTTTTAGATAGGCATGCCACGCAAAACCAAAAACTGAACCGCTGTCATTTAATTGCCCACGAAACGGCACACATGTGGTTTGGCGATTTGGTGACGATGAAATGGTTTGACGATGTGTGGCTGAAGGAAGTATTTGCCAATTTTTTGGCCGATAAAATTTCGGAACCTGCATTTCCGGAGGTGAACCACAGCCTTAATTTTATGTGCGAACATTATTCCAGCGCGTATAGTGAGGACCGAACAAAAGGTGCTACACCCATTAAGCAACCCCTCGATAATTTAAAAAATGCCGGTACACTTTACGGAAATATTATTTATCACAAATCGCCCATAATGATGCGGCAATTGGAGGCTTTGGTGGGCGAAACGGGCTTTAGAAAAGGCATGCAGAATTATATAAAAGATTTTGCCAACGGTAATGCCGATTGGAACGATTTGGTTTCATTGCTCGATGCCGAAACCGACGTCGATTTAAAACAATGGAGTGAAGTATGGGTGTTCCAGCCCGGGCGGCCCATAATAACCGACAATGTGGTGTATAGAGATGGTAAAATTGAGTCTTTCAGCATTGAGCAGCAAGCCGAGGATGGCAGCGATAATCTTTGGCCACAACACTTTTCCATTGGGTTGGTGTATCCCGATTCCTTAAAGGTGGTCCCGGTGAGTCTAAATCAAAAAAGTCAAAACATAGCCAAATTTAAGGGCGTTAAAAAACCGCAGTCCATTATTTATAATTATGATGCTTTTGGTTACGGCGTGTTCCCGATGAAACATTTGGAAGCTTCGGCAATTCCCAATATTCAGGATGATGTCGCTAGGGGTTATAGTTATATCAATCTTTATGAAAATGTGTTGTTGGGCAAGTTAAAGCCCGAAATAGCTTTGGAAACCTTAGTGCAAGGTTTGTTGACTGAAAAGAACGAACTTGTTTTAAGTATGGTTTCGGGGTATGGTTCAGCCATTTTTTGGAAATACATCAACCCTGAAAAACGGGATGATTTAGCACAAATGATGGAACCGAAGTTGATAAAACGATTGATGGACAAAGCCCTTCCGTCAGGATTGAAAAAAACAATTTTCGGATTTTACAGGGGGGTGGCATATTTGTCTTCTGGTCGCGATATGCTCTATAAAATCTGGGATAAATCTTTGAAAATTGAAAACTTAAACCTTAATGAAAACGATTATACCGGTTTGGCGGCAACTTTGGCCATTTATGGGCATCCGGAGGCTGAAACCATTTTGCACGAGGCTTTAAAGGATATTTCTAATTCGGATAGAAAAAAGCGGTTTGAGTTTTTATTACCATCTTTGTCGGCAGACGAGAATTTAAGGGATGGTTTTATGCAATCTTTGGCCCAGGCCGAAAATAGAGAAAAGGAGAGTTGGGTCATTTCGGCTTTGTATAATATGAATCATCCGTTACGGCAGGCTTCAGCTAAAAAGCATTTAAAGATGTGTTTGGGCTTAACGGAAGACATTCAAAAAACGGGTGATATATTTTTTCCGAAGTCATGGCTCAATGCAACCATCGGGAATTATAACTCGAACTATGCATTTGAGGTGGTTGAAACGTTCTTAAAAGAAAACCCTAACTTTCCGACGGTTTTAAAAAATAAGTTGTTACAGGCTGCCGACGGCGTGTATAAAGGAGAAATTTTAAGAGAGCGATGGCATTAGATTTACAAAACGAACTGAATAAAACGGAAGGGTTTAAAAACCTCGAACTGCTGGCTAAACAAGTGGTAGAGGGATTTATTTCCGGGATGCATAAAAGTCCGTTTCATGGTTTTTCTGCTGAATTTGCCGAGCATAAAATTTATAACCAAGGGGAAAGTACGCGTCACATCGATTGGAAATTATTTGCCAAAACCGATAAGCTGTACATCAAACGCTATGACGATGAAACCAATCTGCGCTGCCATATTATTTTAGACAACAGTAGCTCGATGCACTACCCTGAAATGAACTCGTTTTCTATCGAAGGGTTGAACAAAATAGGTTTTTCGGTACTGGCTTCGGCGGCATTGATGCAAATATTAAAGAAGCAACGCGATGCAGTGGGGTTGAGTATTTATAGCGATGCTTACGATTATTATGCGCCTGAAAAGGGGAGTGAGCGGCATCATCAAATGTTGTTGAACCATCTTGGTAAAGCCGCAGTTGCTAAACCAGTTAGCAAGAAAACAGAAACGTTTAAATATTTGCACGAAATAGCCGAAAAGATACACCGCCGCTCGATGATTTTTTTGTTTACCGATATGTTCCAAACGGGAGATGACGAGGGTAAGCTGTTTGAAGCACTACGGCATTTAAAATACAATAAGCACGAAGTTATCTTGTTGCATGTATTCGACAAATCTAAGGAGTTGCATTTCGATTACAATAATAAACCCAAACGCTTTGTAGATGTTGAAACTGGCGAGTATATTAATTTGTATGCCGATGCTATAAAGGAAAATTACAGTAAATCGGTAGAAGAATACTTTAAAACGTTGCGCCTAAAATGTGCCCAATATAAAATTAAGTACGTTGAAGCTGATATTAATAGTGGTTTTAATAACATTTTAACCACATATTTGGTGGAGCGGAAAAAGTTCTCTTAATCGTGTAACGTGTTGTTGTATAGTGTTTTGTTTTGTGTCTGGAGAAAAAGTAGTGTGTGGATAGAAAAAAATAATAAAAAAAAGTGAAAAAATATTTGAGATATTGAAAAAGCCGCGTATATTTGCAACCGCAATAAAGCAACGGTCTGGTAGTTCAGTTGGTTAGAATGTCGCCCTGTCACGGCGAAGGTCGCGGGTTCGAGTCCCGTCCAGACCGCCAAATTGTTAAAAGCTCTAAGAAATTAGGGCTTTTTTTGGCAATGAAAAGTAGTTGTGTTGTTCCCAATGTAGTTTGGGAGTGTAGTAATGCCAAAGTTTATTTGGTGTTCCAATGGAAAGCTTTCCTTTTTTCTGAGAAGAAAATGGGGATGCTTTTTTGTTTTTGGGCAGTGTATTTTTGGACCTGTAGGCTTTTTATAAAAGCTTTAATGGATCAAGTACAAAAGTTGGGGACTAAGCATAAACTTGAGTTAATCTGAACAGGAAGAACTCTTTATTTCTTACACCTCTAAGTTGCATTCTAAACGCTTTAATTTTGGCATTAAAGGATTCCGCT
>NZ_JAAVJS010000080.1:0-638 GCF_012037625.1 Tamlana crocina
GATATTTTCGGGCATTGACTTATCTCCCCATCCGCTGCCGCCCAGGATGAATTTTTCTTCCGGAAGATTTTCCGCAGGCTTGATAAAGAATTCCTCCACCCGCTTTTCACGATCGGGTAAGCGGTTACCCAAAAAGGCCAAAGTGCCTTCAAACTTTTCCTGTGGTTCAACAGGAAAATGAGTGTCGGTGTCTAAAGCATTGTAAATAGGAATACACCTTTTTGCCCCGTTGCGCTCGTAAGCATCTATAACGGGTTGACCGCCACCATAGGTGAGCACAAAATCATACTTTGGAACCAGGGCATTAAAAGGATCTGAAGGATCGTTTTCGATCCTGTCGAGCGTAGCCGGGGCGTCAACATCCCAGAAGATAATGAGGTTATCATCTTTCTTCAGCTGTACTACAGCATCTTCCAGGAATTCGTCGAAAGCACCAACTCCGCTGGCTTTGATGATCACATCGGCTTCCGAAGCTTCTCGGGGCAGTGCTCTTAAAGTTACCTGATCTTCAGGATATACTTTTACTTTACACCATTCAGGATCATCAATATCCCGGTGTTTTTGACGCTCGTAAATATCGGGTTCGTAAAATGTGACTTCATGCCCCATTTTATGCAGCGCCTTTACAATTCCGCGGT
>NZ_JAAVJS010000795.1:0-294 GCF_012037625.1 Tamlana crocina
TGGTGCCGTCAACCCAGGTTCCTCCATTTAAGGTTCCTCCCACATCCTGGATCTTCTTGAAAAACTGGTCTTGTTCCACATTTTCCGACTCCTGGAACAACATGTGTTCGAAAAGGTGAGCAAAACCGGTGCGTCCTTTTTTCTCTCTATTGGATCCCACCCCGTATTGAATAGCTACGGACACAATAGGATCTGAATCATCCTGATGGAGGACCACATTGAGACCATTATCCAGCTCGTATTTTTCAAATTCGATGGAAAGTCCCTGGTCCTGGTCCTGGTCCTGTTTCGTTT
>NZ_JAAVJS010000796.1:0-294 GCF_012037625.1 Tamlana crocina
TGTGTTATTCATTGTTGCCCGCTGTAGCGACAGAGCCGAGTGAGCACCAAAGATTTGCCGCACTGTTTTTAAGTCCGCCTGGTTTCCAATTATAGTTGTTATTAATCTTTTTAGGTCTCATTTTTATCCGCAACAGTGATAAAATTTTTTCCGGCAGAGTTGGCGTCCGCAACTTCATAATCTCGCTTTCTTAATCAATCTTTTAAGTTCTATTTTATCTTTTTTTAATCCGCAAGAGTGATATTTTTTTTCCCGTCTGAGTGAAAATCCGTCGCTTTTAATTTTGCGGTTGAG
>NZ_JAAVJS010000797.1:0-293 GCF_012037625.1 Tamlana crocina
GGCAAGAACAGTTTTCCCGGTCGAGGTAACCCTAAAATGACCGATGAAGAAAAAGAGATAGCTCGATTAAAAAAGGCATTAAAAGAAGCCGAACTAGAACGTGATATCTTAAAAAAGGCGATTGGCAAAATACCCGAAAACAATGTTTTCTCCTCTTAATATCAAATCTCCGTGAGCGACAAGAAAAATACAGGTTTATAAAACAGCATTTAATGAAATTTCCTGTTGAGACGATGTGCAAAATATTAAAAGTTATTAAGAGCGGGTATTACCATTGGTTGCAAACAGGGCCA
>NZ_JAAVJS010000798.1:0-293 GCF_012037625.1 Tamlana crocina
AACAGCGCATTCACCTGTACAAGCGTCCGGTTTTCGACAGCAGCCACTTTTGCTGCGAGGTCGGCCATATTCAGGCTTCCGGTGAGACCGTATAAAACTGCTATTGCGGTTAGAAAAATTATAGATGCAAGAATATTCAGCGTAAAATATTTTACAGCACCTTCCAGCTGTGCCTTTTCACCACCAATTGTAAGCAAAACGAAAGAGGTAATGATGATGATCTCGAACCATACATAGAGGTTGAAAATGTCCCCGGTCAAAAAGGCTCCATTAAGCCCCAGCAAGAGAAAATG
>NZ_JAAVJS010000799.1:0-292 GCF_012037625.1 Tamlana crocina
TACATATCTAATTCAAATTCTTTAATTGTTTTGTTCCCTAAAAAGGAATGTCTTCGTTTATTATTGTACCAAGTTTCTATCCACTGAAAGATGGATAATTCGGCCTCAGATCTTAATCTATAACTATGTCTATAAATCCATTCGACCTTTAAGGATTTAAAAAAGGATTCTGCCACTGCGTTATCCCAACAATTCCCTTTACGGCTCATAGATTGACTTACCAAACCATTAAAGCTTTTAATTATGGAAGTGAACCTATGACTGGCATACTGTATCCCTCTATCCGAATGGA
>NZ_JAAVJS010000800.1:0-292 GCF_012037625.1 Tamlana crocina
GGCAATACCATTGGCCTTGTCACCATGGAAGATATTATAGAAACACTTATGGGTCTCGAAATTATGGATGAGAGCGATAATGTGGAAGACATGCAGGTCCTGGCACGTCAAAACTGGGAGAAAAGAGCCAAAAAATTAGGCCTTCTAAAACAGGATCAAACTGAAGATAGAAAGAAACGGGATGAATAAAGCTTTCTTAAAAACCCCCCTGGGAAGTGCAATTCTGGAAGGGGATGCCTCCGGAATATCTAAGTTTATCCTTACCGACGAAGAAGGTTCATCCACTCCCACG
>NZ_JAAVJS010000801.1:0-292 GCF_012037625.1 Tamlana crocina
TTCAAGCACCTCAACAATTCTGCTAAAAGCCTCCGGATTGAAATTTTCGTTTCCTTTTACACATTTTATTCACCTGCTGCGGAGCAACATTCATCATTGCAGCCAAATTTATTTGGTGTAATTTTTTAATTTAAAATTTTCTGAAATTAAAACTAATACTTTCAGCTGCATTAATATAAAAGAAACCAGCCAGTATGGAGGTGTTGCACAAGTAGGGAGTGCGTTTTTATTACGAACAGACCCAAAAACGGAATCAATAGTAGAGGATTAATTGGCATTCAACTTCGTTATG
>NZ_JAAVJS010000802.1:0-292 GCF_012037625.1 Tamlana crocina
GTCAAAGAAGACTTCAAAAGTAAACTCGCTGTAAGTTTTTTTGGAATAAGAGGTATAGGTTCAATTTTCTACCTCTCCTGGGCATTTGTAACCTTTGACTATTTCGAACATAAAAATGAATTGTATGCCATTACTGCTTATATTATCCTTATCTCTATTGTACTTCACGGGTTAACTGCGCCTACAGCTATTGAATATTTCAGGAAAAAAAGTCTGGCAGAAAAAGAAGAAGCACCTAATTAACAATAGCTTATAAGAGCTTTTAGAAGATTCTCTTTTAAAATTATTATTT
>NZ_JAAVJS010000803.1:0-292 GCF_012037625.1 Tamlana crocina
TTGGGGCTATTTTAAATGATCTGGCCAATCAGTCCAATAACAAGCAATCCACAACAGGTGATATTCCGGAATGTACCGATGGTGCCACTCCAGCCTATGTGGAAATTGCACTTTATGAAGGTTCCACTGCTGTAGTTGGATCTACCGATGTTCCTTTTAGAGTTGATCTTGTGAACGGTCAGATCTTTACTGAAGAAGTTCCTCAACTGGAACTTGAACCGGGAACTTATTCTCTTGAACACTTCATGGTTTATGATGCCGCCGGAAACCTTTTATGGGTTGCTCCACGTGG
>NZ_JAAVJS010000804.1:0-292 GCF_012037625.1 Tamlana crocina
TTTAAGTAAAGTTCTTCAAATTCATCGCCATGAATATCGTAAAGTCCGGGGCACTCGTGCGGACACATCAGCGTCCAGTCTTCATTTGCTTCCACGCGTTTCATGAAAAGATCGGGCACCCACATCGCGTAAAAAAGGTCGCGGGCACGCATTTCTTCTTTTCCGTGATTCTTTTTTAGGTCGAGGAAATCAAAGATATCGGCATGCCATGGCTCTACATAAATGGCAAAGGAACCTTTGCGCTTTCCGCCGCCCTGATCGACATAACGTGCAGTGTCATTAAAAACCCGAA
>NZ_JAAVJS010000081.1:0-635 GCF_012037625.1 Tamlana crocina
GGGATTACCGCTGATGTGGCCGAATCGGATATGGACTTAGGAATTACACTTCCGTACACATTTCCTGAACTATTATTTATTTCTTGGTAAATAATCTTTCGCATTTGATCTTCGGTTAACGCCTCATCGAACACGCGCACTTCATCAATACTTCCATTAAAGAGCATATTATGGTCGAGTGCCCTGGCCCCAATGGTAAAATAATCTGGAGAAGTGTAAATCGCACCAGATAAAGAAGCATCGTTGCTCGAGCCATGAAGCTCCCCATTAATGTAAGCCTTTAGCCTTGCCGAGGGTGACGTACTATCAAATATCAACGCTACATGCGTCCAAACATCTTTATCGATTTTTGATGCTGGGGTTATTGCCACATCGTTAACCTTGAACCAAACCTGACTTGAACTGTGCGTTTGGATGTGCAGGTTGCCAAAATTTAGCACATAAGATGAATTTAGAAAATTCTCGTCCAATTTTATCCAAGCCATTACCGTGGCCGCAGTATAGCCACCAAGGTCCAGGTCGCTGTCCAGGTAATCGTCAACTCCGTCGAAATCGATCGTCGCAGACGACGGCGGGTTCACATCGAAAAGGTCGCGGTAGTCCAAATCACCGCCAGTGAACAAATCGCCGTCGGC
>NZ_JAAVJS010000805.1:0-292 GCF_012037625.1 Tamlana crocina
TCAAAAGCTGCAGAAGGAGGATCTGAAAGTGATTGACTGCCAAATCTATACTCCGCACCTGAAGAGTCTTGGCGCCGAAGAAATATCACGGACAGAATTTTTGAAGTTTTTAACTAGCTAGAGCTGCAAATTTAGTCCGGAGAGAATATAGATCTCACTGGTGGGAACTCCTGCATAATCTTCTCTTCTCCATTCCACTCCTGCACTCAGCCCGAGATTTTTGAAGGAAGAATTCTCAAGTTTTATAGTGTAGCGTTGATCGGCTTCAGGTTTAAAGTCTTTCATCATGCTG
>NZ_JAAVJS010000806.1:0-292 GCF_012037625.1 Tamlana crocina
GGCCATTCGTTCGCTCGCTTCTTATACCGACAGGCTACTGGAGACCTTTGTAGATTTCACTATTACCTATAATATCAATATTATCACCGGTAGTATGCCGCAGATCATTGGCGAGCACATGTACAACGTTGGGTATTTATGTCGTCGCGACGGAAGTTATGAACGTTACGAGAAGCTGCACATCACACCGGCAGAAGGATCGGCCTGGGGAATGAAAGGCGGAAACCAGGTTAAGACCATGGAAACCGACTGCGGAAAAATTGGAGTGCTTATCTGTTATGATGTAGAATTT
>NZ_JAAVJS010000807.1:0-291 GCF_012037625.1 Tamlana crocina
ACTGGCTCTTAAATCAAAAGCTGGTTTTTTGAAGGTGTACTGATAATTTAAATTTAGGAAATAGTTATTGCGATTTCTGTTTGAAATACTATTGTAATAATATTCAGAATTTGCACTTAAATATTGCTGCTCACTTAAATAAAAGAAGTAATCTACGGAATGTGATTGAGTTCTTATTGGTGCAGTCTCTCTACTTTCTATAATAGTGTATAAATAACCTAAATCAGCATTATAAGTAGTGCTTAACCAATCTGTAATTTCAGATTCCAATTTCGCATTAAAATTCAAATT
>NZ_JAAVJS010000808.1:0-291 GCF_012037625.1 Tamlana crocina
ATGCCGGCCAATCAGGATCCTCATTTTGAACATCGGCTTTATCGAGTAGTCCCAGACCCAGCAATTCTGATGTCATTAGTTTTCCCACTTCCTTATGATATTCAGCCCAATCTGCACCGGGTACGAGCATCTTTGTAGCATCGTTTTTGACCCTGTTCACAGCATTGTAGACCTCTTTTTGGCGTTTAGTAAATTTCCCCGAAACAGGAATAGTTCGGGAAAGATCACTGGCATAATTGGCATATTCGGCACCGGTGTCAAGTAAAATTAGCTCTCCCTCTTTACATTGCT
>NZ_JAAVJS010000809.1:0-291 GCF_012037625.1 Tamlana crocina
TTTCTACCGGCTTTTCCTGAAACAAGCAACTGGTGATCACTGTTTGAAACAGCTCCAATTGTTGCAACACAGCTGGCCAATACTCTTCGGATCTCTCCTGAAGGCAATTTAATGGTTGCGTACTTCCCTTCTCTTGCCATTAACTGAGCGAATGCACCGGCGCTACGAGCCATAACAGCTCCCTGCCCGGGTCTAAGCTCAATACAAGAGATAATAGTACCTAATGGAATATTAGATAAAGGCATAGCATTTCCGATCTCCGGCGCTACATCCTCAACTCCCGATACTATG
>NZ_JAAVJS010000810.1:0-291 GCF_012037625.1 Tamlana crocina
GACGGAGATGATGACTGTCCAAATGAAGCCGGGCCTGTCAGCAACAATGGTTGTCCTGTAGTAGGAGACGCTGACGGAGACGGGATTTTAGATAATGTAGATACTTGTCCTGATACTCCTGATGGTGCAACTGTAGATTCTACCGGTTGTCCTATTGACTCAGATGGTGATGGAGTATGGGATGGAATAGATCAGTGTTCCAGTACAGAAACCGGAGTTGAGGTTGATGCTCTAGGGTGTCCAGTAGATACAGGAGTAGTTGAATGTATTCCAACCCCGGTAACAGGTTGT
>NZ_JAAVJS010000811.1:0-291 GCF_012037625.1 Tamlana crocina
TTTTTGATCGGCGTGGAAGTTTACGGACTGTAAGTTGACTTTCATAATAATTGAAATTTAGTTAAACGATTACTAGGATCCCTTCTTTCTGTTCCGGGGGTGTGCATTGTTGTAGACCCTGTTGAGTTCGGCCATGCTGTTATGAGTATAAACCTGGGTAGCGGCAAGACTTGAATGCCCCAATAGTTCTTTAACAGCATTGATATGAGCACCCTGGTTCAGCAAGTGAGTGGCAAAAGAGTGGCGCAGGATGTGCGGACTCTGTTTTAGCTTACTCTAGACTCCTCTAAA
>NZ_JAAVJS010000812.1:0-291 GCF_012037625.1 Tamlana crocina
GCCATTAGTGGCTACTCCCGTTGGAAGAAGTCTTAGATAAAATTTTCTTATTTCGTCTACACTAGGGAAGAATGTTTGCACATCGGCTTCACAAACTATGGTGTACCCGGGGGTTGCTGTTCCCGGATCAGTTGGGTCTGTCGGATCAGTAGGATCTGTAGGATCATTAACAATGACAGTAACGGTAGCAGAATCCATACAGGTTTCATAACCTACAGTATAAGTAAAAGTACCTGCTTCATCAGTAGCAGGGTCAAAAGTTCCATCTCCTGAACTCCAGGTTCCTCCACG
>NZ_JAAVJS010000813.1:0-290 GCF_012037625.1 Tamlana crocina
TAATCGGCTACGTAAATCGCTGCAGACTCGCGGGTATCGTTGGTATCTTTTTTAAAGGCCCATCCTAAAATGGCAATTTTTTTGCCGGCCACCGTGTTGTACATGGTTTGAACCATGTTGGCTGCAAAACGCCTTTTTTGATGGTCATTCATAAGGATCACCTGCTCCCAGTAATCGGCTACCTCCTTCAAATTAAAAGTGCGGGCTATATAAACAAGGTTTAGAATATCTTTTTGAAAACAAGAACCTCCAAAACCGACAGATGCTTTAAGAAATTTAGAACCAATTCG
>NZ_JAAVJS010000814.1:0-290 GCF_012037625.1 Tamlana crocina
TTTGACACCTGAAGTCGCAATTGCTTCAGAAAGGAGTCGTATAGCTCCTGAATAATCCATTTTGGGATCCTTTCTCAGTCCCGGGGGAAAATCTACGACAAGAACATCAGTAGCCGACAGAAAATCGGCTATATCTCCCTCTATTCCTTCCGAAGCTACCTTGATCTGGTAAGGCTTTATTCCGGCGTTTCTTAAAGTGGGTAGTTTTTCAGCAGAAGTCGTCGAACCCTTTACTGAAAAACCTTCAGCAAGCAGCATTTTTGCCAGCGGCAATCCCAGCCAGCCCGTTC
>NZ_JAAVJS010000082.1:0-634 GCF_012037625.1 Tamlana crocina
GGTTTACCATACAATCATTACAATTTTTAGTGAAACTTATTTTATTGCTTTTTTTATGGTTTTAAAATCTTTGACATCTATTTTTTTGTCTTTAAAGCTTGGCCTTCCGAAAAATAAAATTTTTCCAGTTTCGGTATCAAAGAAACTATTAAAATAAATGGCGTTTAACGTTGTACCTGTTATATTATCTTGATACGTTTTTAGCATACCGTTATCGTGTCTAGAGCCATCAATCACACCTCCTGCCGAAGACCTTCTTAATGGTCTCGGCGCAGAAACTACTTTCTTCATAACAAAGGTATTAGCTTGCCTGTTTGTTATAGCTTCATCAATCTCCTCTTTACTGACAATTTTATAATCATAGTCATATAGATTATTTATTTCTTCATTTAAGGCTTTGGTAATTAAAACTTCATCTAACAAAAGTGTTTTTTTACTAACTACCTCTAAAGGAATTTGTTTAAACAGCGCATTTCTTCGCTTTTTAAGTGCTTGTTTATCCATAGCAATTGCATCATTTAAATCGTTGTGCAAAATTGTTAAGTAAAAAAACAAGTCGGCATAGGTGTATTTATTATTTTCAGTATACATGGTAGTATAGTGTGGAGAAACTCTTTTGTCTGTATGACCAACT
>NZ_JAAVJS010000815.1:0-290 GCF_012037625.1 Tamlana crocina
TTAATACCGTTGGGAAAAGTATTTCCGAAAATCTGGATGTGCAGGGCATTTTACAGCGGGTGACAGATGCTACTACAAAATTGACAGGAGCTGCTTTTGGAGCTTTTTTCTATAATACAACAGATGAGAAAGGGGATAGTTTTAAACTTTTCACCCTTTCGGGAGCTCCCAGGGAAACTATGGAACAGCTGGGAATGCCAAGACATACAGAAATGTTCATTCCCACTTTTGTTGAAAAGAAGGTGGTTCGCATAGATGACATCAGGAAATTTGCCGGCCATGGAAAGAAT
>NZ_JAAVJS010000816.1:0-290 GCF_012037625.1 Tamlana crocina
TTTGCTGTGCCTGCACCGCAAAGGCCGTGAAAACTGAAAAAGCAAGGCTAAAAAGAATCGATTTTTTCATGCTCTGAGTGTTTATAGAAAATACCGTGCCATTTTTTTAGAACTGTTGTCCAATGATGAAGTGGGTTTCCCACCCGTTTCTCTGCGTCTCGCCCGGGAGTGGATCAAAGCCATACCCAAAGTCAATACCCAGTAATCCAAATGCTGGCATAAAGATACGTAATCCTGCGCCGGCAGATCTGTTCACCTGGAATGGATTGTAGTCCTTAAAGCCATCGTAT
>NZ_JAAVJS010000817.1:0-290 GCF_012037625.1 Tamlana crocina
ATCCCCATTTCTATAACCCCAATCCTGGTTAAAACGAGTACCTCTTTCACTAAGTCTGTAAATCTCCATTGGCAAAGCGTTTTGACGCTGACCATGTCTTTGTTGAGCTCCAAAAGCAGTGAAAGATAGTTGATGATCTTCATTAAAATCTTTGGCGATGTTAATGAAGTAAGAGAACCCACTAAACTCAGTTCCATCTACGTAACCATCTCCAACAGTTCTGGCGCCAGAAACAGTTGCAGCCCAACCGTTATCCAATTTTCCTGTCGATACAGTTGCAGAAATTTTTT
>NZ_JAAVJS010000818.1:0-290 GCF_012037625.1 Tamlana crocina
TTCAATGAAAAAGAAAATATTTTTTGGCTTCGCCTTTTTTGTCGGCCTTGCGCTTATGGTTGCCTGGCAGTTTGCGGCAGCTGAACTGGCTGATCTTCAAAAGAATGTGGATCCTAATCTCAAAAAGCATAATGTTGAGGTAGCAAATCAAGATGCAGAAGGAGCTTTGTTCGTTTAATAACCTCTCCTTTATCCCGTTAAGAAAATTATAAGATAATTGCCATTTTTAAATGGTTATTTCAAATACAGATAAAAAAACCGGCACTTAGGCCGGTCTTTTTGTTTGTGTT
>NZ_JAAVJS010000819.1:0-289 GCF_012037625.1 Tamlana crocina
GATTATCCTAACTCGGCTGAAGCTGTACAGGCAGTGAGTACTGCCCGTCTCATCTATGTCGATATGGGCCGAACAGATGAGTATGCCGCCTGGGTGAAAAATCTGGATTTTGTTGAGGTTACCGATGCCGATCTTGATAATACCACATTTGAGTCGGCAGAGAAACAGTATCAGGCAAACAACACCGCTGCGGCAGTTACTGCCCTTGAGAAATACCTGAATTCTTTTCCTAACGGAATACATTCTGTGCAGGCTAACTTTTACCTTGGGCAATTGTACTTTAGGGAAG
>NZ_JAAVJS010000820.1:0-289 GCF_012037625.1 Tamlana crocina
CTACTATTAATCCGTGTAATGAGGTGGAAAGAATGCGCTCACACTCCAGGATCTCCGTGGTCGTCGCCTCCACATTCATTGTAAGCAGGTCCACCACCTTTACTTCCTCCCTGCCGCCAAAGATCTTCAGCGCATTTTCATAATCATGATAGTGCGGCACAATGCCCAGCTTATATTTCTTTGAAATGGACGGGTGGTAATAATCTAGCAGCAGGATGGCGGGATCTCCGTACACTTCAGGACAATCATAGCCCAGCTTCAATAGATACTCCCTGGTTCTGGGTCCGCG
>NZ_JAAVJS010000821.1:0-289 GCF_012037625.1 Tamlana crocina
GTTCCATTTTTACTGAAGGCGATCATATTTATATTAACGAATCACATCCGAATCTTTTAAAAGTCTGGAAGGTTTTTATTGACATCCTGGAAAGCATAGATCACGAGCACTACAATAGTTCCATGATAGTACTTCGGGATTTTTCATCGGATACTCCCTACAATGGAATTTTTCATGATCATGGCTTTGTAAAGGTGAATATGCCCGAATCCAGTGTGTATAAAAATTTCAATTGGGAGACACCTGAAGAGTTCCAGGCCACACTTTCACGACGGTCCAGAAGACACTT
>NZ_JAAVJS010000822.1:0-289 GCF_012037625.1 Tamlana crocina
TACCGTCACATATCCTGTTTCTTCAACAAATTCCCTGAATTCTCTGTTTGTGACTTCGGTAACATCCATGAAGAAACCATCTACAGCTACAGGATGGGCAGGTTTTTCATGGTCGAGTGCCATTTGGTCATTTTCTACCGCTCCCATGCTAAATTCCCCTCCCGGGATCCAGACCATTCCTTCGGGGGTTTTGATTTCTTCAGGTTTGTCATGCACTACGGCGATTTCTGGTTCTTTTTCCCTGCAACCCAGAATAAACAAAGCCAGAATTAAAAAAGTATAAATGATT
>NZ_JAAVJS010000823.1:0-289 GCF_012037625.1 Tamlana crocina
AACGGCCAGTTTTGATACAGTGGCTTCCCCTTCAATTAAGGCAGAACTTCTAAGACTTAAGGTGCCGGAAATATTTAATTTACCCGTGAATTTTCCTTCGATATCGGCATTTTCACACTCCAGTTCTCCTGTAACAATACCTTCCCGGCCTATCACCACTTTTCCGGGGGTTCTTACGGTGCCTTCTACACAACCGTCAATTCGAAAACCGCCTTTTGCTTCAATGTCGCCAATAATCTTGGTGCCCGGGGCAATTTTGTTCTGTTCTTTGCTGAATTCTGCCGGGGCT
>NZ_JAAVJS010000824.1:0-289 GCF_012037625.1 Tamlana crocina
GGAATCCAATGCTGCACCTGCCGGGTTGAAAGATAGGAGTGGCTAATAAATGGTCCAGATCCACGAGCATGGTAGCCAATAAAATGAGCCAGTATTTTTTCCAGTTGTTGCTATCGTACCCGTAAGCGATGGCACCTATGAAAATGAAATGGAGGAAGTAATGAACTACAGTTTGTAGCAAGGCTTAAGGTTTATGGACTAAGAATAAATTTCAGAAGAGCAAAGGTACGTTAAAGCCTCTATCGGAATAAGGATTATCGAATCATCTTTGAAAGGAACCCTGGCGACT
>NZ_JAAVJS010000083.1:0-633 GCF_012037625.1 Tamlana crocina
GGAAGTAATAAAAAACCCGCCATCTAAAAGGTGGCGGGTCTCTTCATTAACTAAACTCCCAATTAATAATAGGTATATCTTCTCACTTTCGCAATGTATTTTGCCAGCCTTATTACCTGGTGGCTGTACCCGTATTCATTATCATACCAAACATAGAGTATAACATTGTTGCCTTCGTTAGAAACTATGGTAGCATTGCTGTCATAGATAGAAGGTTGTGCAGAACCTACAATATCTGTAGATACCAGTTCATTATCGATGGAATATTTGATCTGTTCCACAAGATCTCCCTCCAGGGCATACTTTTTAAGGATCTCATTGATCCCTTCTTTTGAAGTAGGATTTTCTACCTGTAGATTGAGAATGGCAAGAGAGCCATTAGGAACAGGAACACGAATTGCATTTGAAGTGAGTTTACCGTCAAAAACAGGTAAAGCTTTTGATACTGCCTGTCCGGCTCCGGTTTCGGTAATCACCATGTTAAGTGCTGCTGCACGGCCTCTTCTGTATTTCTTATGCATATTATCAACCAGGTTTTGGTCATTCGTATATGCATGAATGGTTTCTAGGTGGCCATGTACTACTCCTAAAGAATCCTGAACTGCTTTTAACACAGGAGTGATCGCATTTGTG
>NZ_JAAVJS010000825.1:0-289 GCF_012037625.1 Tamlana crocina
GTTTATAAAGGGAGAACGCTCAAATTATATTACTTCTGAAGATAAAGCTCTTATAGAAAAACATTTTCCGCAGGCAACCGTCATATCCATTCCTGAAGCAGGGCATTGGGTTCACGCAGAAAATAAAGATGCTTTTTATGAAACTGTAATGAATTTTGTATAACTTTCGTAAAATTTATTATGCACGCACAATAAAATTATGTTTATATTGCATAATATGCATTTTATGCTATTTTTGAGCCATTGATCCTTTTATATTAATCTACACAATCTATTATGAGAAAAATTT
>NZ_JAAVJS010000826.1:0-288 GCF_012037625.1 Tamlana crocina
GTTGAGCTACCTGCCACAGAACAATAAAAATACACCCGAAAAATTCAATTTTCAACTGGGAGATGAGCTTTGCGAAGAGCTGGAGAATATTGTGCCAGACAGCTCCAGTAAACCTTATGATATGCACGAGGTGATCAAAGGGATCATCGACGAAAATAGCTTTTTTGAGATACATAAAAATTACGCCGATAACATCATCGTAGGCTTCGCAAGGCTTGGAGGCAGGAGCATTGGTATAGTAGCCAATCAGCCTATGAGTCTGGCGGGAGTTTTGGATGTGGATTCCTC
>NZ_JAAVJS010000827.1:0-288 GCF_012037625.1 Tamlana crocina
TCTTGAACTACCGTATGTGGTATATCTAGTGTGTTCTGAAAAAAAAATTTTTGTTTTTCAGATGTCACAATGTTGTATTTTATAGAATTTAAAAGTTTCTTTTTCTGTGGATGAAATTCTGCATAAAAGATAGTCGTATATTTTACACATATCTTCTCTCTATTTTTGAAAGAATCAACAATAGGAAAATAGTAATCTGTACTACTTTTCGTCAGCACATAGACATGACTGATGCCTTTTTTAAAAAGGAAATGCCAAAACCAGCGCTCTAAAATAAGGCCTTTGTAT
>NZ_JAAVJS010000828.1:0-288 GCF_012037625.1 Tamlana crocina
GAGACCCAAGAATGGTGGAACGTAAGAAATTCGGTCAGAAGAAAGCCCGTAAGAAATTCCAGTTCTCTAAACGTTAATATTATTTGGTGTTCAAAGCACCAAAAAGTTCATTTAAATCATAAGATTTTTGTTGTTACTCCGGAATTCACACTAAGCTTAGCGAAGTGCCGGTGGTTAGTTTAGCATCTAAACGATCAGGGCCGTATATCGCCACCTGGTTGTTGCTAATTCAACAGAACGTAAACTATTACAAAAATGGCAAACAAAGTAGAAGTAAAAGAATTACTT
>NZ_JAAVJS010000829.1:0-288 GCF_012037625.1 Tamlana crocina
GAATGTGCTATTGTCTCCACAAGGGCTGGAGGAGTCGTAGAAGTTGTGAGAGATAAAAGGGATGGTTTGTTGTGTGAGGTGGGTGATTATAAATGTTTGGCAGAGAAAAGTTTAGAATTAATTGGGGATGCCAAGATGCGTCAAAAAATGCAGCTCTCAGCCAGGGAAAGGGTAGTAAGTTCCTTTAGTTTAAAGAGAATGGTGGATGAGTTGGAAGTTATTTATAGTGAGCATGTGAAGAAGTGATCTTGTGACCAAGTGACCTTGTGAAGAAGTGATCTTGTGATG
>NZ_JAAVJS010000830.1:0-288 GCF_012037625.1 Tamlana crocina
TATAAATAAGGTTTAAATTAATAGGACTAATCATAAAATTGGAGGTATGAAAATAAGCAAGAATATAATTTACAAATTTTCGACAGTATTGTTTGTATTTATGCTGTTATCCTGTGGTTCTGCTAAGAAGACCGGGGACGACCTCGTAACTGATTCCAGGCAGGAAAAAAACATGATAGAACGTAACTATCCCGTCATGGCCGATCATTTTAATAGTGCGGTAGGATACGCCATTTTCCCTAACGTGGGAAAAGGAGCCTATGTAATAGGTGGTGCTTCGGGTAATGG
>NZ_JAAVJS010000831.1:0-287 GCF_012037625.1 Tamlana crocina
GGGAGTAGCTTCCAGCCAGTTAGGAACAATATCTTCTGTAGCTTTCATCATTTTGGTGGCCAGCTGATTCAAGATCTGTCCCTTGTATGGAATCCCTTTGGGCAATACCACATCAAAAGCTGAAAGCCTATCGGTCACGATCATGACCAGACGGTCATCTTCTAAAGTGTACACATCGCGAACTTTCCCTTTGTAAACCTGTTTTTGTTTCGGAAAGCTAAAGTTGGTAGCGGTAATGGTATTCATTGTAATAATTTGTTATAAAAGAAAACCCCACATTTGCGGGG
>NZ_JAAVJS010000832.1:0-287 GCF_012037625.1 Tamlana crocina
TGCCCCGCCTTTGAAGACGAACAGATGATCCACGATCTTATCCATGAAGTACCTGTCGTGAGAAACAACAACTAAACATCCGGGGAAATCAAGCAGGAAGTTCTCTAAAACATTTAGGGTGACAATATCCAGATCGTTTGTCGGCTCATCCAGAATAAGGAAATTTGGATTCTGGATCAAAACTGTACACAGGTAAAGTCGTTTTTTCTCGCCTCCGCTTAACTTCTCCACAAAATCATATTGCTTCTTACGGTCGAAGAGGAATCGTTCCAGGAGCTGTTGAGCGG
>NZ_JAAVJS010000084.1:0-631 GCF_012037625.1 Tamlana crocina
AGGGGTGGAAGGAAAACTGGGAGGACAGGCAGATGTACCCGATGTTGCAGGAACCTGGAAGGATCTTACGGTGAACGTAAACACGATGGCTTCCAATCTGACAGCCCAGGTGCGGGAGATCGCCGGAGTAGCAACTTCGGTTGCAAATGGTGACCTTTCTAAGAAGATCTCGATTAACGTAAAAGGGGAGATCGCAGAACTTAAAGACACTATTAACCAGCTGGTGGATTCCCTGAATATTTTCTCTGATGAGGTAACCCGGGTGGCACGGGAGGTAGGAACGGAAGGTAAACTGGGAGGTCAGGCGAAAGTGCCCGATGTTGCCGGAACCTGGAAGGACCTTACCGATAATGTAAATACCATGGCAAACAACCTGACCAACCAGGTACGGGAAATTGCCTCGGTAACCACTGCGGTAGCACAGGGAGACCTTTCACAAAAAATTACTGAAGAAGGAAAAGGAGGAGAAGTATTGGTCCTCTCGAACACGATCAACAGTATGGTTGATTCGCTGACGCTCTTTGCGGCAGAGGTAACTCGTGTGGCAAGAGAAGTAGGTACCGAAGGAAAACTGGGAGGGCAGGCAACTGTACCAAGTGCTGCCGGTACCTGGAAGGATCTTACCGACAAT
>NZ_JAAVJS010000833.1:0-287 GCF_012037625.1 Tamlana crocina
GGGAGATGTTGCGGGAATGGGGGCCGACCTTTTTGGAAGTTATGTGGCTACCGTTCTTGCAGCCATGGTTCTTGGTAATTATGTGATCAAAGACATGGGAGGCGATATTATTTCTGAAGGTTTTGGCGGAATAGGACCTATCCTGTTGCCAATTTCAATTGCCGGCTTCGGAATTATTTTCTCCATAGTTGGAACCTTACTGGTAAAGATCAGCAGTAATTCGGCTAAAGAAGCTGAAGTTCAGTCAGCCCTTAACAGAGGTAACTGGATCTCTATCGTACTTGTGG
>NZ_JAAVJS010000834.1:0-287 GCF_012037625.1 Tamlana crocina
TCTTGTTCGTAATCTACATTTTTCGGCAGGTGGTTTTCAGGCGAAGTACGGGGATAAATTATCTTCGGTCCTGGATATCGAATATCGGCGGCCGACTGATTTTCGCGCCTCCCTCGACGCAGGATTGCTGGGGGTGAATGCAGCTGCCGAAGGGGTTTCAAAAAATGGAAAATTAAGTGCCCTGGGCGGGATAAGGTATCGCAACAACAATTTACTGGTTGAAGCTCGGGAGACTGAAACCAACTTCGAACCTCTTTTTGCCGATGCCCAGCTCAATTTAATTTATT
>NZ_JAAVJS010000835.1:0-287 GCF_012037625.1 Tamlana crocina
GCTAAAGGGCGCTGCACCTCTGCACCGGCCGAAGAAGAAAATGCCATTGGCATAAATCCTAAAATATCTGTTACCGCTGTAAGCATGATCGGCCTGATTCGTTCTTTCGTACCCATAAAAATCCGGTCTTTGATACTGGTTACGCCTTCTTCTTTTAATGAATTAAAGCGATTCACCAGGACCAGACCGTTAAGTACTGCCACTCCAAAGAGCACGATAAAGCCTACACCTGCAGAGATACTAAAGGGCATGTCCCGGAGCCACAGGGCGAAAACACCCCCAATGGC
>NZ_JAAVJS010000836.1:0-287 GCF_012037625.1 Tamlana crocina
AATTCGGGATGTTGCATAGAACGTGCCAAAGGAGGTTTTAGTATTTTTAATCATTGTTGTCCGATTAAAAAAGGATAAATCCATGAAAACCCTTGCTAATGCCGGTCAAAGACATTCTCCAACCATTTGAGGGGGTGGTTTTCCTTTTTATGAAATTATATTAATTTACCATAGGAAGTAATTTTTTACAATATTGTCTTTCAGAGCTTTATATAGAAGTCTTGGCTCTAGACTCTAGAAGCGGAGCGGTCCAGATTCTTTTATCGGACAATAATGTAAAACAATAT
>NZ_JAAVJS010000837.1:0-287 GCF_012037625.1 Tamlana crocina
GCGGTATCCTTTCAACACTATAATTTAAAGAATTACAATACCGGGTTATTTACGTTTGGAGATGGATATTCCAACAATTTCGCCATAACCTTAGGTTTAACCAGGGATAACACTTTTAGCAATCCCATCTTCCCTATGGGAGGTTCAAAATTTGAGGTAGTTGCAAAGGTTACCCCTCCTTATTCCCTGTTCAATGACGTTGACTACGCCAATCTTGCAGACCAGAGAGAATTCCAGTTGGAGAATGAATTTGGAGTGCTAAGCCAGGGAGGATATAACAGCCAGGG
>NZ_JAAVJS010000838.1:0-287 GCF_012037625.1 Tamlana crocina
CGCAGCCTGAATTTTTACCAAAGCTCGTTGAACTATTATAACCATATTCCCGGAGCGCTTTCCCAGGTTGCATAGGGTTTAATAGTCACGAAGGTTAATCATATAAAAAAACAGAGCTCCGGAAGATCCGGAGCTTTTTTATTTTCCATAAAGTTTCAAACACACAACCCTAAACTCTCGTTCGGGGTTTTTCATTTCAGTTGGCCTCCCTTCGACGGCGCTCAGGAGAGGCCAGGGCTCGCCTCGACTTCGCTCGGCCCCGATGCCTCGGGGTTCTCGCGCGGCCT
>NZ_JAAVJS010000839.1:0-286 GCF_012037625.1 Tamlana crocina
TGTTTTTCATCGTATTCTATCTGGTAGGTTACAGAAGAAAAACAGTAAAAGAAAATCTGATCCTGGTATTTCCTGAAAAGTCTGATGCTGAAATAAAGCGCATAACCAAGAATTTCTACCATCACATGGTGGATATGTTTCTGGAAATGGTAAAAAGTATTTCTATTTCTAATGAAGAACTTAAAAAACGCTTTGTTTTTAAAAATATAGAGGAGATCCAGAAGATTAGAGATATGGATAAAAGTATTCTCCTTGCCTGCGGACATTACGCGAGCTATGAATGGAT
>NZ_JAAVJS010000840.1:0-286 GCF_012037625.1 Tamlana crocina
CGGAATAATACTCCACGATTTGCGGCTGTAGGTTGTCTAAAAGGGCTTTTTTGTCGGCTGCTAACTTCGATGCGTAGAGGGCTTTTTCAGCCAGATTAAGCTGCCAGCCTGCGGAAAATCCGACGTTAAAATCACCTTTTTGAAGCTTCAGGAAAAATTTTGGACAATACCCGCCACTAAAGCAATCGGTATCAATTCCGTTTTCATTCAGCAGTTCAAAAAAGCCGGCGGCGTGAACTTTAATGCTCTCTTCCAGGTCTTTTTGTTGTTTCAGCACTTCCTTGCG
>NZ_JAAVJS010000841.1:0-286 GCF_012037625.1 Tamlana crocina
CTTCAGGAGCTTTCGGCAAAAGCCAGAGAAAGAGCTAAAAATTTCTCTCCTGAAAAAATGGGAGCAGCATATCACAGGCTCTACCACGAGATCATGGAAAAAGAACAAAAACTACTGAGTATATGAAAATTGTGATGTTTTACCATTCCCTTTATTCTGACTGGAACCACGGGAATGCGCATTTTTTACGGGGAATCGTAAAGGAACTCCAAATACGGGGACATGATGTTGATGTCTATGAACCCGAAGGCGGCTGGAGTCTTCAGAATTTGCTGAAGGATCACGG
>NZ_JAAVJS010000842.1:0-286 GCF_012037625.1 Tamlana crocina
GGGATACAATGCGATATGGCATGGGCAAAAGCGGTGGAATGGAGTGGCAATTCTGGCCAAAGAAGAACTCGAAATAAAAGAAGTGGGCCGCGGTCTCGAAGGAGAACCTGAAGATGAACAAAGCCGGTACCTGGAAGCAATTATCAACGACATAGTTATTGGCTGTTTATACCTGCCCAATGGGAATCCCGCACCGGGGCCAAAATTCGACTATAAATTGCGCTGGTTCGACCGACTCTCAAAAAGGGCAAAACAGCTGCTGGATCAGGATCTGCCCGTAATTCTC
>NZ_JAAVJS010000085.1:0-630 GCF_012037625.1 Tamlana crocina
AAACCTGCAAGGTCTTTTTCCAGACCTTGTAGGTTTTCTTTTTTAACGACGGATTCACGGATAATTTTTAATCACAGTGCAACTTTGATGCGAATTAACCCTGTCAGTGGCTTGCAGTCCTGACAGCGGTTCAAACCTAACAGTGGTTTAAACCTAACAGGTCTCCAAGACCTGTTAGGTTTGGTGGACCGGTTGACGTAATTGAAAAGACCTACAAGATGACAAGACCTTGCAGGTCTGCGACTAATTAATGATTAGAAAAACTATCTGTGTATCCGTGGCTTAATAATAAAAAGGATTAAAAAAGAACTTGTTGTAGTTCCAGAGCCAAAAATTAATATGGACAGGGCCCGGCAAGAACCGCTGTCAGGGTTTAAAACCGCTGACAGGGTTATCTTGAATCTTGAACTTTGAACCTTGAATCTTGAACCTTGGATCCAAACCCGCTGTCAGGGTTGTCCAAATTCCGAAATTTCACGGAATGGATTAAAAATCTGCGAAGATCAGCGAGATCAGCGGGAAATAGATCAGGAAGACATTCTCCCTTATTTAATTACTTTTACTTAAATTTCATAGACACATCCTGAAAAAAATCATTTACATAGGGAACCAGCTCGCCATTAGGGGAGG
>NZ_JAAVJS010000843.1:0-285 GCF_012037625.1 Tamlana crocina
CCTGTCTGCTCAAACCCGTGCAATTACAGATACAGGCCAGGAAGTAGTCCTTAACAGCGATGGCACCTACGCCTATGTCAACGAAGAAGAGGCTGCTGCAGTCACTATCCCTACCAATCCCGAAGAATTCTCTAAAAGTGATAGTGCTTCTTTTCTTCTGAAAAGCAAAAGAATTGGAGTCGGCTTTTGGCTGGATCCAAAGCTATGGTCTTTTGGAGCTCCTACAGATAATCCCGATGCCGAATATGAGGTGACCTTAAAAGGAGAAGACCTATACGGGGTGAT
>NZ_JAAVJS010000844.1:0-285 GCF_012037625.1 Tamlana crocina
TGATCATCTTGATGACTTTAAGAGTGATGATCAAATTCTTGCGCCACTTGCAAAGGGTGCGATTGGTGATGCGTTCCTTCAATTGGAGCAGCCAGAAGAGGCTCTTGATTACTATGAGGAAGCTGCACAAATGAGGGAAAATAACTTTACCACTCCGCGTTTTCTAATGAAGGCAGCAGTGACTGCTATCAAATTAGGAAATGGAGCTGCGGCTGAAAAGTACCTCACCAGAATTCAGAAGGAGTATCCAGACTCTGCCGAGGCTAACAAGGTATCAGTTTACCT
>NZ_JAAVJS010000845.1:0-285 GCF_012037625.1 Tamlana crocina
ACTTTCGGCGATTATCATTTTTGAAATATGTCACAATTCTGGTTGTATTTTAGATTAGGCCTGGAACATGTATTGGACTGGAACGCCTATGATCACATTCTTTTCCTTATAGTTCTTGTAGCAGCCTACTCCTTCCACACCTGGAAGAGGGTGTTATGGCTGGTAACAATCTTTACTCTTGGCCACACAATTTCACTTTTCCTATCGGTTTATGAGATCGTGATCGTTGACAGCACCTGGGTAGAATTTTTGATCCCGCTTACTATTTTGATCACGGCTGTTTTT
>NZ_JAAVJS010000846.1:0-285 GCF_012037625.1 Tamlana crocina
CCTACCAAGGTTGCTCCTATAAATTTCCAGTAGCCCATCTTGAGAATCCCCGCCACAAAACTAATGGCGTCATTGGAAAGAAATGGGTTGAGCCGGGTCACGATAACTGCCCAAAAACCGTAATCGTCAATGAAATCACTGATCTTCTTTTCATTCTTATGGCCAATGAGTTTTTCCACAATGACGGGACCAAGATATCTTCCTATAAAATATCCGACCGAAGAGGCTGAAAAAACTGCTGCAAGTATGATAAAGCTACCCCAAACCGGCCCATAAGCGAGCACT
>NZ_JAAVJS010000847.1:0-285 GCF_012037625.1 Tamlana crocina
GAACGCAGGGTAGGCTCTACCTGTCTCCTGGTTCTGCGGATAAGATTTTCTGGTATTTCCACCTTAGTAAAGCCTGAAGGATTAAGCGTTAGATAGATCTTCCTGTTCTCCTTCACCTGCTTCCCCGGAAGTGGCACCTGGTCAATAACAGAATATGGCGGATAATCGGGATTGTAATTAGCCGAATCAAGGATTTCCCTGCGAAGGTCGAGTTCTTCCAGTTTAAGGTCTACCCTGTCCAGTGACATGCGTGCAAGATTCGGCACGGTAATCCTTTGATCCTGG
>NZ_JAAVJS010000848.1:0-285 GCF_012037625.1 Tamlana crocina
AGTGAAGTAGCGATACCGGGAAAAGAATAAAAGAAAGGCTATTTTTTTGCAATGGTATTTTTAAGAGGGCTCTCAAAAACGTTTAAGCAAAGGCTTTGGAAAGACAAATACAAAATAGCCCAGGCCTCTTCGTTTGCTTTTTCAAATGAAGGTTAGGGACGATCCAAATTAAGGAGGTACTGCTTTTACGATTTTCTTAGTAAAACAGTTGATCACTAATCGTAACTTCGGATTCGGTGAGAGGAATTAGAGGGTTTTTCTGCTTCTTTTTATCACAAATTTCTT
>NZ_JAAVJS010000849.1:0-285 GCF_012037625.1 Tamlana crocina
GAATAATATAGTAAATGAAAGGATTCACCAGGCCAAAAACTGCAGATTTCAGAAAAGCTCTTGCCGGAAGCTTTAAAATATCATTTATTTTTTTTTGATAAACCAGAACACAAAAAAGTGTGAGGAGTGATACAGAAACAGAAAGACAAAGAAGTTGTAGAAAATCGAAATAGTTCAGGGAGATTTTCATGGCCGTTGCCACTGTTCCCCAAAACAAGACCGCGATTAGAGCGTATAAATAAGCTTTCTTTTGTTCTGTCATAGTGCAATTTGTTTTAGCTGGGG
>NZ_JAAVJS010000850.1:0-285 GCF_012037625.1 Tamlana crocina
TCAATATCGGGAGAAAAAGAAGTTTTTAAACCAATTAACGAAGGTGCAGTGGGCATGTACGTTTGCGGGCCCACCGTGTACAGCAATGTGCATTTGGGCAATTGCCGGACCTTCATCTCCTTTGACCTTGTTTTTAGATACCTGAAACACCTGGGCTACAAAGTGCGGTATGTTAGAAATATCACCGATGCCGGTCATCTCGAAAACGACGCCGATTCGGGAGAAGATCGCATTGCTAAAAAAGCCCGCTTAGAGCAGATAGAACCAATGGAGGTGGTACAGCGG
>NZ_JAAVJS010000851.1:0-285 GCF_012037625.1 Tamlana crocina
TGATCAAAAATACCGAAATTCATCCCGAAGGTGCCATTTTTGCCAGGGGAGCCTGTGATGATAAAGGACAAATGTATATGCACGTGAAGGCGCTGGAGTATATGTCCAAAAACAACGAACTCCCTTGTAATGTCAAGTTCATGATAGAAGGGGAAGAAGAAGTTGGAAGTGAGCATCTCGGCTGGTTCATTGAAAAAAATAAGGAAAAGCTACAGAACGACGTGATTCTTATCAGTGACACCGGAATGATCGCCCCGGACGTTCCTTCCATTACCACCGGACTCC
>NZ_JAAVJS010000852.1:0-285 GCF_012037625.1 Tamlana crocina
TGGGAACCTCTTTTTAGGCCATATCTTATCCATTACTTTGAAAAAGGCGGTAGCGGTGCCGATCTTAGTCCGTTAGAGAATGGTAATACGGTGCTGGCAGGTTTGCGTCCCGATTCTCAGCGTTACTTCGATTATCATCACGCTGCAACAGATACCTTTGAAGCGGTAAACAAAAGAGAACTGGAGCTGGGAGCCGCAACCATGGCTTCCCTCATTTACCTGGTAGATAAATATGGCTTTGATGATATCCAGGATAAAGAGGAGATCCTTAGGTAAGTGTTCAGT
>NZ_JAAVJS010000086.1:0-625 GCF_012037625.1 Tamlana crocina
TTCAGAATGAATGAGCAAACCGCCGTAAATAATTATTTTCAGGAGGGACTACACCTCGCCAATGAGCAGATCAATAAAAAAGCTCAGGAGGAATTCGATGCTTTTGTAGATAAGCTAAGAGGTGTGGGTGTAAATGTGATCGTGGTGGATGATGATGAGAAGCTCGATACGCCCGACTCAATTTTTCCAAACAACTGGGTAACCTTCCATGAAGATGCTACTGCAGCTCTTTATCCCCTTTTTGCCGAAAACAGAAGACGCGAACGCCGTCCCGAAGTTTTTGACAAGATAGAGGAGGCAGGGTATCTTATAGAAGATGTTATTGATTATACCAGTGCCGAAGAAGAAGGTCTTTTTCTGGAATCAACGGGGGTTTTGATCATCGACAGAGTTAATGAAAAAGCTTATTGTGCACTTTCTCCCAGGGCGAGTGAAGAACTGCTTATAGAATTTTGCGAGGATTTTGAACTTACTCCGGTCATCTTTACTGCTTACCAGGATGTTGACGGCCGCAGAATGCCTATTTATCACACCAATGTAATGATGTGCCTGGCAGAAAATTTTGCAGTGATCTGTCTTGACAGCATTGATGACACCAAGGAGCGCAAAAATGTGATTAAGCATC
>NZ_JAAVJS010000853.1:0-285 GCF_012037625.1 Tamlana crocina
TGCTTTTCCTCTTTTTTAGAGGTTGTTATTTATAAACTCTTACATAATCGATTTCCATAGTACCCGATATGAAATTAGGGTCAATGTTACCTCCCAAAGTGCCACCCATGGCAACATTCAGACTTAAAAACTGATCGGAATTAAAGGGCCAGGTACTTGCATTTTTGTTAGTAGGATTGTAGGTATAGTGTACCTTACCATCTACCGAAAAAACCAGTTTTTCAGGTGTCCACTCCAGCCCATAAACATGGAATTCTGTAGTGGCACTTTGAACGGAAGCAGTAG
>NZ_JAAVJS010000854.1:0-284 GCF_012037625.1 Tamlana crocina
AACATACACCTACACTTATACGGACTGCGCCAATAATTCAGATACTTGGGCATTTACCTATACCATCGAAACACCAGCCTTTACCATACCAGATGCAGACGGAGAAGCCACGGTGGAATGCATCGCCGATGCCACCGAAACCTTCACCCTGCCAACAGTTACCGATGCCTGTGGTAATACCCTATCGCCTTCTGCGACCGTGGTTACCGAAACCCCGGACCCATTGACCTGTGAAGGCACGAGAACATACACCTACACTTATACGGACTGCGCCAATAATTCAG
>NZ_JAAVJS010000855.1:0-284 GCF_012037625.1 Tamlana crocina
CTTGAGAACAATCAGCTGTACTTCATGGTCACCTTTGCCTATGAAGATAATTTTGCAGTGGTCAATATTCCGACAGAAGAATGCGGCCGCTTCATTACATTTTCTATGGAAGAAGAACAGTATAAAATCACCTTTTTGGATGATCTTCTAAAAGTGAATATTCCGCAGCTATTTCCAGAGAAGGAGATCGACGGAATTTTTGAGATCAAACTATCCAGAGATGCTGAGCTTTACATAGATGATGAAATAGACGGCCTGCTTGCCGAAAAGATCTATGATTCCCT
>NZ_JAAVJS010000856.1:0-284 GCF_012037625.1 Tamlana crocina
TTATTCCGCTGTTGGTGTAGAACCAAAGATTATGGGAATAGGACCGGTTTATGCCATTCCGAAAGCTGCAAAGCAGGCGGGAATTTCCATTCAGGATCTGGAGCTTATTGAATTGAATGAAGCTTTCGCTTCTCAATCCATTGCCGTCATCAACGAACTGGGATTGGATATGGACAGGATGAATCCCAATGGCGGTGCAATTTCGATGGGTCACCCGCTGGGTTGTACCGGAGGAAAATTAACCGTGCAGCTTCTTGATGAAATGAGAAAACGCAACCTGCAGA
>NZ_JAAVJS010000857.1:0-284 GCF_012037625.1 Tamlana crocina
TAGCCACAAGGGCAACAGGAAATTTGACTGAAGCCGATTACGATAAGCTATTGCCCCTGCTGAACAACATAGTGGAGAAACATAAAAAAATTCGCTGGTATTTTGAAATGGAGGGTTTTGAAGGATGGAAACCAAAAGCCTTTTGGGAAGATTTGAAATTCGATGTCCAACATGCCAACAAATTTGAAAAAGTGGCCATGGTAGGGGATGAAAAATGGGAAGATTGGATGACGGATTTGATGAAACCTTTTACCTCTGCCGAAGTAAAATTTTTTGAAATAAAC
>NZ_JAAVJS010000858.1:0-284 GCF_012037625.1 Tamlana crocina
GCAGGTCCGGCTATTATGTACAGTGTACAAACGGGAATTCTCTTTATCGTGGTAATCCCCTACATGTTCCTGCAGGCGCCCGAGCTTACCCTGTATGTGCTCGCTCCCCTGCCCTTCCTCTCCTTTGCCATCTATAAGTTAAGTGTGGCCATCAATAAGAGGAGTACCGTCGTACAACAGTACCTGTCTAAGCTAAACACCTTTACCCAGGAAAGTTTCAGCGGAATCTCTGTGATCAAATCCTACGGACTCGAACCTCAAACCGGAGCCTCTTTTGTCACCTT
>NZ_JAAVJS010000859.1:0-284 GCF_012037625.1 Tamlana crocina
ACATAGAAAGGAATACCACGGCACCAGATGTAGAATTTCTGCATGGTGCAGCTGATTTATACAAGATTTCTTTAGATGAACTTATTGGCAGAAAAACACTTATCACTGAGGAAAGCAGCTATGAACAGCAGATATTAAATGTCGTTGAAATGATGGATGACACAAAAAAAGAGCTTAGTTTACGGTTACTAAGTGAAGTGGCTCAACAAAGAGGTGATAAGGATGGCGAATAGTTATTTTAATGAAAATACACTTGAGGAGTTGATTGAAGAAATTAAGTATGT
>NZ_JAAVJS010000860.1:0-284 GCF_012037625.1 Tamlana crocina
TTAAGGCCATATTTTATTAACAGGAGCAATTTGCTCCTGTTTTTATTTATAGCAGCATCTTCAACCCTTGTGAGCAGTGGTTTTATTAAGAATTATCCCACTCAGGATCTGCTGCTGATCCTTTTGGAAAGACCAGTAAATCTAGGGGACTTAAGAATGTTTTAAGTTTGCTTTAGTAAAATTTCACATGCTCCTCATGTACCTTTGAAAATGAAGCGGCAGGTGTACTTTGCCGTTTTTTTTCCGCAGGTTTTCAACATCTCCCCCCACCAATCTTCCTGTCG
>NZ_JAAVJS010000861.1:0-284 GCF_012037625.1 Tamlana crocina
TGGAGCTTTTGCAATTTGTTTGATCCTGGTGATGCTTTACGCGATGTTCTGGTAAACCGCGGAGCGGATTTAGGTTTAAGGTTTAAAGTTTAAAGTTCAGAGTCTGGACCTTGCTCATATTTACTGAAACCAAAAACTTCAATAACTCCTTTTGTCTGGTTGATACGGAATGTAACTGCATATTCTTTGAAGATTAAATCCCTTAAATTTTCATCGTTAAAAAAAATAGATTGTCTAAAAGAGTAAGGATGTTCGGGGATTTTACGCAATTATTTTAGGAGATC
>NZ_JAAVJS010000087.1:0-621 GCF_012037625.1 Tamlana crocina
CTTACTATAATATGGCTTTAGAGAGTTCTATTCTTCAATGGACTGGTTCGACCGAAGGTGTTGATGCATTTTTAAGTCAGCCCGAGGTCGCATTTGATGCCACCAATGCTATTGAGAGAATTGCAGAGCAACGTTGGATCCATTTGTTTATGAATGGCTATGAAGCCTGGAGTGAATGGAGAAGAACAGGTTTTCCCAATGATTTTGTTCAACCCGAAGGCCGACCTGTACCAACGCGTCTTGCCTATCCCGATAATGAAACCTTCAACAATGCAGAAAATTATAATGCGGCTGTAGAACGACAATTTGGAGGTGAAGATTCTATTTATGGAACTGTATGGTGGGATGAATAAATCTCCCTTCCTATAATTCTTAAAATCTCCCGATATTGTCGGGAGATTTTATTTTTACACTATGAGATATTTCCTTTATGTCCTTTTCTCCCTCTTTTTGGTCTCCTGTGGTTCTTCAGGGAAAAATACTTCCAGGATCATTGACAAGCCAATAATTTTTAATGAGGAAAGAGAGCAGCTTTCACTGGAATATATGAAGGAGCGGTATGGTTTGGAACAGGAGCAGCCTGTTATCCAACCAAAGATGGTAGTGCTTCATTGGACGGCT
>NZ_JAAVJS010000862.1:0-283 GCF_012037625.1 Tamlana crocina
GAGTGGGAATGATTGGATATGGATTAGAGATCACCGAATATGTGAACTACTAGAGTTCGATCACTGTCTCTTCGAGCGGTCTTCTTACCTTTTTTAACTCCGAAAAGAAATCGTCTTGTGCCCTGTATCCTACAGGCAGCGCAAGCACCGCCTCAAGGTTATGGTCGTCCAATTTGAGTAACCCATTATATTTTATGGGTTCAAAACCTTCCATGGGGCATGAGTCGATCTCTTCAACAGCACATACGGTAAGTAAGGTTCCCAATACAAGGTAAGCCTGATG
>NZ_JAAVJS010000863.1:0-283 GCF_012037625.1 Tamlana crocina
TCTCCGGCACCTGTAGTAACATCTGCACGGGTAGGGATAAATTTATTAAGGAAATATCCTGTATCTTCATATCCCGGAAGATAAGTCGCAGCACCTGCAGCTTCCAAAGCTTCCATATCAAGAATAGTAGCATCAAACCTTGGATCACCTTCCAGCAATTCATATAATTCGGGTTCAACCGGGTTAAAACTCCAACCCGATGGAAGATCTGGCGCAGCCTCGGTTAACTGAGAATAAGATCTGGGCCCAACCATAGTATTGATGGAATTACCTTCATCTTGTC
>NZ_JAAVJS010000864.1:0-283 GCF_012037625.1 Tamlana crocina
TCGCAGGGAGGCTGCTGAAGAACCTACAAAGAATCATTTGCTTTTTGTAGAACATCCACATGTTTATACCCTTGGAAAAAGTGGGGATATCTCCCATCTTTTGATCAACGAGGAACAGCTGAAACAAAAGAATGCTACATTTTACAAGATCAACAGGGGAGGGGATATCACCTATCACGGCCCCGGGCAGGTAGTGGGCTATCCAATTCTTGACCTGGAAAATTTCTTTTCTGATATCCATAAGTACCTGAGGCTACTTGAAGAGACTATAATTCTCACCCTG
>NZ_JAAVJS010000865.1:0-283 GCF_012037625.1 Tamlana crocina
TCCATGTACCACCCTGTGTCCTATTGCCGGAATTTCAGCCGGATCTTTGATCACGCCGTAATCCTTATGCATCAGATGTTTTGTCACTCCTTTTAATGCTACGGAATGATCTGCTATTTCCATTTCTTCGGAAGTGGAATAAGCTTCCGATTTGTAATGTAATTTTCCTGAAGCCTGACCTATTCGCTCCACCAATCCCGACGCCAATACCTTTTCCGCAGGCATTTCGATGAGCTGAAACTTCAAAGAGGAACTTCCTGAGTTTATTATAAGTATGTTTTTA
>NZ_JAAVJS010000866.1:0-283 GCF_012037625.1 Tamlana crocina
ATGAAAGACACACCCAAAAGATCCTGAGTAAAAAGTAAAGCAATGAAAACCAAAGCCTCCCATTACTTCACGGTTTTGACACTTTTACTAATGTCATTTTCGGGAGTATTTGCCCAGGAGAATCCGCCGATTCCAATTGAAGTTGAAGTACGGAATGCACAGTTTCTCAATTTTGGAAAATTCACAGTTGGCCCGGCTGGTGGTACTGTGGTGATCGATCCCCTGGGAAGCAGAAGTTATACCGGCGATCTTTATCTACTGGGAAATGACTTTTCCTTTGCGA
>NZ_JAAVJS010000867.1:0-283 GCF_012037625.1 Tamlana crocina
TACGAAAAATGGCTTCTATAGGCTTTGATCTCAGGTCGGGATGAAAATCTGCTCCTTTAGTTTCCTGAACACAATGCGGCGGCCACAGTTTTTGTTCCAGGCCATTTAGTTCTATGACCTCAAATTCATTTTTTCCGGAATGATTGACTGCAAAACTTTTATGATTTTCGGGATGCCAGTCCTGAGTAGCCACTACGAGCTCGAATTGAGGCAGGATCTTATTGATCACAGGAATGATCCTGTCGCCTTCTTTAACTTCAAGAGCGCCGCCGGGCATGAAATC
>NZ_JAAVJS010000868.1:0-282 GCF_012037625.1 Tamlana crocina
CCTCAGCGTACTTCTTATCTCTATTCTATTCATTCTCCTGGCTGCCAATATTGAGTACAGCGAATTGATGTTGATCTACAACTGGAAAGCCCTGTTGCTTTTTGGAGCCGTGATGTTAATAGTGCGACCGCTTGGGGTATTCTTAAGTTCGATTAATTCGGGATTAAAATGGAATGAAAAGATCTTCATTAGCTGGGTGGGACCTCGTGGTATTGTAGCCGCCGGTATTGCTTCTCTCTTCGGATTAAAACTTGTGAGGGAAGGAGTGGAAGGCGCCGAATT
>NZ_JAAVJS010000869.1:0-282 GCF_012037625.1 Tamlana crocina
ATCTTTTCAATGATTATCTGGACAATATTTGGGTTGTGGTGGCTTTATTGGCCGGCCTCGTGATCTTTAAAATTATTGCAACAGCCTTTACAATTGGTGCCGGCGGGGTTGGAGGGATATTTGCCCCTGTTCTTTTTATGGGCAGTGCCATGGGCCATTGTTTCGCGCTTATCTTTAATCATCTGGGCATTCTTAACACCCCTCTTTCTACAAGTAATTTCACCCTGGTGGGCATGGCGGGACTCATGGCAGGGATCATGCATGCTCCTCTCACAGCTATTT
>NZ_JAAVJS010000870.1:0-282 GCF_012037625.1 Tamlana crocina
GGCATCAAGCACGGCACCTCCTCCAATGGCTACTACGAACGAATGCCTGGAAATGCCATTTTTATTAATTTGATCCAGAACAGAAGTAACGTGATCTAAATTGTTTTTGCTCTCTTCACCACCCGGTAGAATGATGGGAGTGGGAAGATCCTCGAGTTGTAAAATATCTTCGCAGTAAGTCCTGATTTTTTTCTGAAGGCCTGGGGTTTTTTCAAGTAAACCTCTGTCAATCACAAACAAGAGCTTCAATTTGTTCTCTGTCTTTTGGCTGAGTACCTGTCT
>NZ_JAAVJS010000088.1:0-617 GCF_012037625.1 Tamlana crocina
GCTGCTCTCTAAATCCAATATTGCAGCTTTAGAAGCGAAGGATTATGAATATATTTTGGGTGCCAGATTAAAAAATGAATCAGAGCAAGTAAAGAAAAAGGTGCTCGCAAGAAAGCTCTCTGATGGAGAGATGATCAAGGTTCCAAAATCTGATGATACCAGGCTTCTGATAACTTATACCAACAACAGAGCAACCAAGGATGCTCATAATCGAAAAAAGGGTCTACAGCGCCTGGAGAAGCGAATTAAATCAGGTAAACTTACCAAATCCAATATCAATAACAAAGGCTACAACAAGTACCTTAAAATGGAAGGAGATGTTTCCATTGAAATCGATTATGAAAAATATTATCAAGATAATGTTTGGGATGGACTCAAAGGATACCTAACCAATACTAGGTTGTCTGATAAACAAGTGGTGGAGAATTATAAAAATTTATTCCACATCGAACGTGCCTTCCGTATGTCCAAAACAGATCTACGCATACGTCCCATCTACCATAGATTGAGGCACCGAATAGAAGCTCACATTTGTATTGCCTTTGCAGCATACAGTGTTTACAAGGAGTTAGAACGTGTACTGTATAAAGAAAAATCAGAAATCTCCCTTAGAAAAG
>NZ_JAAVJS010000871.1:0-282 GCF_012037625.1 Tamlana crocina
CGGGGATATTTTATTCAGGAAGAAGTGGAGCGCCATATTCATATCGGTGCTGACTGTATCTACCGCTACAAGAACAAAATGATCCTACTCAACTCTGTAACCGAAAAGCCACTCGATATACTATCCATATTAGAAAAGACACCAACAATAGATTGGGAAGTCAAGCTTAACAATAAGGAAAAAACTACCGTTAGGTTAATTGCCTTTCCTGTATCTGATGAAGTGGCAAACAATAGACGAATGAAAGCTAAAAAGGAAAAAAAACTCCTCCCGACTCTGAGT
>NZ_JAAVJS010000872.1:0-282 GCF_012037625.1 Tamlana crocina
TTGCCCCGTTCTGTTTCCGAATTGCCTGATAGTAGAATTCCACGCTTTCCAGTACGTTCTCAAATTTCAACTGCTTCGCAAATTCATCAAAAAGGATAATTCCTTTCTCGGCACGATTTTTCCAAATGGTTCGTTGGATAGCGGATTTAATCAGCTTAAGCATTACTGAAAGAACTTCCTTGTTATCCTTTACTTCATCAAGCTCAAAAACAATCAATCTTTTATCTTCAATTTTATAGGTCTGGTCCTCGCTAATCTCAAAAAGGAAACTGTACAGGCCAT
>NZ_JAAVJS010000873.1:0-282 GCF_012037625.1 Tamlana crocina
TCTTTCGGGAAGGAGAATCGGCTGTAAATTTTTACCAGGTCGCTTCGGGGGAGATAAAAATGAACAACTATAATGAAGACGGGAAAGAATTTATCCAGGGTATTTTTTCCATCGGTCAGAGTTTCGGCGAGCCTCCCCTGCTTGCAAAGGTGAAGTACCCCGCAAATGCCGAAGCGATCTCAGATGCCGAAGTCTTTCAGTTGTCAAAAGAGCAATTTCTGGACCTGCTTTCTTCCCATCCCAAAGTACATCTTAAGATCACCGAAACCCTTGCGAAAAGGC
>NZ_JAAVJS010000874.1:0-282 GCF_012037625.1 Tamlana crocina
TTCAGTACTGCAGGAAAGCGAATATAAAGTTGGGCTTTACACCTCTCCTCACTTAAAGGATTTTCGCGAACGTATAAGCATCAATGGCAAAATGATCCCCGAGGCTGAAGTCGTAAAATTTATAACAGAAAATAAAAGCTTTTTTGAGCAGGAAAGCCTGAGCTTTTTTGAAATGACGGTGGGAATGGCATTTGAATTCTTTGCTGAAGAAAAGGTCGATGTTGCAGTCATTGAAGTGGGCCTCGGCGGAAGGCTCGATTCTACCAATATTATTACTCCTGA
>NZ_JAAVJS010000875.1:0-282 GCF_012037625.1 Tamlana crocina
TTTTCAATGCCGTTTCGTGAACCTAAAGAAACCTTTATCTTTGCGCACAAAACCAGCAGTTATGTCAATGGAAAAAGTAAGGGTGCGATTTGCACCGAGCCCAACGGGGCCACTACATATTGGAGGAGTTAGAACAGCTCTTTTTAACTACCTGTTCGCAAAGAAACATGGCGGAGATTTTATCTTAAGAATTGAAGATACAGATCAGGCCCGTTATGTGGAAGGTGCAGAACAATACATTATTGACTCCCTGAATTGGTGTAACATACCCTTTGATGAGGG
>NZ_JAAVJS010000876.1:0-281 GCF_012037625.1 Tamlana crocina
GCAATAACCGTAATTCCTGAAACAAACATACTGGAGAACACATACCATCCAAAGAGCGTACTGAACCAGTGTGGATCAAGACTCTTGATCCAGTCCCATGACATCATGGACTCTGTTACAATAAAGAATACAAGAAACCCAGCCGAAAGTTTAAAGTTCTTTTTATACCACCTGTTATCTGTTGCCTCATCTTGCCTAAGGGAATTCTTTCTAAGAAAATATCTGAAAAGGTTCCATCCAGCGATATACAAAGCAGCACGAATTAGGAAGAAAGGCACGTT
>NZ_JAAVJS010000877.1:0-281 GCF_012037625.1 Tamlana crocina
CGCTTCTTCCAGGCCAAAGGTCGGATTGATACGACCAATCGAAACCTGGACCGGCTTCCAGCCGTTGTAGTGGATGGCCAGTTCGTCCCAGTTGCTGGAATCGTTGGTGAAGTTGCGGTTGAAGGTGTAGCCCCAATCGGTGAAGGCAACACCGGAAATCTCCAGACGCGCACGACGGAAATAGGTCTCGTCTGCGCGCTCGCCGTTCTGGGTGTAGAAACCATCGAAGCTGTCGGCATCAGCCTGCAGGCGGCCATTGATCTTGAACGAGAACTCCTTGT
>NZ_JAAVJS010000878.1:0-281 GCF_012037625.1 Tamlana crocina
GCCTTCGCAATCGGTATTCTATGTAATATCTATGCATTTCACCGCTACACTACATATTCTAACCACTTCATAACTACTCAAGGTTAACAGTATCAATGGCAATTCTACAGTTGAGCTGCAGACTTTCACCACTGACTTATTAACCCGCCTACGGACCCTTTAAACCCAATGATTCCGGATAACGCTTGGATCCTCCGTATTACCGCGGCTGCTGGCACGGAGTTAGCCGATCCTTATTCATACGGTACCGTCAAGCCCCCACACGTGGGAGTGTTTCTTCC
>NZ_JAAVJS010000879.1:0-281 GCF_012037625.1 Tamlana crocina
GATAGTAACGAGGATGGCAAGCACGAACTGCACCTGAATGCTGGGTTCATGTCTTAACAGCAGCCACGCGCCTTTAATTGCATAACCACCTCCTTTTATTCGGCCGGTGATAAAGTCATACATTAGAGAAGGGTTTTAAGAGCTTCCAGGTAATCTGGTTCCTGATCGATGTCTTTAACCTGTTCGGTATGAAGGATCTTGCCGTTTTCGTCAAGAACGATCACCACCCTGGATAACAATCCTTCCCATGGACCATCTATCATTTCAAGACCGTAATCCTT
>NZ_JAAVJS010000089.1:0-615 GCF_012037625.1 Tamlana crocina
AAACCGCATTTGTGGAAAAATCAGCTGCGCAGCCTTACAGGGAGTGGGTAGCTTCGCTGGAACCAACGGGAGAAAATCTTATTAAAACCGCCAGAGAAATGATGGGGGTGCCTTACCTGTGGGGTGGGACTTCTCCAAAAGGAATGGATTGCAGCGGTTACACTAAAACAATTTTCTTCCTAAACGGGATGGTGCTCCCCCGTGATGCTTCCCAGCAAATTGCAGCAGGGGAGGAGATCGATTCGGTTAAAAATTTCGAAAACCTGCAGAAGGGAGATCTACTTTACTTCGGAAGAAAAGCTACAGACACCACTTCAGAAAGGATCATTCACGTGGGCATGTGGATAGGCGACAATAAATTTATACATTCGATGGGGGAGGTGCATATTAGTAACTTCGATACTACCGCCACAGATTTTGATGAATATAATTACAATAGGTATTTAAGAACGAAAAGAGTATTGGGCACAAACGATGAAAGAGTTATTCAGCTGGCTCAAAGCGATTTGTTTATGACGCCTAAAGGTGAGCCTATTCGAGATTAGAAATTTTACCTTCAAAAATGTCAAATTTCTCCTCCTTTTTTCTGCTTGTTGCAATGATGATCAACCTGCC
>NZ_JAAVJS010000880.1:0-281 GCF_012037625.1 Tamlana crocina
GGCTGGGCTCTACTGGCCGAACAATTCTTTTCTGGAGTTTTATCGCGGTCGAAACTTTCCTTTTCGGAAGGTTTCTTGTTTATCCTTTACTAAAGCTTTTCCGCATTTCTAAGGGAATAGATTTTACTGAAGCCTCCCGAATCATTGGGCGTCATTTTCCTGAAGTGAGTGATAAATTACTCAATCTTTTACAGCTTAGTAATAACAGTAAAAGAACAGATCTTTTGATCGCATCCATAGAGCAAAAATCTCAGGAGCTTCGTCCTGTGCCATTTTCGACG
>NZ_JAAVJS010000881.1:0-281 GCF_012037625.1 Tamlana crocina
TCATGCTTTCATTATATTCTTCACCGCCTTCTTCCACTACATAAAGTACATCCATAGCAGATGGATCTTCCACGCCGTAACGCTTCAGCAGTTCGGTTCCTTCTTTCGTAGGCTTGTCGGTCACGTAATATTTTTTAACTTCTTCAACACCTATATCCACAAAATCTGTGGTATAGAACCAGCCTCTCCAGAACCAATCAAGATCAACGGCAGATGCATCTTCCATTGTTCTGAAAAAATCTTCAGGAGTTGGGTGCTTGAACATCCATCTTTGCGCGTAT
>NZ_JAAVJS010000882.1:0-280 GCF_012037625.1 Tamlana crocina
TCTTTCTCTATTTTTCTGATTTTACCGCTGTCACCATCCCAGGCTCCCTCAGCGACGAAGAAAGATCCCTCATGGAAGGTTACCCCCGTCCATGGTCCGGTTTCGTCTTCAAAAATAGTTTCTCTTGATCCATCATCATTGTGCCTGCCGGATATAAAGCAGAATTAGTCACGAAAGAACTAACCTAATCACGGTGCCGGCCTGGCAACAGGAAAGATCCTCCTTTTTCTGCACGCCGATACTTTCCTGCCTTCCAATGCTTATGAAGCTATGACAGATC
>NZ_JAAVJS010000883.1:0-280 GCF_012037625.1 Tamlana crocina
TTGCCCTGGAAACATCAACAGTAAGCGTAGGCGGAAACAAAGAGAACCAGGCGATCCTGAATCCGTTCTCCTGCATTTTAAGCTGAATAATCTCCGGATTATCCTCTTTCAAAAGCTTATCTGGCGGCACGTTCACGTATTTCACGGGAATATTAAGTATCTCGTTATATTGTTTGGAAAACTGCACAAAGATCCAGATCACTATAGCGAAGATCAGGAAGAACAGAAAGGAATTGATATCGGTTTTCCTGAACCTGGTTTTCTTGACAGATCTAACTTT
>NZ_JAAVJS010000884.1:0-280 GCF_012037625.1 Tamlana crocina
TTTAAGCTCCTTGAACCTGGAATCACCTTCCAGAGGCATATTCCTGTTCGCATCATGTAAAAAGCGGACAGCTCCAAAAAGGTGAGCGAAAACCAATTCGGCTACAGAAGCCGAAGATGCGGCAGGAGTATTAAAAACCTTTAAGCCTTTACTGCGGGCGTATTCCACATCTATATTGTCCATACCAACTCCTGCACGGCCTATTACCTTAAGGGTAGGGCAGGCGTCCATAAGATCTTTCCGCACCTTGGTGGCACTGCGCACTATAACGGCGTCTATT
>NZ_JAAVJS010000885.1:0-280 GCF_012037625.1 Tamlana crocina
TCCCTTTTTTAGAAGAACAAGGGGTTCTTTTGAATGAAGGTTGAGGCGCTGCACAAGATCCCAGGCTTTTTTATAGGACATGTTCATTTGTGCAGCAGCCTTTGAAAGAGATCCCTCTTTCTCAATTCGCCTTAAAAGCTCATTGGGACCGGGACCATAAAACTTCACACCTTCTTCTTCAATCCAGCATTTATACCTTATAGTTTTCATATTTAAGGTACATCTCTATCAGGTTTTAAGCTCGGTTGGCACCTCATTTTGCAGCTCTTTTATGAAAGGT
>NZ_JAAVJS010000886.1:0-280 GCF_012037625.1 Tamlana crocina
TGGAGCAGGAGATCTTCAGTAAACTGGTTGAATGGATAGGAGATTATATACAACCGGTACAGCAAAATGCCATCCTTATAGGGCAGGTAGATTGCCTTTGTTCCTTTGCCCATCATGCCGTTTCCAACAATTATTGCAAGCCTGAAATTGACGACTCCTTTGAACTGGAAATAAAAAATGGCAGGCATCCGGTAATCGAAAAACAATTACCGCTGTCTGAAACCTACGTTGCTAACGACGTTTATCTTGACAGGGAAAGTCAGCAGATCATTATGATCAC
>NZ_JAAVJS010000887.1:0-280 GCF_012037625.1 Tamlana crocina
TTTTTCGGATACTCTTAATGAAATTGATATTAAAAAAGTAACTAATGATCTGGAGGCCACGGTTGCCAATCTTGAGGATATGAGTGAAAAACTTAATTCAGGGAGTGGGACCATAGGAAAACTAATCAATGATCCCCAGGTATATATCAATCTGGAGCAGGCCACCCGCCAGTTGGATGAGCTCATACAGGATGTGAAACTTAACCCTAAACGTTACGTTCATTTTTCTATCTTTGGTAAAAATCCGGGTCCATATTCGCCTCCGAAGGATTCACTTAAA
>NZ_JAAVJS010000888.1:0-280 GCF_012037625.1 Tamlana crocina
CAGCAGCCCAGAATTTCTTTGAGAACAAACGTCCGGCCATGCCGGGAGTGCCAAATCCCGGTTCATCTTTCTATTTTTATAATCCAACTGCGGTCGCTTACGGGAAACAGGAATTCTTTAGAACCTGGGGGGACAGGGAGTTGGTTGATAACTGGCGTACCCAAAGGGCAGGAGGAGCAGGAGCAGGTTTGGATGTGCAGGGAATCACAGATCTGGTTGAAAATGATCCACGATATGATCCCCAAACCTACTTAGCTGCAATTCCAAAAGATCGGGCGGT
>NZ_JAAVJS010000889.1:0-280 GCF_012037625.1 Tamlana crocina
TACCGCGGCACCATTTCTTCGGCATCTTCTTCTTTATGGAAATGCAGGATGAATTTGGCATTTTTGACATCCTTCTCCTGTGGAGTTCCGAATACACGCAGGGAATTGTAGAAGAACTTCGCCCCTTTCCCTACTGAAGCCACGCATTGCACCAGGCCCGAATATTCGTAAATGGTATCGTGATAAAGTTTATAGATATCTTCATCGGGAATGTCTTCAAGGCGCTGACTGAAGAACTGCCGTTGTAAAGTATAAGGATCGAACTTTAATTTTCGATATT
>NZ_JAAVJS010000009.1:0-74071 GCF_012037625.1 Tamlana crocina
AGCGGAATCCTTTAATGCCAAAATTAAAGCGTTTAGAATGCAACTTAGAGGTGTAAGAAATAAAGAGTTCTTCCTGTTCAGATTAACTCAAGTTTATGCTTAGTCCCCAACTTTTGTACTTGATCCTTTGTTAGCATAAGCTGCTCCCTTTTATTAATTTTGAGTTAAAATTCAAATCTTGTATTTTCACGTTATGTTTAATTGAGTCTTCTATATTCTCTTTGTTAAACATCACAATTGCTATTTTTTCATTAGGTGTTTTTTGTCTACGGTCTCCAAAAACAATACTTCTTAATTCAAACATGTTGAAAATTAAACGGCTGCATATTTCAGTCATTTTGAAGTCTCTTTCGGGGGCAAACAATTTAGTTTTAACAATCGTTTCTTTTTCTTTGTCATTATAGATTTGGTAGGAAGCAGAATTAGATATGTCAAAGCTTAATTCTTCTTTTAATTTTTTTGAATTTAAAATATGAATTGATTCAAAAGTGGGGAAAACTCTCATGGTATGTTTGTAGGCGTTATACTCATCTCTTTTTGAAAAATCAATCGCTAAAGTCTTTATTAATTTTTTTATAGATTCAATGCTATCTCTAACAGACTTTTGATATTTTTCGTTGAATTTATCTTTTGAAGAAGTTCCCAAATAAATTAGATATTGTCCCGTACTCACTTCAAAATTAAGAAAGTCAATTATTTCGTCAAGTAGGCTTAGTTTTAATTTTCCATTTGCTATATATTCTATCTTTTTGTAGTTCTGCCTCCAGTTTGATTTTACTAATATTCTTAAAATTTCTGTGTTGTCCGGAACTTTTCCATTTTTTGGAAGAAAGGCGAAGAATAATTCAAAAAAGGTTTCAATCGAATGAAAATAATTCTGTCTTAAGTCAGCCTGAAGTATAAATTTTGTATTTTTTGTCAAAGAAATATTTACATCTTTAGTTCTAAGTTCGTTCTTTTGGATTGTCGAATTAATACTATCAATATTTGAAAGTAAATGTTTTAGGTAAATTGCCCGAACTTCATGATACTCTTTTAGATATGAACTGTAAAAAGTTTTGTAATCAGTTTCCAATATTGTAGATTTTTAAAGGATGAAGTCAACTTTAATGAAGTCAATCGTTTTAATACTAAAATAACTGCAGTAAAGGTGACTTATATTTATCACAAATTAAATTCAGCAGAAAAAAACTTCAAATTTAAACGAGAAGACAGAAAAGTTGTTAAAAAATTATCAATAGAAACTACAATTCTTCAACTATCAAATTAAAGTCATACTGCAAGTCTTCGTGCAGTTTTTCAATGGTTTTTTTAGCCAAAAGGAGTTGGCGGTCGTAAGTGTTTTGTAGTTGGGTGCTGCGTTTAATACTGGGTTTAAAATCGCGTAGTTTTTGGCAAAAGTAGAGGAGGAGTTCTACTTCGGTTTCTTTTTTTAAGGAGTAACGGATGTATTTTTTAACGTTGCGTAAAATTTTACGAACGCTCTTTCTAATATAAAAAATGCTTTTGGTGTTAATTAGCTCGAATTCGGCATCCATGTAGGTTTTTATGCTTTCCACATAGCCGGTTTCGTCTTCCGATTCAAACAATAAATAGGTAAGGAGTTCTTTGTTTTCCTTCTTGAATTTAGCTAGCCGCAGGCAAATATCGAGCAGTTCTTCCCTCGATTTGTATTTCAGTTCTTTTTTTATGCTTACTACCGATGCTGTTTTCAATTGAGGTGCTTTTTAATACCGTCGTATGAGTAGTGGCCGGGGCCAGCAATAAGAATGGCCAAAAATGCGAATAGGTACAGCAGGGCTTTTTCCTTTGTGCCGAAGGGGTCGCTTAAATGCACCACAAAAGCTGCGACCAACATAGTAATAATTACAGGAATGGTGGCCCATTTGGTTTTAAAGCCCACAAGAACCAAGATAGGGGCAAGCACTTCGCCAATTAAAGTGAGGATAAGCGATGTGGTTTCGCCCAACCCGATGGGGTCGGCAAATTTTATGGGACTTTGAAAAAACATGTTTATTTTTGGAATGCCATGGCTAAGCATCATACCCGAAAAGCCCACACGCAAAATGAGCAGGCCTAAATCGGTAGGTTTTTTTATGAGATTCAATGCCATTAATCTTATCTTAATTTAGGGAATTCTGAAGGGGTGTATTCGTGCATTACAGCGTAAACGGCTTCGAAAATATCTTCGGCCGAGGGTTTTGAAAAATAATCGCCATCGTTGCCGTAGGCCGGACGGTGCGGTTTTGCCGATAGGGTTTTCGGTGCGCTGTCCAAATATTGGAAAGCATTTTGTTCATTCAAAATATGGTCTAAAATGTATGCCGAAGCACCGCCAGGAACATCTTCATCAATCACCATTACTTTATTGGTTTTAGCAATGCTTTTAACAATGTCGTGGTTTAAATCGAATGGCATTAATGATTGCACATCGATAATTTCGACATTTATACCAACAGCCAATAAATCTTTGGCCGTTTGTTCCACAATACGCAACGTAGAACCGTAAGACACTAAAGTGATATCGGTACCTTCTTTTAAGGTTTCTACCACGCCAATTGGGGTTTTTAGAGCACCCAAATTGTTTGGCATTTTTTCTTTTAATCGGTAGCCGTTTAGGCATTCTACCACAATGGCCGGGTCGTCGCCCAACAACAGGGTGTTGTAAAATCCAGCGGCTTTTGTCATGTTTCGTGGTACGAGTAAATTAACACCTTTTGCCAAGTTTAGAATGCCGCCCATTTGCGAACCAGAGTGCCAAATACCTTCCAAACGGTGACCACGCGTTCTTATAATCAATGGGGCTTTTTGTTTCCCTTTGGTGCGGTAATGGGTGGTGGCCAAATCGTCACTGATAATTTGCAGGGCATACAGAATATAATCCAAATACTGAATTTCGGCAATGGGACGCAAGCCGCGCAATGCCATACCAATTCCTTGGCCAACAATAGTAGCTTCGCGAATACCAGCATCGGCAACGCGCAGTTCGCCGTGCTTTTCCTGCAAACCTTCCAAGCCTTGATTTACATCGCCAATATTACCGGTATCTTCACCAAAAACAAGCGCTTCGGGGTATCGGGTAAAAATGGCATCAAAATTATCACGAAGGATGATTCGGCCATCAACTTGCGGAGCATCATCGTTATATGTGGGTTTTATTTCTTGAATTCTGGTGTTCGACCCTTGGGTTTCAGAATATAAATGCGAACTGAATTTGGGTTGTACATTTTCAAAAACCGTATTGATCCAATCGGTGAGTTGGCGTTTTTCGGGGGTGGTTTCACCTAAAGTGTAACGCAGCGCCCTACGTCCATGCGATAAAATATCCTTGCGGGTGGGTTCGCTAATGTTCGATAGGTTTTCACGTATTTTTTGAATGAAAACACCGTTAGGACTTGTAGCTTCTGTTTGTTTTAACAAGGAAACCATTTCGTCCTGTTCGTTCTTTATGGGTTTTAAAAAGGTATTCCAAGCATTGTTTTTTGCTTGGCGTACATCGCGCTTTGCAGCACGTTCTATGTCTAAAAGGGTTTCGTTGGCGGCAATACCGTTTTCAATAATCCATTGGCGCATTTTGGCGTTGCAATCGCGCTGGGTTTCCCATTCCAATCTCTCAGGCGATTTGTATCTTTCGTGCGATCCAGAAGTGGAATGCCCTTGCGGTTGGGTGAGTTCGGTAACATGGATTAACACCGGTACATGTTCCTCGCGGGCAATAGCGCCGGCCTCTTGGTAGGTTTCCATTAAATTGGCATAATCCCATCCTTTTACGCGTAATATTTCGTAGCCTTGGCTGTTATCGTCGCGCTGAAAACCTTTTAAGATTTCTGAAATATTTTCTTTTGTGGTTTGGTGCTTGGCGTGTACCGAAATACCGTATTCATCGTCCCAGATGCTAATTACCATTGGCACCTGTAAAACACCGGCGGCATTTATAGTTTCAAAAAATAGGCCTTCACTGGTACTGGCATTGCCTATGGTACCCCAAGCCACTTCGTTTCCGTTTTCTGAAAACTTGGAGCTGTTTATCCCTTTTACATTCCTGAAAATTTTCGATGCCTGTGCTAAGCCCAAAAGCCTTGGCATTTGCCCAGCAGTGGGCGAAATATCGGCACTAGAGTTGTACTGCTTGGTGAGGTCTTTCCAACTGCCGTTGTCGTTTAAACTGTGCGTAACAAAGTGCCCGCCCATTTGGCGCCCGGCCGACATAGGTTCCAATTCAATATTGGTGTTGGCGTAAAGTCCTGCAAAAAACTGCTCTGGAGTCAATTCGCCCAAAGCCATCATAAAGGTTTGGTCGCGGTAATAGCCCGAGCGCCAATCGCCTTTTTTAAAGGCCTTAGCCATGGCCAATTGTGGAACTTCTTTGCCATCGCCAAAAATACCAAACTTTGCTTTTCCCGTTAATACTTCCCGACGGCCTAACAAACTACATTCTCTACTGATTACCGCTGTTTTATAGTCGTTGATGACTTCGGTTTTAAAATCTTCGAATGATAGGTTGTTTTCCAAATCGGTTAGCGTATGCATAGGGTCTAAGTTTAGCTTGCGCAAAAGTAGGCAAATTTTACCTTTTTTGCAATTTTAGAGGCTGTTAAACCTATGTGAAATATATAAAAAAAATGCTGATTCGATGTTTGTATTATTGAAAATTCATTTAAATCAATTAAAAAATAAGAATAATTCAAAATAATTTAAAACCAACGTCGCCTAAACAGCCCTAAAAGCGATTGTGGATCGAGCGTGAATTTGAAGCGTATTTTCTGACTATAATGCGGTTGACCAATTTCCCAACCCAAATTGGAGTAAATGGGAAAATAGATTTCGAAATAATCGGTCACTAAATTAACACGGATGCCCGAGTCGTACACAAATGTGGTGGGATTGTGCCTGCTTTTTACCAAACCTATGTCTCCATAGGCTAGAATGTAATTCCAAATGGTTGTACTGGCGTTTAGCGTAGTCATCCATTGGTTGGCAAACGGGGTTTCCAGTTTCGATTTAAAACCTCCTTCAGCAGTAATGTATTGTTGACTGAAAATACCCGTGGCTTCCGATCGCCCCAAATAATTATAATCGAACAAATAATCCGTTGGACGATCTAATGCGAAACTAAAATAATTAGAACTCGGGTCGGTATTATTCTTTAAAAATGCTCCGGCAAACACTCGTAAATTTAGCTGCCTATTGCTTTCAAACAGTTTTCGGTATTCGTAATTAAACGACACTTTACTGAACTTTTTTCCCAATTGGAAATCGGTGTACCAACTACTGAAATTGATAAGGTTGTCGTTAGAATTGATGTAGCGCGCGTTAAAAACACTATAGTTGGGTTCGGTGGAAGTAAAAATGTTGTTTTCGTCTTTATCCCTTTTGATGTTTACATACCTAAACCGTAGCATATCGCGTTTGTTGGAGCGCAGATCATCGCTTTCGCGGAACATAAATGTAAGCGACGGTGTAACCCGGGTAACGAATAAGTCTTCGGCATACGACGAATATCCGCCCACAATACCGTAATTCATATAATATAAATCGCTGTTTTCGAAATAATGGGTTTTTGATATCGAAGCCGAACCCGTCAACGATTTGGACCCAAAGGAATACACCGGAGTGATTTTATAGTTGAAAAGCTTTCTTAAAACGGTGGTGTTGTAGGCTTTTGCGCCCAAAGTAACTCCATCGTAAATGTTATTGAATTCCACAATAGGCATGAGAAACACCTGGTTGTAATACGGGTCTTCAATATCCTTAAACAACCTAAATTGTAAAGGTTTGTTGTTGAAAAAGAAGCCTTTTAGCGATTTCCAATTGTCACGTTGGTTAATTTCGGGTATGGTATTATCGTAATTTAAAACAAGTTTGTTGGCGCCCTCTCTGGGAAGGGTAATGGTTTTTTCTCCATCAATATTTTCAACCCAGGTTTTGTTTACTATTTGGTCGTTGTACAGGCTGTAAAGCGATACGGGCATATTGTTGTCCCGTTTGTTTTTGATAGTTACCGTAATGGAATCTTCGGTTTTTATAACATCCTTGATTTTGAAATCTATCTTTTTACGCGTTTTTAAATAATCGTTGAAAAACCAATCGATATTTTTATCGGTTTTCGATTTCATGTAACTTTCGAAAGCTTCAGCGGAAGTGTGTTCCAATTTGTTTTCAGCCAAAAAGGATTCTACACTTTGTTTTACAATATCTTGATTTACAAAATCGTCGAGGTATTTCAGTCCAACGCCGGCCTTGTACTTATTCGCGATATTATGGTTGAATTTTAACAGCGAATCTTTTTGCATGGCCAAAGGTTGGTCGCGATTGGTGCGCGCCATAAGCATAAAGGCCAGTATGTATTTGTCGTTGTACTTCATGTCGGCAGCATGAAAGGACCGAATACCCCAAATGTCAGCTATGTTACCTAAAAACTTCATATTTGGGTAGTGTTGATCTACATAATTCATTAAATAATAAATCTGGATGCCGTCGAGTAACCACTGTTCTTTTCTGGGGTTTATCAACAAAGTGTTTTCCAAATAATTATGCAATACAATTTTTAAAAGCTTTAGTTCGTATTGAAAATGGCTAGGATAGGATTTTATAAAACTGGGAAGAAAATTGAGTCCGTAAATGGGGTCTTTATCGTTGTCTATTTTTGTTGCCAAAAGCCGTTTGTGCGGGTATTTTCCAAAATTATCGAAAATAAAATTCTTTATTTTTTCTGTAATCAAAACCTTATCGATAACCTCTAGGTCGTTGTCTTCAAGGTTTGAAACGATAGCATAATCGTCGGCTTGGATGGTTTTAAATGTTGAATTCCGACTTAAAAACAGTTTGTTGTTCACCCAATCCTTACCTTCCAAAGATACAATTTGTCTGTTGGGCAGTTGTTCTATATGGCTGGTGTTGAGTTCGGTAGTTAAAACATAGCCGTTTGGGTGTTCAATTTCCAAAAACACATCCGCTTTCGGAATGTATAAATCATCCAAATCTTTGTTGCTATAATATTGCCATTCACCATCATAAATTGCTGGTGTTATGTACCAATACCTTAAATTAAAATCGCCATCATCCGTAACGCCATAACTGGTGAATTTTGAGCTGGGCACTTGTACGGTATATTCCAACTTGATGGTATACGAACCATCGGGTTTTAAGGGGTCGTTGAGTGCAACTTTTATAACGTCTATTTGATTTTTTAAGGGGTGAAAATGTAATTCTTCTCCATTTTGTTTAATAGATGCGAGCATCGAAAACCCCCGATCTTCATTTTTTGCTAAATGAAAATCGTTTTTGTATTCATCGGCCATCCTAATGGCTAACTGGGTCTTTTTTGTGGAATAGCTGTTGCTCCAGTCGTTCAGGTAAATGGTATCCAACGTTTGGTTGGTGGTATTGTGATAAACGATGGTTTGGGAAATCTTAATTTGCTTGTTGTCCACATCAAATACGGCTTTTAGGTCAATTTTATTTTGACTGAAAAAAATAAAGGGCATCAGCAAAAAAGAAACAAGACAAAAAAAGTGTATTTTCAATTTTTAAATAGCGTTAAAGGTTAGCAAATTCGCGCAAGGCGTTGCAAGATAATAAAATATATGTGGGCATAAGCAGTCCTATGTATTTATTATGCACGCATAAGTAAATAGTTCGGTAAAATTACTTTTAGGTTTAAAAATTCGGACTTAATCCCGAATGTTTGTAGAAATTATCAAGAATTTCAATCACTTCGTCTTCGGTATCCACTAAATGAACAAGGTCTAAATCTGTATCGCTAATATTAGCGAAGGTGTCTAACAGGGTGTTTTTAACCCAATCCATCAGCCCTTCCCAAAAATCGGTGCCGACCAAAATAATAGGAAACTTTCCAATTTTATGGGTTTGGATGAGCGTTAAGGCTTCAAAAAACTCATCTAAAGTGCCAAAACCACCTGGCATAACCACAAAACCTTGCGAGTATTTCACGAACATTACTTTCCTAACAAAAAAGTAATCGAAATCTAAACTTTTATCAGGGTCTATATAGGGATTGTCGTGCTGCTCAAAAGGGAGGTCGATGTTCAGCCCCACCGAGGTACCGCCGCCTAAATGAGCACCTTTGTTACCCGCCTCCATAATGCCAGGACCACCACCTGTTATTACGCCATAACCAGCTTCAACAATTTTTTTGGCAATGCTTTCGGCCAATTGGTAATATTTGTGGTCGGGTTTGGTTCGTGCCGAACCAAAAATAGATACACAGGGGCCTATTTTGCTCATTTTTTCGAATCCGTTAACGAATTCACCCATTATTTTAAAAATGGCCCAAGAGTCGTTTGTTTTTATTTCATTCCAACCTTTATGATGGTGTTCTTTTCTCATGTTTCTATTTTAAATAATTTCTTCTGAAAGGTGCAAAATAATATTAAAATATGAAACTTTTATTGTTGCGGTACTAATCAAATCGCTAAAAATGAGCGCAAATAAAAAAGGCAAACCATTTGGTTTGCCCGTTAGAACGTTTATTTTTTGAGTAAATACTTTATAAAGGTTTTCTGCCGCTTATAATATTATATAGAATAACAATGATTGCTATTACCAGCAAAATATGTATCAAACTACTGGTGCCAATGCCCGGAACAATGCCCAATAGGCCCAGTAACCAAGCTATAATACAAATTACAGCTACTAACCAAAGAATACCTTTCATAATTAAAAAAATTTATGGTTTATATATTTCTAAAGATACAAAAAAGCGCACAAATTTTTAAGAATAATATTAATCGGGTTAAAGTCTTTATGTTTTGAGCACATGGCACATTTTACCATTTTAGCTACTTTAATTCCTTTTTTAAGAATTTGGCCGTATAGCTTTTTTTGTTTTTAATAATTTCTTCGGGAGTGCCTTCTGCAACTACTTTTCCGCCACCTTTTCCGCCTTCATAGCCAATATCGATAATGTGGTCAACGGTTTTAATAACATCGAGGTTGTGCTCAATTATTAGAACCGTATTGCCTTTGTTTACCAGTTTGTTCAATACTTGCATGAGCACCCTGATATCTTCAAAATGGAGTCCAGTAGTAGGTTCGTCCAGAATATAAAACGTGTTTCCGGTATCGCGTTTGGAGAGTTCGGTGGCAAGCTTAATACGTTGGGCTTCACCACCTGAAAGCGTGGTGCTTTGTTGCCCCAATGTGATATACCCCAAACCAACGTCCTTGATGGTTTTTAGTTTTTTATGGATTTTCGGGATGTGCTCAAAAAAGTCAACCGCCTCATTAATGGTCATATCCAAAACATCACTAATGGATTTGCCTTTGTAGCGTATTTCTAGCGTTTCTCGATTAAAACGTTTGCCTTGGCAGGTTTCGCAATCCACATAAACATCGGGCAGAAAATTCATTTCAATAACCCGTAAACCTGCCCCTTGACAAGTTTCACACCGACCACCTTTTACGTTAAAACTAAAGCGCCCAGGTTTGTAGCCGCGAATCATGGCCTCGGGTATTTTGGCGAATAGGCTACGGATTTCATCAAAAGTTTTGGTGTAAGTAGCCGGATTGCTTCGCGGCGTCCTGCCAATGGGCGATTGGTTAATGTCAATCACTTTGTCGATATGCTCTAAACCTTTTATGCTTTTGTAGGGCATCGGTTTTTTAACGCCATTGAAATAATGGGCGTTTAAAATGGGGTAGAGGGTTTCGTTGATTAATGTGGATTTACCACTGCCCGAAACGCCAGTAACACCAATCATTTTGCCCAAAGGGAATTTTACCGACACATTTTTTAGGTTATTCCCCGTACAGCCTTTCAGTTCCAAAAACTTGCCGTTGCCTTCGCGTCGCTTTTTGGGCACTTCAATTTCTTTGTTGCCGTTTAAATAATCGGCCGTAAGGGTGTTGTGTTTTTTTAGCTCGTCTGGATTTCCGATACTGATAATATCGCCACCGTGCTTTCCGGCTTTGGGGCCGATATCAATCACGTAATCGGCACGTTCAATCATGTCTTTGTCGTGCTCCACAACAATTACCGAATTGCCAATATCGCGAAGCGACACCAACGAATTTATCAGCTTTTCATTGTCGCGTTGGTGCAAGCCAATACTCGGTTCATCCAAAATATAAAGTACACCAACCAATTGCGAACCAATTTGGGTGGCCAACCGAATGCGCTGTGCCTCACCACCCGAAAGGGATTTGGAGCTTCGGTTTAAGGATAGGTAGTCCAAGCCTACGTCCAATAAAAACTGTAAACGTGCTTTGATTTCTTTTAAAATTTCTTCGGCAATTTTAAGTTGCTTTTCCGAAAGGTGCTGGTGTAAATTATTGAACCAATCGGCTAGTTCAACAACATCGGTATTGGCCAATTCGGCAATATTTTTTTCGTTGACTTTAAAGTACAACGATTCTTTTCTTAAGCGGGAACCTTGACATACAGGGCATTTCACCTTATCCATGTAATCTTTTGCCCAACGCTTAAGTGAGGTGGATTCTGCCGTTTTATATTGGTTTTCAATAAAGTTGGCTACGCCTTCAAAGTCTATTTTATAATCGCGCGTAACGCCCAAGGTTTTGCTTTCTACAGAAAATTTTTCGTTCCCGCCATAAAGAATCATCTGTTTGGCTTCTTTGGGAATATCTTTGTAAGCATCCGAAAGACTGAAGTTAAAACGCTGTGCAATGGTGTTTAATTGCTTGAAAATCCAACTATTCTTTTCTGGCCCGTGGGGTGCCAAAGCACCATTTTTTATAGATAAGTTTTCGTTCGGAACAATTTTGCTTTCGTTGATTTGATAAAGTGTACCAATGCCGTTACAATTGGGGCAAGCACCTTTTGGTGAGTTGAACGAAAAGTTGTTTGGCTCTGGATTGGGGTATGAAATTCCGCTTGACGGACACATCAAATTCCGGCTGAAATAACGTGCTTCGTTCGTATCTTGATCAATTACTAACAGCACATCGTCGCCGTGGTACATGGCTGTGTTGATGGTTTCGGTAAGGCGTTTGTCGTTATCTACGTCGTCGTTGATTACCAAACGGTCAATTACAATTTCTATGTCGTGGGTTTTGTAACGGTCCAGCTTCATGCCCTTAACAATATCACGGATTTCGCCATCGGTACGCACCTTTACAAAGCCTTGTTTGCCGATTTGCTCGAACATTTCGCGGTAATGCCCTTTACGCGAGCGCACAACAGGCGCCAAAACATTTATGCGTTTACCCTTAAAATCGCTTATTATGAGTTCCTTTATTTGCTCATCGCTGTAGCTTACCATTTTTTCGCCAGTATTGTAACTATAAGCATCGCTGGCACGGGCAAAGAGCAGGCGCATAAAATCGTAAATCTCGGTAATGGTGCCTACCGTGGAGCGTGGCGATTTACTGGTGGTTTTTTGCTCGATGGCAATTACGGGCGAAAGTCCGTCGATTTTATCCACATCTGGGCGTTCCAATCCGCCCAAAAATTGTCGCGCATAGGCCGAAAACGTTTCAATGTAACGGCGCTGCCCTTCAGCATAAATGGTATCGAAGGCCAATGATGATTTTCCGCTGCCCGAAAGCCCCGTTATCACCACCAGTTTCTCACGCGGAATAGATACATCAATGTTTTTTAAGTTGTGCGCCCGTGCACCCTTAACTTCAATAAAATCGGTAAATTCACTCATAAAATGGCAAAAGTGCAAAGGTACAATATTAGTTGTTAAATTGTTGTGAAGTTTTATTTCTGATTTCTTATAATTGTAGAAGAAACAACCATTTGAACTAAAAAGAATAAAGATGAAAATATTAGGCATAGGCTCAAGAATTAACCATCCAGAATACGGAAAAGGTGTAGTAACCAATGTAACTTCACAGCATTATTGGGTCACTTTTATAGAAAGTGGATTGGAAACTATTGATTTAGATAGCGACTTTGAAGTTATTGAAGCGGCCGATGGCGATGTGGATACCATTAGTTTTGCTGAAGTAGAAAGTAGTTTAGTGCAAATTCTAAAGCGATGGAGCGATGTAAGCGAGGTGGTACCTATTGCTGATAAATATAAAGGCGGGAAGCTTATCCTTCAGCCAGCAGATGAAAGTTTAAAACCTTACGAATTGCCCATTGATAAGTTTTTCAATAAAATTATTATGGTGCGTGACCGACTGCGTGTTATGGAACAACGCATAAACACCAGTGATTTGGATGAGCAGCAAAAGGTAGATTTGCAGCAATACATCACCCGAATTTATGGCAGTTTAACCAGTTTTAATGTACTGTTTAAATCGAAAAGCCATCAGTTTGTGGGGCAACGAGGAAAATAGATTTGTTTTGGGATTTTCTTTGTAAAATTTTGAAAGCCCAAAAGATGCCAAAACTTTACAAGTGAAAACACATTATTGGTGAGTTCAGTTAGTAACAAAGTTTGTGTATAAAAAGTTATCTTTGTTATAGTAAAAGTTAATATTATGAATATTGAAGCCACAAAATTAGAGTTGATGCATCTTTTACTGCAAACGCAAAAAGAAAGCCTGCTAAAAAAGCTAAAAGCCGTTTTTGAAGAAGAACAAGTGGATTGGTGGAATGATTTGTCCGAGCATGAACAAAAAGAAGTTGAAACAGGTTTGAAGCAAGCAGAAAAAGGTAATTATGCCAAAAACGAAACTGTAATGAAACGGTTCGAGAAATGGCGATAAGAATTGTTTGGACACCCCAAGCAGAAAAAGGGTTGGACACTGTATTAGAATATTTGGAAGAAGAATGGACAATAAATGAAATTCTAAATTTAGAGAAAAATTTAAAGGATCTTTTAGACCGAATAAGCAAATATCCTAAAATTTGTCCGCAAACATCAAAGTTTCAAAATGTACATAAAGGGTTGGTCGATAAGAATAATTATATCGTTTATAGAATTCAGCCACAAAAACAATTGATAGAAATTATCAATTTTAGAGGAACAAAACAAAAACCTTTAGAGTAGGTGTTCTATTCTTTCCCCTTAACCCCATCAAGCTCCAACCCAAAAAACAAAAACTTATGGAACGTTGGGAGTTGCGCACCGCTTTCGGTGGTAATCCAATCGCTCCAAGTAGCGCTAAGGCCGTCAATGGGCAAGATATCTACCCACATTTGAAAATGGGTGGGCATACCGTTGTCATCCAAATGCCATAAATACGAATCACCAGGTGTGGAGCCGCCCGAAGTGTAGGTGACTAACAATGCTTCTTTGTTGTTTTCGGTTTTTACAATGGCGCGTTTGGTGCCTTTATCGAAGACTTTGTAAGGTGCCACAAGCCAAAACGAATCGTTTTCAAAATAGCCAATGGCTTTATTGCGTAGGTCGGCCACCATATCGTTTTCACTTCTAAAATTATGGATAAAAACTTCGCTTTTAAAGTAGTCGCTCAAATTAAGAACTACTTTATATTCTTTCCAAAACACAGTACAGGTGTTTTTTTCTTTGTTCCATTCGTAGTGCCTCCGTTTTTTAAAAGTCCATTCCAAATAGTTGGTGTTTTGGTAAGCTTCAGAATTTAAGGCATCCAGCATTTTGTTTGCTAAGGCATCAGCTTGCGGTCCTTCAATTCCATTTGGTAAAGGTTCGTTGTATTTAAAGTATAAAAAGCCAAAAAGCAACATACTGGGCAGTGTGAAAAAGATAACAACGCCAGTAATAATTTTAAATATTTTTTTGGTTTTTTTTCCCATTAAAATTATGAAGTGATACAAAGACTGAACGCCTAAATTATTAAATATGATACGTTAAGAAAAAGAAAATCGTTAAAAACCGATGGCTGTATCATCCCCTCGATAATCGGCACCCCCCTCATACGTATCGTCCTCTAAAACCAGTATTCCATCGACACGGCCAATTACGGGTGCGTGTTCTTCTTTAATGGAATACCCTCTTTCTTTGAGTTGTTCAATGATATTTTTGCTGAACGAATAGGGCTCCATCCGAATATAATAGGGCAGCCATTGGTGATGGAATCGCGGTGCATTAACGGCCTCCTGCATGCCCATGCCAAATTCGTGGACATTTAAAATGGTCTGCAACACCGAAGTGATGATGGTGGAGCCTCCAGGTGTGCCTACCGACATGTAAAACTTTCCGTTTTTTTCAACTATTGTGGGTGTCATCGCGCTGAGCATGCGCTTTTCGGGAGCAATACTATTGGCTTCGGCACCAATTAACCCAAACATATTGGGGTGGCCCGGCTTGCTGCTAAAATCGTCCATTTCGTTATTGAGAAAAAAACCGAGTTTGGGGCAATAGAGTTTCGAACCGTAGGCTCCATTTAGGGTTGTGGTTGCAGCTATGGCGTTTCCAAAGGGGTCAACGATGGAGTAATGGGTGGTTTCATCACTTTCAATAATTTCGATGTTTCCATGTGAAATCGCTTTGGAATCGGTTGCCTTTTCAAATGAAAAATTAGCCATACGATTTCTTAAATACGTTTGGTCTATCAAAGTTTTTTCTGGAATATCAACAAAATCGGGGTCGCCCAAATAAAAGCTACGGTCGGCAAATGCGCGTCTTTCCGCTTCGGTAATAACTTGAATGTATTTTAGTGAATTGTGACCGTATTCATCCAAGGGAAAAGGTTCAACCATTTTCATAATTTGGCCTAAACAAATCCCGCCACTGGAGGGCGGGGGCACCGAATAAATGGTTAAATCGTAATAAGTAAAACGAATACAGTTCCGCCATTTGGCTTCATATTTTTCTAGGTCATCTAAGGTGATGATACCTCCGTTTTTTTTAATAAAACGGACTAAAGTTTTGGCCGTTTCTCCTTTATAGAATTCATCCCGACCGTTTTTTAAAATCCGTTTTAAAGTTTGAGCTAAAATTGGATACTTGATGGTGTCGTTAACTTTCCAATGGATATCAAACGGAATGGAATCTTTATTTACTTTTCTAAAAAACGGTTGGTATTTTTTTATTCTTTTGGATTGTTTCAAGGTAACCACAACGCCTTTATATGCAAGGTCGATAACAGGTTTTAATATGGTTTCCATGGGTAGTGACCCGAATTTTTCATGAACGGCAAACACTCCAGCTACCGTCCCGGGAACCCCGATTGCCGTAGCGCCCAAAGTACTTTTTTCGGGAATAACATTGCCGTCTTTATCTAAGTACATATCTTTTGTAGCAGCCAAAGGTGCTTTTTCGCGATAGTCTAAAACGCCTGTTTCTCCATTGGCCTTGCGGTACACCAAAAAACCACCACCACCTAGGTTGCCAGCGTAGGGGTATGCTACTGCTAAGGCCAGCTCGGTGGCTATCATGGCATCAAAAGCATTGCCGCCTTGCCGTAAAATTTCAATACCAATTTTAGAAGCTTCAGCCCGTGCCGATACCACCATAGCTTGTTTCGCAATGACTCCTTTTTGGGGCAGGGTTTTAGGTTTGTTTTTACAGGAAAGTAAACAGCCTAAAATGAACAGAATCAGAAAATAATGTCTGGTCATAACAACTGGTTTAATTCTAGTAGTTTTTCGTTTGAAAAAAGAATGAGTTCTTCAAAAAATGTAGAGAATTCGCATTCAAATTCATTGTAAAATTCTTCCAGCTCTACCACCGCTTCATTCATGCCCGAACGGTGTTTGGTGCGTCTGTTCATACCGTCTAAAACTGTTGCTATGCCTTCAATAGACCTATAATTCAGTAGCCAATTATCGGCCAGCATGTACGGCATCATTTTTTGGATTCGAAGCGGAAGGATTTCATAATAGGTTTCCAAAGATTCGTAAAACGTATCCACATATTCTGCCAATGGAACGGACGAATATTTATGCCAATTTTTGGCCAAAAAATGGTCGTACAGAATGTCTACAATAATCCCCGAGTAATGTCCGTATTTACTGTGCAATCGCTTGGTGCTCAGTCTTACCGTTTCGTGGGCATCGGTGTAAGTGTCTATAAAACGGTGCAGCAAAATGCCCACTTGAATGTTTTTGGGGTACTTTTTGTATTTTTTTCCTTTTATGCCATCTGCCATAAAATTTCCAATAGTCACTAAATCATTGTCACCAGAAAGATAAATGTGGGCGAGGTAATTCATGGTTGAAATTTACGAATTCCATTTTAAGAAAACCCGTTTTGAAATACTATATTTGTCTGCAAATTTTATAAACTAAAACTGACTTTATGACTCTTATAAAATCTATTTCGGGAATTCGAGGTACTATTGGCGGACTGGCCGGAGAAAACTTAACGCCCATTGATGCGGTAAAATTTGCTTCGGCGTATGGCGTTTGGCTGAAACAGCAGCGCGAAAAGGACAACCATAAAGTGGTGGTAGGCCGCGATGCCCGTATTTCAGGAAAAATGATTCAAAACTTGGTGATGAACACTTTGGTGGGAATGGGCATTGATGTGGTGGATGTAGGTCTTTCTACAACCCCAACCGTTGAAGTGGCCGTACCTATGGAGCATGCCGATGGCGGAATTATTCTAACGGCCAGTCACAACCCAAAACAGTGGAACGCCCTGAAACTTTTAAATGCAAAGGGGGAGTTTTTGGATGCGGTTGAAGGTGGAAAAATCCTTGAAATAGCTGAAAGTGGTGCTATAGATTTTGCCGATGTGGATAGTTTAGGAAAGATTACCAAAAATAAAGCTTACATCGATTTGCATATTATTGAAGTGCTCGATTTGGATTTGGTAAGCGTAAAGGCTATTGAAGAAGCCAATTTCAGAGTGGTGGTTGATGGTGTAAATTCTACAGGAGGCATCGCTATTCCGTTATTATTGGAGCGTTTAGGTGTGGAAGTGGTTAAAATCCACTGCGAGCCCAATGGGCACTTTCCACATAATCCAGAGCCTTTAAAGGAACATCTAACGGATTTATCGGAAGCCGTGAAAAAACATAAAGCCGATTTCGGTATTGTGGTCGATCCCGATGTAGACCGTTTGGCTTTTATGGATGAAAATGGTGAAATGTTTGGCGAAGAATATACCTTAGTGGCCTGTGCCGATTATGTTTTAAGCCGTACACCGGGCAATACGGTCAGCAATATGAGCTCCACGCGTGCCCTTCGCGACGTTACAGAAAAGCACGGTGGCACTTACGAAGCTAGTGCCGTTGGGGAGGTTAACGTAGTTAAGTTGATGAAGAAAAACAATGTGGTTATTGGTGGTGAAGGCAATGGTGGCATCATATATCCAGCATCCCACTATGGGCGAGATGCCTTGGTAGGCGTGGCTTTGTTTTTAAGCCTTTTGGCCGAAAAAAATATGAGTGTTAGCGAACTTAGAAAAACCTACCCAAGCTATTTTATGGGTAAAAAGAAGATTGAGCTGACTCCTGGTTTGGATGTTGACGGTATTTTAAAAACCATTGAAGAACGTTACCAAAACGAAAAACTCACCACAATTGACGGCGTAAAAATCGATTTTGCCGAAAGTTGGGTGCATCTGCGAAAAAGTAACACCGAGCCCATCATTAGAATTTATACTGAAGCGAAATCGCAAGACGAGGCCGATGCTTTAGCAGATAAATTTATTGCAGAGCTTGGAGAAATAGCCAATATTTAGAATAATATCTACAAGACTTGTTTAAAACAATATCTATAAAATCTGTTATTGTTTTTTGAAAATTAATGTCATCCCGAAGTTCTGTTTTATGGAATTCGGGATGATTTTTTTTACCAATTAGAAAAACTTATCTTCACAATCATAAAATGTGAAATTAAAAACTTCATTCTTTTTTGAAGTTGAATATGCCTATGAAAAAACTAGCTTTACACTGGAAAATTATTATAGGAATGGTTCTCGGAATCATTTTTGGTTTTATCATGAATACCGTTGATGGAGGGAAAGGTTTTGTAACCGATTGGATATCACCTTTCGGAACCATTTTTATCAACCTTTTAAAGCTCATCGCCGTGCCATTGATATTGGCCTCATTAATTAAAGGAATCTCAGATTTAAAAGATATTTCAAAAATAAAATCTATGGGATTACGTACCATAGGAATTTATGTTTGTACTACAGTTGTGGCTATAATTATAGGGCTCGGTATTGTAAATTTCATAAAACCGGGAGTGGGGATGCCCCAAGATACCATCGAAAAAATAAAACTCAAATACGAAAATGATGCTGGGGTTACCGACAAATTGGTCAAGGCTACCGCACAAAAGGATGCCGGACCACTTCAGGCACTGGTAGATATTTTCCCGAGTAACATATTCCAATCGTTTGCAGATGCTTCTATGCTCCAGGTGATATTTTTTGCTTTATTTGTGGGGATTTCTTTGTTGTTGATTGGCGAAAAGAAAGCCAAACCCTTAATCGATTTTTTCGATTCACTTAATGAAGTGGTTATGAAAATGGTCGATTTAATTATGCTTTTTGCGCCTTATGCTGTTTTCGCTCTGTTGGCCAACGTTATTATAGCGTTTGACGATACCGAAATTTTAATCAAACTGCTTTATTATGCGTTGTGCGTTTTTGGCGGACTCATTTTAATGATTTGCTTTTACTTGGTTATGGTGAGTGTTTACACGAAAAAATCGCCATTATGGTTTTTACAACAGTTAAGTCCTGCTCAATTATTGGCGTTTTCAACCAGTAGTAGTGCGGCCACATTGCCCGTTACCATGGAGCGCGTTGAGGAACATATTGGTGTCGATAAAGAAGTGTCTGGTTTTGTGTTGCCCGTAGGCGCTACGGTAAATATGGACGGTACTAGTTTGTATCAAGCTATTGCTGCGGTTTTTATTATGCAGGTTATTTGGCCAGAAGGTTTAACTTTTACTAATCAAATGGTTATTGTTCTAACCGCGTTATTGGCCTCTATTGGTAGTGCGGCGGTACCGAGTGCGGGTATGGTGATGCTCGTTATCGTGTTGGAATCGATTGGTTTTCCGGCGGAATTGTTGCCGATAGGCTTGGCACTTATTTTTGCCGTCGATAGGCCGTTGGATATGTGCCGCACCGTAGTAAATGTAACCGGTGATGCCACTGTATCGATGATGGTGGCCAAATCGTTGGATAAATTGCACGAACCAAAACCCAAGGAATGGGACGATAATTACGAGGAAGTGAAATAAACAGAGAACAAGTTTTTATAGAAAACTTTGTGAATCTTGTACCCTAAGCATTGATTAAAAGGGAACTATGTTTTCTTTGATACCAGTTTGTAAAGCAAATCCAATCCAAGGGTCTCTTAAACTATTAATTTTTGAAATATGAAATTAAAATCGCCCATAGTTTCCGTTGAATGGCTGAAAGAAAATTTGGAGGCCGAAAATTTGATTGTCTTGGACGGCACCATCAACAAAACCTTTGATGCTTCTCAAAAACAGATTTTGAATGCTCGTTTTTTTGACATCAAACAAAAGTTCAGTAATACAAACGATCCGTTTCCAAGCGCGTTTCCTTCTACCGAACAATTTCAAAAGGAAGCTAGAAAGTTGGGGATAAACAATAACAGTGCGATTGTGGTTTATGACGACAAAGGAATTTATTCGAGTGCACGGGTTTGGTGGTTGTTCAAAGCTTTTGGTTTTGAGAATATAGCCGTGCTTAATGGCGGGTTTCCGGCTTGGAAGGAAGCGAACGGGCCTGTTGAAAGTATGAGTGCCTATAAAGGTGAAAATGGCGATTTTACATCCAGTCTTCAGCCAGAAAAGATGCTGTTTTTTGAAGGTATGAAACAAGTAGCAAAAGCAAAAACGCATACAATAATAGATGCACGCTCAGCGGGACGATTTAACTGTGTGGAACCCGAACCTCGCGAAGGCTTGCGTATGGGAACCATTCCTAATTCGGTAAACCTTCCATATACAGATTTGTTAGACAACGGATTGTTAAAACCCAAAAAAGACTTGGAAAAAGCCTTCTCTAATTTGGCCAAAGGAAAAGAAACGGCTATTGTTTTTTCCTGCGGTTCGGGTATTACGGCTTGCGTTTTGGCTTTGGGCGCGGAAGTTGCCGGTTATAAAAATAAAGCTGTATATGATGGCTCATGGACCGAATGGGGCAGCTTAATTCCCGAATAGATTCCAATTAACTTTTTATTGATGAAATTTTCAATTTTACCACTTGTATTACTTTTAGCGCTTCAAATTCATGCACAAGATTTTGAATTGAAACCGGGCGATTTAATTTTTCAAACCATAGATTGCGGTCCGTTGTGTAATGCTATTAATGAAGTGACGGAAGGCTACAAAGGTAACGATTTTAACCATGTAGGTATGGTAGTGGGCCAAAGCGGCAAACTTTTAATTTTGGAGGCTAGTGGAGCTGAAGTAAAGCTCACTGAGTTTAATGATTTTGCAAAAAAGAGCCATGCGCCTATGTATTTGGGGAGGTTAAAAAAACGGTTTCGGAAATTCATTCCAGCGGCCATATCATTTGGATTGGAGCAGCTAGGAACGCCCTATGATGATGCCTATGTTTACAACAATGGGAAGTATTATTGCTCAGAGCTCATTTACGATTGTTTTCTGGATGCCAAAGGAAAACCGTTGTTTAAGTTGTATCCTATGACGTATAAAAGTCCAGATTCTGATGAGTTTTTTCAGGTATGGGAAGATTATTTCAATGACAGAAACTTAGAAATCCCGGAAGGACAACCGGGATGCAATCCCGGTGGCATGTCGTTGTCCAATAAAATTAAAATTTTAGGAACAATTTAGGCTTAATCTAAAAATTTGCTTTTCAATTCTGGGGTCGGGATCATGCAGGCTTCTTGTTTGCCATACCATTTGTATCGGTTTTTGGCAATAAAATCGTAAACCCAATTTCTAATAAAGGTAGGTACAATGAAAAATACACCCATTAAATTTCTGGGGAAGCCTAATTTCAAGGCAATTATTAATGCTGCAGTGCTTTTGTAGTCAATGCCTTTTTCGGGACTGTAAAGTAAAACAGAATCGGTTTTTGAGGTATCGATGTTGAATTTTTTAATAATTTCTTTACCGGTATCGCTTTGTAATGCTGTAAACAAAAATAAATTGTTTTTGTCGTATTTTATAACATACTGAACACTGCTGTTGCACAGGTTGCAAACACCATCAAAAAGGATTAGGTTCTTGTTTTTTGGGATGTTTATCATAGTAATATGTCATTTACGAGGGATGAATGACCGAAATGTTTTTTTGAATTATAACTGAAATTAAACAGATTGTCACGCCTATAAGGCTCGCAATGAACATACAAATATACAGCATTACAAATTATTTAAAAAGCTCGTTAAGTCGGTTTTCTTGTCGAGTTTAAGTTTCTTCTTCAATCGGTATTTGCTTTTTAAAACACTGTCGGGCAGTACGTTTAGCATTGATGCGATTTCCTTTGTGGATAGGTTCATCCGTAAAAAGGAGGCCAGCCTGATTTCCTTTTCAGAAATTTCGGGATAAACCTCTTTTAGCTTCATGTCGAAATTATTGTGCACCTCGGTAAAGTACGATTTGAAAACTTCCCAATCTTTGTCCTCGGCACTTTCCTTTTTCAGAAGCATTACCAGTCGCTTAAATTCAATTTTGAACAGTTCGGGCGATTTTTTAATTTTTTCGAGATTGTCTTTCAGTTCTTGGATAAAGGTGTTCTTTTGCACCAAATGAAGCGTCTGTGAGGCCAATTCCTTCTTTTTGAAGGCTATTTCCTGTTTGTAGATTTCTTCCTGTTTTTCACGTTCAACCTGGTTCTTTTTAATACGTTGTTTAAAGCCGAAAAACAAGAGTGCCGATACGGTCACAAAGGTGAACATGCCGCCAGCATAAAGCCCTTTTCTTAAATTTTCGATTTTTATGTTTTGGTTCAGGGTCTTGATTTCCTCTTTCTGCAAAGCGATTTCTGCTTCTTTTTTTTCAGTTTCGTAAATGGTTTTTAGTTCTTCAATTTGTAAAGCTTTTTGTTTTGTAAAAATGCTGTCATTAATTTCGTTGTAGTTTTTGGTATCTAACAGTGCGTTTTTATAGTTTCTTTGTTTTTCGAAGGTTTCAGCTCTGTAGGCTAATGCCATGGATTTTAAACTTATCAACCCTGTAGAATCAGCTAGTTTTATAGCTTGATTAAAGTAGGACATGGCTTTGTTGAAGTCGCCTTTTGCACTGTAAGCATTACCCATTTCGCCTAATGATGATACTAAGTTAGATATTGAATTGTTGGTTTTGTTCAGGGCAATTGCTTTTTTTAAATGGGTTATAGCTTGATTATAATTTCCAAGTTTGGTGTGGCTCATACCCATATTGGAGAGTGCGTTGGCTTGCATGTCTATGACGCCGATTTCTAAGCCAATATCATAAGATTTTTGATAGAGTTCTAAGGCCTTTTTATGATTTTTTAGCTCGTGATGTACATTACCTATATCGACAATAGTATGGCCTTGGTAAATTTTGTCGTTGGTGATATTATATGTTTCGAGAGCTTTTTCTAGAAATTTTAAAGCTTCATTATAATTACCACGATTGGTTTCTATATTTCCTATTTGACGTTGCACATCAGCATCGCGCCATGGCTCTTCTTCAATAGTATCAAGCACCCGTAAGCCTTCAATTGATTTTTCGTATGCTAATTTGTAATTTCCAATTATGCGGTATAAATCTCCAAGACTCGAGAGCCCATTTCCATAGTTTAACCAAAACCCATTCTCTCTATTAATTTTATTGGTTTCTTTGGTTATTTGTATGGCTTTTAAAAAATTACCTTTTTCCTGTTCTAATCCTGCAATAGACGATAGAGTAGAGGCTTTTCGTTGTAAATCTGGATGTTTGTTCCAAACCTCTAAGGATTTGTTATAATAATGATAGGCTGAATCGATATTAAAAGTGAGTTTATGGTAAACCCCAACATGGTAGTATGCAACTCCAACACCCGACCAATATTCTTTTTCCATAGAGAGCATTAAAGCTTTCTGTGCATATTCCAAGCCTTTTTTTGGAGTTGTGTAGATTTCGGCGTAGTATAATTCTTCCAGTATTTTCACCTTAGAAATGCCGTCATCTAATTTTTCGAAGGCGTTTTTTAAACTATCAACTTTCTGTTGATTCTGCGAAATTGAAAATTGAAAACATATCAAAATCAAAATATTGAGAGGGTGTTTGGCTTTCATATATCACGGTTTTAATCTTTACTAATTTAGCTATAAATGCTTTTCCGTGAAAGCTTTATGGAATGCTCAAAATGTTAATTGTCTATAGGTTGTCCATGCTGTTTTTTGAAGTTAGTAAATAATTCACGTTGTTAACATTCTGAAAATCAATTCTTTGTTTTGGTGGTGTTAATTTGTGCAGATACTGAAGTCCATGGTAGAAATGTGTTGGTTCTTAAGGTGTTGTCCATGGTTTGTCCATGCTAAAAATTAGTTTTCGGCTGGGTTTGCCATTAATTTTATCATGTTGAATCACAAAAAACACAAATTATGAAAACACAGCTATTAACAAGCAAAACTGTTTTTAAAGTGATTGCTCTAATCATTTTAACAACATATTACGGATGCAGTAAAGATGAAGTATCTGATCCGGGACCAGTAACAAATCCAGAGGCCACAGAAATTGTAGATTTAATTACAAATTTAAGTTACGATGCCAATGCTTTATTAAATGTAAAGGATACTGGCGGGGCGCCTTCCGAACGTACATTAACACGGGATAATATGACAACAACCTCACCGAGTTTGGGACGTTACCAATCGTGCGAAACCAAAGAATACAATTTAGAATCGAATTTTGATGACGTAGCGATACTTCGGCCAACAAACGGTATTATTTGGCCTGGCGCTTTGGTGGTGGGTAACCAAGGTATGCTTGATGGTATGCCAGACCCCATAACTTTGGGGCGTGCACCTGTTAAACTTCGTATTGATTTGCCCGGCATGGGGGCGCAAGGAAATATTGAGGTGGAAGATCCTAAAAACTCCAGCGTGCAAGCCAGTATTGATGATGCTCTGGAGTGGTGGAATGCTAATGCCTACCAAGAGGGTTACGTAAATGCTTCAAATTCTACATATCAATCCAATACATCGTATTCTTCGAAGCAATTGAGTTTGGATGTGGGGTTGAATATTGAATGGGCCAATGGTTCGGTAGCATCTCAGTTGGAGTACAAGAGTAGCACTACCAAGCGTGTTGCCGCCATGGTTTACAAACAGGTGTTTTATACCGTAACGATGGATACGCCGTCTTCTCCAGCTAGTGTTTTTGGATCCAATGTGACTTTAAACCAAGTGGGGTCGGCCATTAATAACGATACGCCACCTGCGTATATCAATTCGGTATCGTATGGGCGAATTATCATGTTTAGAATGGAATCCACCAATATGGATAAATCCATTGATTTGGATTTGGTTTTGGAATATGCCACCGGAGCAGCGAGTGGTTCGGGTACGGTAAATTCAAAGTATGATGAAGTTTTAAAAACATCGAGTATCACGGTAGTGACCATTGGCGGTAATGCCGAAGTGGCTTCGGAAGCTGTTAACGCCACGGGTTTTGCTTCATTAAAAAATATCATTACGGGTGAAAATGCAGTGTATAGTCGAAACAATCCAGGGGTGCCCATTGCTTATACGGTAAGGTATTTAAAGGATAATACGTTTGCTAAAATGGGGTACACCACAGATTATACCATTGAAGATTGCAGCACAAAAGATTATGTGCACAAAAACGTGTATTTGGATAATAATTATGGTACTGATGCCCGGTTCCGATTGGCCTATAAAGAAAAGGGAACACAAAATTTAAAATACACTAGTTGGAAAAAGTTGAGTAGAAATGATACCAAAATAGGAATAAAGCCACCAAACGGTGCGCATGGTGTAAAAGTGCAGTTTGAGTTTTGGGACTTTGTTTGGAAATCTTTGGGAGAGTATAGCTTGGGTTATGTCAGCAAAGAAAGGACATACGAGGTGTATTGCTCTAAAACAGTCATTGTGTGTACTCAAGTTTCGGTAAGGGAAAAATAACGATTCTTTAGGTTCTCAAAGTATTTTTGCAGTCGGCATCTTAAGTTGTGGTTCATCAACTTGGTGCTGGCTGTTATTTTTTTACGGCTTCCACCAGCTCCAATTGGTCTAAACTCACGTTTGTGGTGAACATGCCGTAATTGACCACGGCTTTGTTTTTTTCAATTTTATCGATGCTGCCAATGGCGCGCCCGTCTTCCATGCGCACACGGTCTCCCACTTTTAAAATGTGTCTGGGCTTTTCGCTTTTGTTGTGCTCAGTGGCCGATTTTTCGGCTTTTTTCTTCTTGCGGATAACTTCAACCTTCTTTTTTACTTCTTGCTGGACTTGCTTCTCTTTGGCTTTTTCAACGCGTTTTTGTTTGGCTGAAACCCGTTTGCGTTTAGAGTTTTCAATTTGTACCAATTTGAAAAGCTCGGACATTAATGGTTTTTTTTGCTTGTTCTCAAAATACTTTTCAGCCAGGTCGTTTACCTTTTGTCCCAAGTAAATAAGGCGCTGGTTGCTATCGTATAATTCTTGGTAGCTTTCCAGTTTCTTTTGAATTCTGTTGTTGATTTCCTCAAGTTTGTCGGCTTCCTCAATTTTTTTCTTTTCGTTGGCTTTTAGTGACTGGCCTGTTTTTTCAAGTTTGGAACGTTCTTTTTGAAGCTTTGCAATGGTAGCATCAAAACGTACCTTACTGCGCTCAATTTTCTTCTTAGCCCTGTTGATTAAGCTGTACGGAATACCGTTTTTCTGTGCCACTTCAAAGGTGAAGCTACTTCCGGCCTGACCGATAACGAGTTTGAACAAAGGTTCCAAAGTGCGCTCATCGAACAACATATTGGCGTTGAGCATGTGCGGCATTTCATTGGCCAATATTTTTAAGTTGGAGTAATGGGTGGTAATAATACCGAAGGCTTCACGATGGTAAAATTCCTCTAAAAAGGTTTCGGCCAAAGCACCACCCAATTCGGGGTCACTCCCCGTACCAAATTCATCGATTAAAAACAGCGTGTTTTTATTGCACTTTTTCAGGAAATAATTCATCTGTTTTAAGCGGTAGCTGTAGGTGCTCAAATGGTTTTCGATGGATTGGTTGTCGCCGATATCACTCAGCACCCTATCGAACAAACACACCTTGCTACGCTCGTGTACAGGAATAAGCATGCCGCTTTGCAGCATCACCTGAAGCAGCCCAACCGTTTTTAAAGTGATACTTTTTCCGCCGGCATTTGGCCCCGAAATCACAATAATCCGACTATCGTTTTCTAGGGTAACCGTTTGCGGAAAGGTTTTTTCGTGCTTTTTTAAGTTGTTCAAATACAATAACGGATGGTACGCATCGCGCAGATACATGCTTCGGTCTTCCGAAATTTCAGGAAGAATAGCATCCATCGATTGGGCGTATTTCGCTTTCGCGGAAATCACATCGATGTTGATTAAAAACTCCTGATAATCTTTCAAAAGCGGTGTAAACGGACGGATAAAATTGGTGACTTCCTTTAAAATCCTAACGATTTCCTCGCTTTCTTCGTATTCTAAATTGTTGAGTTCGCGGGTGTGCTGTATCGTGGCTTCGGGTTCAATATATACAATGCTGCCCGTTTTGCTGCCGCCCATTATCGAGCCTTTTACCTTTCGGCGGTACATGGCTTTTACGGCCAAAACACGCTTGTTGTCCACCACCGTTTCGCGAATGTCGTCCAAATATTCCAGTCCGTGGTACATATTGAGTGCCGTTGCGAAACTGGCGTTTATTTTTCCTTTTACCTTGTTGATGGATTGGCGCAGTTCGTAAAGCAGTTCGGAGGCATTGTCTTTTATATCGCCAAAGCGGTCGATAATAGCATTGATTTTCTCAATAAAAACCTTGGTGACTTCAATATGCGAGGCGAAGTCGTTTAGATGTGGATAGTATTCTTCAAACTTTTTTAGAAAAGTGACCAACTCATTAACAGTGGCCGACATGGCTGTAATTTTTTTTAAACCATGCACATCCAAAAAAGTGTTTTCAATCTTTAATAGCTTGATTTCTTTTGAAATAGTATCGAAACTGTGGTTGGGAATACGGTTGTCGTTATAGAAAGACGATACGTAATCGTTGGTTAAATTCAACGAAAAAAGGAGTTGTTCCTTGGTTTTATAGGGTTCAATTTCAAGCGCTTTTTCATTTCCAAGTGGGGTAATGCAGTGCTCGCTAACCTGTTGTAAAACGGTTGGGAATTCTAAATCCTGTAATGTTTTTTCGTGAATGTTAATCATGGTTTCTTCGTCCTCAACGTACGTAAAGGTTGCAAAGTTAATTAATCTCGCCGAGATGTTTGTCCATAAAAATTATTCTTAATAAACCGTTAATTAACAGTGCTGTACGTTTCTTTAACATAACGATAACATCCAAGTAGCGGTTTTCTCCATAACTTCAACACTATCAATCAACAAACAACAGTAATATTTAAGCTCAACCAGAAATGGTTGGGTTTTTTTCTGGAATTAGCTTATGTAATTCCAAATATTTTTGAATTTGCTGAGTTGCTTGTAAGTGTGCAAAATCACTCGGTTTTCGTCTTTTGAAAGGCTTGGGTCTTCGTTAATGGTCTTTTTGGCGAAATGTCTGGCAGCCTGCAAAATGTGTTTGTCTTTTACGATATCGGCAATTTTGAGATTGAGCACGCCACTTTGTTGGGTGCCCATAATATCGCCGGGGCCACGGAGCTTCAAATCCACTTCGGCAATTTCAAAGCCATCGCTGGTGTTCACCATAGTTTGTAATCGGGTTTTGCTATCGTCGCTCAGTTTGTGTCCGGTCATTAGAATACAATAGCTTTGTTCTGCACCACGGCCCACACGGCCGCGCAATTGGTGGAGTTGCGACAGCCCAAAACGCTCGGCACTTTCAATAATCATTACTGAGGCATTCGGTACGTTAACACCCACTTCAATTACCGTTGTGGCGACCATAATTTGATTTTCGCCCTTAATAAACCGTTGCATTTCATAATCTTTATCTTCGGGTTTCATTTTACCATGAACGATGGAAATTTGATAATCAGGCATGGGGAAATCTCTCGAAATACTTTCGTAGCCGTCCATTAAATCTTTATAATCCATAGATTCGCTTTCCTGAATCAGTGGATAAACAATATAAACTTGCCGGCCTTTGGCGATTTCATCTTTTACAAAGCGGAATACATTCAAACGGTTTTTGTCGAAACGATGCACCGTTTTTATGGGTTTTCGTCCTGCCGGCAATTCATCGATGACCGAAATATCCAAATCGCCGTAAACCGACATGGCTAATGTTCGTGGAATGGGTGTCGCCGTCATCACCAAAATATGGGGCGGGATGGGAGCAGAAGCCCCTCCAACCTCCCCAGAAGGGAGGCTTTTCAATGCTTTCTCAATATAGCTTAAAACATTGTCAATGTCTCCAATGACTTGTTCGTTGGTAAAACGAATAACTTTAAAGCCGATTTCATTGAGTATTTTGGTTCGTAAATTATCAGCTTCTTTTTGTTCTATGGTGTTGTGGTAGCCGCCATCAACTTCAATGATTAAGTTTTTTTCAAGGCAAACAAAATCCACGATGAATTCGTCAATAATATGTTGCCTTCTAAACTTAAATCCAAGTTTTTTAGTTTTTAAATGCTCCCATAAAATACGCTCGGCTTCGGTAGTGTTTTTTTTCTTTTCTACTTGTAAATCCTTTAATAAACTATAAGTTGATGGCCGTGCCGTCATGTATTTTTGGCGTACCGTTTTAGCTTCCTCCCTTTGGGAGGATTGAGGTGGGCTTTGCGGTCCTTTATGCCACAATTTGCTCCTTTGGGCGACTCCAAAACGATGTTGTTCATCAATAATGGCGAGCCCTAAATTATGGAATTTCACCTTATCTTCAAGCAGGGCATGGGTGCCCACAATAATCTGTAAATCGCCATTTTCTAAATTTTCATGAATAATTTTTCGTTCTGAAGTTTTAGTTGAACCTGTTAATAGCGAAATATTGATATTTAATGGTTTACATAATTCATATAATCCATTGTAGTGTTGAACTGACAAAATTTCAGTCGGTGCCATTAAACACGCTTGAAAACCATTGTCAAGGGCCATGAGCATTGACATGAATGCTACTATGGTCTTTCCGGAACCCACATCGCCTTGCAAAAGCCGATTCATTTGTGCCTGACTGCCTAAATCTGACCGAATTTCTTTTAAAACCCGTTTTTGTGCATTGGTTAAATTAAAGGGTAAATGCTCCTTGAAAAAGGTGTTAAAATAGTGTCCCACGCTTTCAAAAGGCAAACCTTTTATTTTGCTTTTGTGCAATCGGTTTTTAATAATCAATTGCAGTTGAATGTAAAATAACTCTTCAAATTTTAACCGGAATTGTGCCTTAGCGAGTAGCTCTTGACTTTTTGGAAAATGCACATTAAAAAGCGCTTCACTTTTCGATATTAATTTTAATTCTTTTCGAATAGGTTCCGATAAGGTTTCATAAAAACGGCCCTTGCTTTCAATAAAGAACTGTTGAATTATTTTTACAATTACCCGATTGCTAATGCCTCTGTTAGACAATTTTTCGGTTGAAGGATAAACCGGCTGCATGGCCGAGCGGATGTTTTTTTCATGCTCTTCCAACGATTCCATTTCGGGGTGCGGCATACTAAATTTGCCATTAAACCAGTTGGTTTTCCCGAAGGCTACATAAGGTTTGTTCAACTTTAAACTTTCCCGAATCCATTTATGTCCGCGAAACCAAACCAGTTCCATGGTGCCTGTATCGTCCTGAAAGGTCGCTACCAAACGCTTTCCGCGTTTTTGGGCCACTTCCTTAAAGCTAGTGATTCTCCCAATGACCTGAACATCGGCGTTGCTTTGCTGTAATTGATTGGTTTTGTAATATCGCGTTCGGTCGATATATCGGTTGGGAAACAGATTGATTAAATCTTGATAAGTATGTATGCCAAGCTCCTTGCGCAACAAATCGGCGCGGTTGGGGCCAACCCCTTTTAGATAATCAATGGGCGTTTGAAGGTTAACAGACATGAGGGCGAATTTACGTAATTCAAATAAAATATTTTAAACCTCCATTTGTTCATTTCAAGGTGTTCTAGCTTAAAAACCGAAACATTTTAGCCAATATTTCTTTTTCATTGGTTAAATTTGGCGTCTTTAAAGGATATTTAAGTTTATTGACCAATGAGAAAGCTGAACGAATTTATTTGGGAAACACACGGTATTCATGCGGGAACGGAGCAGGATCACGTTAAACACGGTATTGATAAGTTAGAGGATATTATCGATAAAGCCATTGAAGCTGGCAATCCAAGCATCACGTTTATTATACATTCGCCGCGATTGACCAACTTTAGGTACATTGCCGAGCGCGATACCAATGTGAAGTTTATCCGCGGAAACCGTTCTTACTTAAATTATCCGAAGCGCATTGCCAATCTGCGTAAAAAATACGCTGGACGTATTAACATCAAATACGGTGTGGAGTTGGAGTGGATGGGCCCCGATTTGGGCTTGCAATGGAGCCGTTCTAAAATTTTTCAGGCTGAAGATGCCGATTATGTAATCGGCTCGGTGCATTTTGCACCAGAGGGCTTGCCTTATGACGGGTCGAAGGAAGAAGCCGAAGAATTGCTGAAAATGCGCGGCAGCCTTGAAGCTTATTGGGAAGGTTATTTTGATGAAATGATTCAAATGATTGAATGTTTTGGGGATATGATCCAAATTATCGGTCACATCGATTTGCCAAAACTGAATGTGGATATGCCCGAATCTTTGGTGAATTTTGAAACCAGTGCACATCCGTTGGCCAATAAATTCCGTACCCTTTTGGAATTGATTGCCGATAGAAATTTATCACTCGATGTAAACATGGCCGGAAAATTTAAAGGGGTGGGCGTGTACCCAACCCAGAGTATTTTACGCCGTGCAAGAGAGCTTCAAATACCAGTTTGTGTGGGTACAGACACCCATCACGTGCGTTATTATGGTTTGAATTACAAAGAAAGTTTGGAGTATATCCAAGAGGCGGGTTACGAAAGCTATGTGAGCTATTCGAAGTTGATTCCCGAAAACCGAACTATTTATGACGACCACGAGTTAAAAGTAAAATATACCATTTTAAATAAAGGGATTGAGTTGTTAAACCAAAGGTTGGACGATACCCATCGAAGAATCATACCCGATTTTTCTTTTGGAGGCTCATTTACCGAGTTTTTAGATCTGTATAAGAATTCAACCGGAATGGGCGATTATAACGCCATTAGAATCCGGAAATGGGGCAAATCCATCACGGTTACCGATGAGGCTCCAAAACGGCCAGAAAGAAAGGTTAACGGACTGTTTTCTGAGCATTTGGATATGCCGGGTGTAATTTCTTCGTTATTTAATACTTTGGCTTCCGAAGGCATTAACGTTGAAACGGCTCGCTTAAAATCCAATCATGATGGTACTGCCGAAGCTTTCCTTTCTATTGATAATAAAAATGGAAACATTCAAAGTGCCATTGACTTCATAAACGGCACCGATTCAGGGTTGTTCAAAAAACTGACTTATAAAGAAGACGCTTTATTGCCGCAATATAACAACGGTGGTGTTTATTTGTTGGAAATGGACGGTGTACGCTTGAATTTAGGACTGAGCGAAAAGGTCATTTTAACCAAGCACCACAATGCTCCGGGGGTATTGCTGATTTTATTGTCGGCCTTAGCTTCAAAAAACATCAACATTAAAGATTTAAGGTTGGGAAAAATGAACGATGTGGGCTATTCTGCCATTGCTATTGATGGCGATAGCAATGTGGTTAGAAACCTGCTCACCAAATTGGGCGACCAATACTGCGAAGCAAACTTAATAGAGTTTCATAGTTTCTAGTCGGGAATTTTTCTTTTTTGGACTAATCTTTGCTATCTTGAAACGCATGAAACGTTTTGGTTTTTTGCTGAACTTTTTTGTGGCCTGTTCTTGGGGACAACAGGTTGATATTGTTGATTTTAAATCGGCTTATGTAAAGATTTCATTTGCACCTGATTCTTCACGTGTAAATGGAATTGTTAACTATCGGTTTGAGGTTTTAAAGCCGATAGATTCCATTTTTTTGGATGCGATTAACATGAGGTTTTCTGAGGTTTCTTTGGATGGAGACCTCGTTAGGTACAGCAACAACGGAGCGCAAGTTTGGTTTAAAAATCATTTCGAAGCAGATAAATTCTATCAGCTCAGTTTTAAATATGTTGCCCAACCTAAAAAAGCCTTGTATTTTATCGATTGGGACACTTCGAGTGAGCCTAACGTAACGAATAACAACAAGCAAATTTGGACTCAAGGCCAAGGCAAATATACTAGCAATTGGTTGCCCTCCATTGACGATATGAACGATAAAATCGAGTTCGATTTATCCATCAATTTTGAAAAAGATTTTGAAGTTGTCGCGAATGGCAAATTAACTTCTAAACAATTAAACGACTCAACAGCAGTTTGGCATTACGATATGAAACACCCCATGAGCAGCTATTTGGTGGCTTTGGCTATTGGCAAATACCATAAAAAGGTGGAATATTCAAAAAGCGGCATCCCGCTGGAAATGTATTATTACCCTGAAGATTCGCTTAAAGTGGAGCCCACTTACCGATACACCAAACAAATGTTCGATTTTTTGGAAGAAGAAATTGGTGTGCCGTACCCTTGGCAAAATTACAAGCAAGTTCCGGTTAAGGATTTTCTGTACGCCGGTATGGAAAACACAAGCTGCACTATTTTTTCGGATGCTTTTGTGATTGATTCCGTTGCATTTGCCGATAAAAACTATGTAAACGTCAACGCCCACGAATTGGCGCACCAATGGTTTGGTAATTTGGTGACCGAAACGTCCGGAACGCACCATTGGCTTCAAGAGGGTTTCGCCACGTATTACGCTTTGCTGGCCGAACGCGACGTATTCGGCAAAGATTATTACTATTGGCAACTTTATGAATACGCCCAAGAATTATTGGAGCAGGATAAAGCGGGAGGAAGTACCTCATTGTTAGATCCCAAATCGAGCAGTACCACGTTCTATAAAAAAGGGGCCTGGGTGTTACATTTACTCCGTGAAAAAGTGGGAGATGGGGTGTTTAAAGCAGCAGTAAAAAATTATTTGAAAAAGCATCAGTTTAAGAATGTAGAGACTGATGATTTTATAGGCGAAGTTGAAAAGGCTAGTGGTAAAGATTTGGATGGGTTTGTTGATAAATGGTTAATCTCAAAAAAGCTGAATTATGTTGAAATGGAAGAACAGCTTGAACGGAAATCGAAATATATACGAGATTATTTAAGTATCGATTGTGAATTAAACTGTTACAAGTTTATACGAAAATCTAAACATGAAAAACTAAGGATTAAAATGGTCACTCAATCCATGCACCCACCTTATAAAGAACTAAAGAATATTGAAAACCTAAAAGTGCGACAAGCTATAGCACAGACTAACTCTAATTGGTTAAAAGGATATAAAGAAGATTACGAAACTCTTTTAAATGACAAATCATACATCACCATTGAAGCGGCCTTGTTCAACCTTTGGAAAAACTTTCCGCAGGAGCGTGCTAAATATTTAAACCAAACCAAGGGCATCATTGGGTTCAATGATAAAAATGTGAGGATTCTTTGGCTCACATTAGCTTTACTCACCGATGATTTTGAGCCCGAAAACCAATCAAAATACTTAAAAGAGCTGACAGACTACACCAGTCCCAATTACGGATTTGAAACGCGGATTAATGCTTTTCAATATTTAATCCAAATTCAAGCCTGCAACGACAAATGTAAAGCACATTTGCAACAGGCTACAACACATCACAATTGGCGTATGGTGAAGTTTTCAAAATCGCTTCAAAGTGAAATAGAGCAATAATTGTTCTATGGGATTTAAAAGAGAATTCTTTCTATTTCCTACGTTCCAATCGCGCCGGATCTCTACAAATCAAACAACCCGCCAAATAGGTAATCGAAAGCTCGTAAACGCCATCGGTTCTTCCTATTTTCGTCGTGTTAATATCATATGAAAATCCGAAACGCAATTGGTCAAATTCCAAGCCCACGAAAGCATTCACCGAAGTGAGTAAATGGCTATTGCCTTCGTTTTTCGCGGGATTGGTAACGGCCATAAGTCCTAACATTAATTTTTCTAATTGAGCGGTAACACTGAGGTCCAACCGGTTGTAGAGGCCTTGCTGCATGTAATTGGCCGAGAGCAGCAGGTCGTTATAATCATAATACGGAAACTTATAATTGGCATGTATCGAATAAAAAATATCCAACGGCACATTGCCATTTTCCACAAACGAAATATTGGGTTTGTTAAGGTGTTTTATAGAAGCCCCGAGCCATATTTCGCTATCGTTGTATATATTCTTTTTGTCGAAAACAAAGCCCGTTGTAAAATCCAAAAAGTTGATTTTTCGATTGGCATTCATGGCATAAGGGTCAGAGGTACTGCCGCTTACCGTTCCGGCATTGATATTAATCTGGTCGGCCAAAACCAAATTGCTAAAGTTGAACGATTTCGACCCGAAACCCACTTCAATAGCCGGACGAAAATACCAATCGTTAGCTAATTTCACATGATAGGCAAAATTAACGTTGCCTTGTAAATGGTTGTATTTTGAATTGTTTTCGTGCTGATTTAGTATACTGAATCCAATGCCACCCACATTTTCCACCCAAGTGTTATAAAAGGCGTAATCAGTATCTACCCGCAAATCGAGGCTGGGCCATTGCGTGCGGTGTATCAAACCAAAATACGACGCTTCCTCAAAACCCGAAAAACTTGGGTTTAAAGTTTCGGGCACCAAAAAATATTGGGAAAATAAGGGGTCTTGGGCATGGGCTTTTATAAAAAAGCAACAAAGTAGGAGTAGGGTGTGTGGTTTTAAAATCATTTGTGGTTGCTTATTTAATGGATACAAAGGCGCCTTTTTGGGTAATGGTTTTTCCGTAAAACGTTTGTCCGCTAAAGGTGAAATAATAATTACCGTTTTCGGCCTCATTGTCGTTCACTTTGCCGTCCCAACCTTTTATGCTGTCGCCTTTTTCAGAATAAATTAAACTGCCCCAAGTGTCGTAAATATTAAATTCCATGTTACTTAATGCAATGGATTCTGGTGCAAAAAAAGCATTCATATTATCGTTGTTAGGAGTGAAGGCATTGGGCATAATCAGGCTGTATCCTTTTTCAATAACCAAAGTGCTCTGTTTGGTGTACACGCAGCCAAAAGGGTAGGTAACGGTTTGCATCACCTCGTAACTCCCCTCGTTAATGTAGGTGTGGCTAGGGTTTTCTTCGGAAGAGAAGCCTCCATCGCCAAAATCCCAGGCTACGGAAATATAGTCGCCATCGGCTTGGTTCGAGAACATTATCGGGTCTTCAATAGAGTAAAACCCGAAGGAACTATAAGCACTCGAAGTGATGTTGAAATCGGCATCGCCCAGTTCGGGAATATCAACGTTATAAGAAAAATTGGCCATGCAGCCCAAGCTGTCGGTAACATCAATAGAAACCAAGCCGTTTGTTGAGGTACTCATCCGTTCTCCGTTGGTACCGCTCACCGTTCCGCTGGACCATTGGATGCTGTATGGCGGAACACCTCCAGAAACTTGGGCGATAAACGATTGGTTCACTTCGCGGGTGTCGCAGTTGAAATCCGTTTCGGTATCGACATTCAAAGTTATCGGCTCAAAACGATTGATGTCCCAATCACCAGAAATCTGACAATTATTGGCATCGGTTACCGTAACGGCGTAATTGCCCGGTGGGATGTTGTTTAAATCTTCGGAAGTCGCTCCGTTAGACCATGAATAGGTAAACGGCAAAGAACCACCCGTAACGATTAAATTGATGCTTCCGGAGTTGGCTTCGTCGCAGTCCAAAGCGTCGGTAGTGTTGGCCGAAAGGTTTAATGCCGCCGGTTCGGTAATGGTGAAGGTTTCGGTGATTTCGCAGGGCGTACCGTCGGTAATGGTAACGGTGTAGGTGCCCGGGCCAATATTGTTGCGTTCCACTCCCGCCGTTGAATCGTCGTCCCAAACAAGATTTACGGGGTCTATGCCGCCTTCCAAATTCAAAATAATGCGTCCGTCGTTTTCACCAAAACAGGATACGTTTTCAACCATGGGCGAAATCCTAAAAATGGGCGCTTCGTCAATAATGATTACGGCTTTTTTTTCGCAATTGGTATCGTCGGTTACGGTTATGGTGTATGTGCCGGCCGAGAGATTGGTTTGCGACATGCCCGATCCCAAATTGCTCCAGGCCACTTGGTACGGTGGGTTACCGCCAGAAATGTTGTTGATGGTAATCGAGGCATTGTTGTCGCCGTAACATTCAATTTCGGTGGTGCTGTAATCAATTATGATTTCATCGGTTTGGGTTAAAATCACTTCTAGAGTATCGATACAGCCCGACCTGTCGGTTACTGTTACATTATAGGTTCCGGCAAACAAAGCGGTTAAATTCTGAAGGTTGCTGGTGAAACCGTTCGGACCTGTCCACGAATAGGAATAATCAAAATTGCCGGGAGATGTTTCAATCGTTCTTCCGCCAGTAACCGAAATGTTGATTTCGCCAGTAGCCTCTCCAAAGCAAATAATATCGACTTGATTTACTAAACTGACACTTAATTCCGAAGGTTCAATAATTGAAAAACTTTGGGTAATGGGCGTACAGTTATTTGCATCGGAGACAGTAATCTCATAAGTTCCCGGAGCCAGGTTCGTTAAATCTTCCAAGTTTGAAAAGGCACTACCGTTTCTGGTCCAATTGTAGGTGTACGGTGGTGTGCCTCCCGAAATGTCGATACCAATGCTGCCATCATTCGCTCCAAAACAGGAAATGGTTTCGGGGTCGAAATCAATATTGCTGAAAATAAGTTCGTCGGGTTCAGTAATGGTAAAGGTTTCCGTGAACGGGCAACCACCATCATCTAAAATATCAACCGTATAATTACCCGGTGCTAAGTTTAAAATATCTTCATCGGTGCTTGAAAAACCATTTGATCCACTCCAAGTAATTTGATACGGATTTCCGGCAGAAAACTGTACACCTCCAGTAATTTCGATTTCCAAAGCACCTGAATTTGCCAAATAACAATCGCTGTTGGTTTGCGTGGAAGTAATGCTAATAGAGGGATTGACGGTAATGGTAACATCAAAAGTGTTGCCCACACAGTTGCCCGAAGTGGGCGTAACGGTGTAAGTAATCGTTGATGGCGAGGTAGTTGTGTTTGTCAGCGTTTGACTGATACTGCTTTGCGGATTGCTTTCAGCTGAAGCACCAGTAATAGTGCCAGCGGGTGAAATCACTGGGGCAGTCCATGTATAAGTAGTGCCTGCCGGTGTAATATCGCCGTTGGTATTGTCGGGTGAAATATTGAAAGCGTTTCCGCTGCAAATGGTTGCTGATTTCGGACTGATATTCGGCGTTTGGTTGATGGTGATTTCTGCCGTGTTTGAGGTGATTTCGGTACAGCCACCCGATGAAAAGGTAACAACAGCATAATAATAAACCGTTCCAATTGTTGCTGAAGGCGGAGTGAAACTGGTGGCGTTTTCCCCAGAAATGGCCGTTCCCGTAGTGTTGTCGTCCACCGTGTTTTTATACCATTGAATAGCCGGTGTGCCCACACCGTTTGCATAAGAAAAGGAAAGCGGATTGATGGTTTCGCCAAAACAATACACCTCTGAAACGGGTTGCGAGGTGATGTTTGGGGCAGCGTTAACGTTTACTTCGGCCACATCGCTCACAATACCACATCCGGCAACGGGTTGGGTGATTTCAACATAATAATAATAGCTGCCAACGGTATCGGTCGGTGGGATAAAACTGCTGTTCATTTCCCCAGAAATAACCGAACCGCCCGTATTGTTGTTGTTGGTATTGCTGTACCATTGATAATTATAACTGCTACCTAATCCGCCGGAAACTACAGCTTCGAGAGTTTGGGGCGTAATACCTTGACAAAGGGTTTGCGTGGCCAATGGCTGTGTGGTAATAACCGGGTCGTCCACGACTGTAATTTCAGCGACATCGCTGGTAATACCGCTGCAGCCACTTCCGTTTAAGGAAATTTCAAGGTAATAAAAATAGGTGCCCGAGGTGGTGAAGGTTGGTGGTGTGTAATCTATATTTGTCGCTCCGGTAATGGCCGTGCCGCCCGTGTTGCTGTTTGTTGTGTTTGAAAACCATTGATACGAAATGGTGCCTGTACCTCCCGAATGGCTTACGGTTAAAGGGTTTGGTAAATTGCCGCCAACACATAATCGTTGCGTAGGTGTGGGGTGGGTGTCGATTTGAATACCTTCTACAACCTCTATTTGAGCTACGTTTGAGGTGATTTCGTCACAACCAGCTCCTGAACTAAACGAAACTACAGCATAGTAATAGTTTGTACCAGTTGGCGTATTTGGCGGAGTATACGTTGGATTGGTTTCCCCAGTAATTAGGGTGCCTCCAGTATTGGAGTTTGAAGTGCTTTTATACCATTGATATGTGGGGGATCCGGAGCCACTAACGCTGACCGATAGTAGTGTAATGGTGCCATTTTCGCAAACCGATTCCGATTGTGGTTGACTGGTAAATTCTGGTGCCGGGTTTACGGTTAATGTAAAAATTACCGGAGCACCATCGCAGCCATTTAACGAAGGGGTTGCAGTATAAGTAACATCTTCTGAATTTGTATTGCTATTGGTTATGGTTTGAACAGGAATAGTGTTGGAGTTGCCTGAAGTGATAAAACCCGTAACTCCAGTTGGGGCCGATGCCGTCCACGAAAACGTAGTGCCGCTAAGGTCGGCAGTTAAATTGATTTCTGTAGTATCGGTACCCGAACAAATGGTTTGATTTAAATCGGTATTGGTAATCGTGGGAACGGGGTTTACCACAAAATTTTCAGTTGAAGTGGTAGAACCACAGCTGGTGGTGACTTCAAGCGAAACCTGATAATTGCCCGGAGTAGCATAGCTTATAATGCCGGGGTTAAGCGTATTGGACGTAGCTGGTGTACCTCCGGGAAAACTCCAAATGTAAGTGGGTGTTTCAGTACTAGGTGCACAACTATTAACAGTGGCCGTAGGGTTAATAGATACAGAGCCACAAGCATCATCAATAGAAGCTAAAGTTACCGTTGGCGGCTGTTTTACTTCAATAGTTTGCGAAGTACTGTTGCTTCCGCAGGAATTGGTAACGGTTTGTGTAATGGTATAGGTTCCCGATGTTTCAAAATTAAAAGAAGGTTCGGTGGAGTTTTCATCTGTTCCGTTGGTAAAACTCCATTGAGCAGGGGCGGTGCCACATAAATCGGAAGTATAGCTAACATTCCAAAGATACGTTTCATTTCCGCAGCTATTGGTCAAATCGACCGTGTTTGTAGTTGTAACGGCTAAAGGCGAGCAGCCATTAGTAGTGTTTACATTAAAACTTGGGTTGATTTCTGGTTCGATGCAAATCGTGTTCGTTATGGTGTTAGTGGTGCCACAAAAGTTTTGTGAATATAAGGATATGGTATAAGTGCCGGGAGCAGTATAAGTATGCGAGGGGTCTCTTAAATTAGAGGTATTCCCATCGCCAAAATCCCAATAGTATCCTGCATTTGTATCGCAATTTTGGTTATAACCAGCCGTAGAGGTGTTGTTGAATTGAACGGCTCTGTTTACACACCCTGTCGGTGGGTTTTCAAATGCCACATCTGGTTTTTTTAGTATAATTATGGGACCTGCAGTTAAATTGGTTTCCCCACAAGAGGTGGTAATGTATAATACTACGGTATAGCTATAATTTGGACAATTGGATTCGGTGTAAACATGAGGTATTGGAAAATTTTGTGAGTTTGCCGGGTCTGAACTATTATAATAAGGAGAAGCTTCCAGTTGTTGCTGAGAATAATTAACTGTTGTGCCATCGCCGTAATCTACAAAATAATTGGTGTCTGGTGGGTTGGAGCCCCAAGAGCCAATAGCAAATTCTAAAGGGGCGATTGGTGTACAGAGGTTTACGGTGTTACCGGGGCTGATGATGGCGCCCGTTGGGTTACTTGAATTTTTTATTAAATAGGTTACAGTATTGTCACAATTAGAGCCATTACCTGTAATGCTCATGTTGTAGGAGCCCAGTTGGGCGTAGGTATGGCTAAGTGGAAATGTTACATTGGTTTCTGTATTACCGTCACCCCAGTCAATATCATAAGAGGTTATGCAGTTTCCAGTGGATCTGTTACCAACGTTTATAGTATAGGCAGGGTTCGAAGTGTTGTTTCCGCAGTTATCAAAAGGAGGTGTAAAATTAGCTTCGGCATCAATATCGTAAAAACTTAAATTCGGTTTTTCTTGTACAGGTACGGTTTTGGTTACGGTTGTGCTTTCATTGTTAGCATCGGTTACTGTTAATGAGACGTTAATATCTCGCGTACCACAGCCTAATGCATTAAATCTATGTGATGGGTTTTCGCTCGCACTGGTGCTTCCGTCATCTGCAAACGTCCATAAATATTTAAAGGGCCCATCTCCACTTACTGTAGGCGAAAAGTTTACTTGGGTTCCAGAGCAGGCACCGGTATTGTTAAACGTAAAATCTACTACGGGTGGAGCAAAAGGTGCTGAGTTGCTTCGGTGTGTTTTTTCTAAGTTATCAATATTAATAATGCTGTAAGCATAGATCGAGGTGGTTATTATGACGGTAAAAAACAAAAAGGCTGAAAGAAAAGGATGCTTCTTCATGTAAAAGAAATATAGTTAATAGCAAAGACTAAAATAAATATTCTTTTTAAAGGCTTGTTAAAATTTATCAATTAATGGTTAAACGGGAAGAAAAATACCGTGTAATGGTCATTAGCTAAGTCAGTTGACTCAAGTTAGAAGTATTTGTGTTGAAATTCATAAGAAAATAATATATTTAAGGTGTAACTAAACCAATTTGACCCAAATTTAATGAGAGCATTAGTGATTTCCGGAGGGGGTAGTAAAGGCGCTTATGCCGGGGGCGTTGCCCAGTATTTGATTCAGGAAGAGGGCAGGGATTACGATTTGTTTTTGGGTACTTCAACAGGCAGTTTGCTCGTTCCGCACTTGGCAGCTGGTAAAATTGATAAAATTCACCAAGTTTTTACCAACGTAAACCAGAACAATATTTTTAGTGTGAACCCATTTGTGATAAGGAAAAAAGGAGATAGGGAGTTTGTTTCCATTGATTTTTTTAACTCACTCTGGCAATTTATTAAAATGAAGCGCACGTTTGGCGAAAGCAAGGCCTTACGGAAATACATCAGAAAGCATTTTACTTACGAAGAGTTCAATTTGATCAAGGAAACGAAGGAAGATGTGGTGGTTACCGTTTCCAATCTTTCTAAAAACGGCGTGGAGTACAAATCGATAAAAGATTTTGATTACGAAGAGTTTTGCGATTGGATTTGGATCTCCTGCAATTATATTCCGTTTATGTCGTTGGTCACCAAAAACGGATTTGAGTATGCCGATGGCGGATTGGGCTGCGTAGTGCCCATTCGTGAAGCGATTTTAAGGGGCGCTACCGAAGTTGATGCTGTGATTTTAGAATCAGAAAACATGGCGTACAATAAGGTGTTGGGTAAAAATCCTTATTCGTTAATGATTAACTTATTTGGGCATTTGTTGGATCAAGTGGAGCGCAGCGATATCATTATCGGTAAATTGGCAGCCAAAAATAAAGGTGTAGACCTAAATCTTTACTACACGCCCTCTAAACTCACCGAAAACTCATTGATTTTCAATAAAAAATTAATGACCGAGTGGTGGCAGCAAGGTTATTTTAATGCCAAGAAAAAGTGCCAAGAGGCACGTTCTAACGAATTAAGAATAGGCTAATAGTTACCATAGTTCGGCCACCTCTTCCTTAACAAAAGAAAGCGCGGCTTCGCTGGGCGAACGGCGTTCCATCATTTCGGTTAAAACCACCTCACGGAGTTTGTTGGCCGTATCGGTCTTTTCCAGCATTGCGGCTTTTCTTATGAGCTGAATAGTAGCGTTTTTTGCCGTGGTAATGATGTTCCAACATTTGTCGCTTATGTAGATTTGCTGCGATAAATTATGTTCAAATTCTTGTTCGATATTTTGAATCAATAAAGACTCATAATCTTCTTTGCTGGAGGAAGTTGGTTGTACACGAATTAATAATTTAGACGGCGATATACGCTCCAAAAAAAGAGCCATGCGTTCGTAGGCTTGTAATCGCAGCGGCATGGCATTAACCTGTAAATCCTTTTTGAGTAAAAATCGTCTGCGACCATCTTCGTTTTTGGTATGTTCCCTAAAAAAATAATAGGCTATTAATCCCGTGATTAATGTGGGAATGGCATATAAAAATAAATCTATAATTCGGCTGACTTCCATTTTCGGTTAAGTGTTTTTTGGTGGTGTTTCATATGGTTTTCCTCCCAAATATAAACAATCTTTTAAATTTTGCATGCCACTAAAAGGCACGGGTGTTTTCTCGTACATGTAGGTTTTTTGCAATTCTTTTGATAGGTTATGGTCATCTACATTCATTTCAATATCCCGCATGGTAAACTGGCAGGGGTGTTCGTAACCAGCAGCATGGGTAATCTCAATAAATTCCTTTCTAAAGGTTCTAAAATATTGTGCCAATCTGGCTGATTTCAAAGTGGGGTCAATACCACTTTGCAGCCATTTACTTTGTGTGGCCACACCGCTTGGGCAGCGGTTGGTATGGCAAATTTGTGCTTGTATGCAACCAATGCTCATCATGGCTTCACGGGCTACATTTATACAGTCGGCACCCATAGCAAACGCCATAGCGGCTTTGCCGGGAAACCCAAGTTTACCACTGCCAATAAAAACAATTCGTTCGGTTAAAGCATGGTTTTGGAACAGTTTATATAAATCACTAAACCCGTATACCCAAGGGAGCGAAACATGGTCGGCAAAACTAGGAGGGGCAGCCCCTGTACCGCCTTCACCACCATCAACGGTAATAAAATCCGGACCTTTTCCTGTTTTTAGCATGATTTGGGCCAGTTCTTCCCATTGCTCCAATTTTCCGATGGCGGCTTTTATGCCTACTGGAAGACCCGTGGCTTCGGCGATGTCTTCAATAAAATCGACCATTTCTTTTACATTAGAAAATGCCGAATGATTGGGTGGCGATAACACATCCTTGCCCATTTCAACACCTCTAATTTTAGCAATTTCATTAGATATTTTTGCGCCAGGCAAAACACCACCTTTTCCAGGTTTGGCACCTTGCGATAATTTGATTTCAATGGCACGGATAAAAGGATTATCTTCTACAAGTTTTACCATTTTGTCCATGGAGAAATTGCCGTTTTCGTCACGTACCCCAAAATAACCTGTACCAAAATGAAAAATAACATCGCCGCCATAACTATGGTAGGGCGATAGGCCGCCTTCGCCCGTACTATGGTATGCGCCAGCCATTTTTACGCCTTTATTTAAAGACTCTACGGCTTTTGCGGATAGTGATCCAAAACTCATGGCCGAAACGTTAATAATCGAAGCCGGGCGATAGGGCTTTTTCCGTTTGTTAAATTCACCCATAACTTTGGCACAGGGTAAAAAGGTTTTATCGATATGGTTGGGGTGGTCTTCTGTAATTTTAAAGGGCATCATGGCATTGTTGATGAAAATGTGCTGATGCTCGTAGATATCGCGGTCAGTGCCAAAACCTTCGTAATTATTTTCTTTTTTGGCTGAAGCATAAATCCATCCCCGTTCAATACGATTAAAAGGGAGTTCTTCGCGGTTATTGGCCACAAAATATTGGCGCATTTCAGGGCCAATGCTTTCCAAGAGATAGCGCAAGTGCCCAACAATGGGGAAATTGTGGCTAATGGTGTGCTTTTTCTGGAAAAACACATCCCTAATGGCTACTAAAGCCAAGGCAATTAGAATCCACATCCACCATGAAATTTCAGAAATAAATTGTAAAAAAGAATCCATATTATTGAACGGTAATCAAGTTTGAGAAGTAAAGATATTTAAATTTTATTGTTATTGAAGTTTTGAACGTATATCTTTACAATATGCAGAAAAAACACAAAATTCTATCTGTCGTATTGGTTTTCATTCTCGTAATTATTGTGGGATTTTTTGTTGCTCAATGGAAGATTGGGAAAAAGATTGAGCAGGCCTTGAGCGAATTCCCAAACCATATTCAAATGAGTTACTCCAACTTAGAGGTTAATATTTTATTGGGAAATGTGGACTTAAAATCTTCCAAATGGAAAGTGTATGGGAAAACCACTGGCGAGCTTATTACGCAAGGGCATATTGGCCAAATATCGATTGAAAACCTAAGTTATTGGGATTGTCTTTTTAATGAAAAAATTGCAGTTGAAACACTCCTGATTCAAAATCCGGTGATAAAATATGTTCAAAATAACAAAGTTAAGCAAGCTGATTTTGAACAAAAAACATGGGGCTCATTAACGCAAAAGGTTGAGTTGGGGGAGGTTTTGGTGTCGAAAGCCGATGTTTTGGTGGTAAAAAAAGACAATGATTCTTTGTTGTTCAGTTCACCGAATGTCAATTTGAAAGTGGACGGTTTGAAGTTCCATAAAAATGAAAACAAACCAGTTGAATTTGATGGCTTTTCGGTGGATGCAAAAAACATAAAATACGCTTTGAATGATTATGATGATGTATTCGTTGATTCGTTATCGGTAACAAAAACAGCTTCATTTTTGAACAATGTAAAAATAAAAACCAAGTTCGATAAAGCTGCTTTTAGCCAAGTTGTTGAAACGGAACGCGACCATGTTGATATTCATTTTAAATCGGTTAGCGTAACGGGGCAGGATTTGAAATTGTTGAATTCCTCGGTAGTAGGTATAAATGCAGAACGGGTTAGTGTTGACAAGCCTCATTTTGAAATTTACAGAGACAAATTGGTAGCCGATGATTTAGAGCCAAAACCATTATATGGTAAAATGCTACGGAATTTGAAGTTTAATTTGGGTATCGATACCCTTAACATTAACCAAGGCGCTATTGTTTATTCCGAAAAGGTGAAAAAAGACAATGGTGCGGGCCGCATAAACTTCACAAATTTTAATGCTACTATTGCCAATTTAGGAAATTCTTATAGTTCGGATACAGAAACCCTAATTGAAGTAAATACTGATTTTATGGAAGGGAGTCCGTTGCAAGTTCAATGGCATTTTAAAGTGCAGGACAGCACAGACCGTTTTGTGTTTAAAGCAGATTTGGGGCACATAACAGCAGCTAGCATGAACAGTTTTAGTGAGCCTAATTTAAATACCCGTTTTAATGGCGAGCTGTACCAAACCTTTTTTACTATTGACGGTAATCCCAAGCTGTCAAGCATAGATTTAAAAATAAAGTACGACAATTTTAAAGTGTCTATGCTAAAGGAAGACGGCTGGGAGAAAAAGAAATTTCTATCCGGATTGATCAATTGGTTCATTTCAAACGACAGTAAAGAAAACGAAGATGGCTACAGATATGGCCATGCAGAGCAAGTAGAGCGCGATAAAACCAAATCGGTTTTTAACTTTATATGGCTTAGTATAAGAAGCGGACTGCGTTCGGCCATTGCCAACGATGGTGAAAAGGAAAATTAGCGACTTCAGCAAAATCAAAATACCACATTGCATAATTGTTTATAATTATTAATAAATCTGTCGTTGTAAACGGGCAGCAATGGTTAATTTTAGCTTTTAAAAATAAAATTGATTTTGGAGAAGTATTTAAGCCAGTTGAACGATGCACAGTTAGAGCCCACCATACAAATTAATGGGCCCATGATAGTAATTGCGGGAGCGGGATCGGGGAAAACCCGTGTGCTCACTTACCGAATTGCTTATATGATGAGCAAAGGCATTGATCCTTTTAATATTTTGTCGCTAACCTTTACCAATAAAGCGGCGCGTGAGATGAAAGAGCGTATTTCGCAAATTGTGGGTGCCAGCGAAGCTAAAAACCTTTGGATGGGGACTTTCCACTCGGTGTTTGCCAAAATATTACGTATCGAAGCCGATAAATTGGGGTATCCCAGTAATTTTACGATTTATGATACCCAAGATTCCGATAGGTTGATTCGCGATATTATTAAGGAAATGAACCTCGATAAGGATATCTACAAATACAAGCAGATTCGTTCCAGAATTTCGTCGTACAAAAACAGTTTGATTACCGTTCGGGCGTATTTTCAAAATCAGGAATTAATAGAGGCCGATACCATGGCACGGCGTCCGCGCATGGGTGATATTTACAAAGAATATGTTGAGCGTTGCTTTAAAGCGGGTGCGATGGATTTTGATGATTTATTGTTGAAAACCAATGAGCTGCTCACCCGTTTTCCCGATGTGTTGGCCAAATATCAAAACAGATTTAAGTATATTTTGGTTGATGAGTACCAGGATACCAACCATTCACAATATTTAATTGTTCGCGCGCTTTCCGATAAATTTCAGAACATCTGCGTGGTAGGTGATGATGCCCAGAGTATCTATGCTTTCCGTGGAGCGAACATCAATAATATTCTGAATTTCCAAAAGGATTATGATGATGTAAAAGTGTTCCGATTAGAGCAAAACTATCGCTCAACCAAAAACATTGTTAATGCGGCGAATTCCATTATCGACAAAAACCAAACGAAACTTGAAAAAGTGGTTTGGACGGCGAATGACGACGGTCCGAAAATAAAAGTAAACCGTTCGTTGACCGACGCTGACGAAGGCCGTTATGTGGCCAGTACCATTTTTGATAACAAAATGAACTATCAGCTCAACAACAGCGATTTTGCCATTTTGTACCGTACCAATGCGCAGTCGCGTTCCATTGAAGATGCCTTGCGTAAACGCGATATTCCTTATCGAATTTATGGCGGACTTTCATTTTATCAGCGAAAGGAAATCAAAGATGTGCTGTCGTATTTACGTTTAATTATCAATCCGGCCGATGAGGAAGCTCTAAAACGTGTTATCAATTTTCCGCCACGGGGAATTGGCCAAACAACGGTTGACCGATTGATTGTTGCCGCCAATGGCTATAAGCGCAGCATTTTTGAAGTGATGAAAAATATCGATAAAACCGATATTAAAGTCAATTCCGGTATAAAAAACAAGCTTCAAAATTTTGTAACGCTTATTGAAAGTTATCAAGTGCTGAACCAAACCGCCGATGTTTTTGAACTCGCCGAACACGTTACGAGAACTAGCGGATTAATAAAGGAATTCAATAAAGACGGAACACCGGAAGGTGTTACCCGTATGGAAAATATCGAGGAACTTTTAAACGGTATGAAAGACTTTGTGGAGGGCCAAAAAGAACTGGCCGATGCCACAGGTTCGTTGGCCGAATTCCTTGAAGATGTGGCTTTGGCAACCGATTTGGATAATGAAAAGGAAGATGCCGACCAAGTAGCGCTTATGACCATACACTTGGCCAAAGGTCTGGAATTTCCGTATGTGTTTATAGTGGGCTTGGAGGAGGACTTGTTCCCCAGTGCCATGAGCATGAATACCCGAAGCGAGTTGGAGGAGGAGCGCAGGCTGTTTTATGTGGCCTTAACGCGTGCCGAAAAGCAGGCGTATTTAACCTATGCGCTTTCGCGATACCGTTGGGGAAAACTGGTCGATTCTGAACCGAGCCGTTTTATCGAGGAAATCGACGAGCAGTACCTCGATATTGTAACGCCTATTGAAGAACGCCGTTTCAACCCTATGCTCGATGCCGATATTTTTGGTGATGCGCCCGAACAAACCCGTAGGCCAGACCAAAGCCAAGTGCGCTACAAACCAGCAAAGCAACCGGTGTTTAAAAAGGGCAAAGCAAAAACGGAACCCGAAAAATATCAACCGTCTAAGCCTAAAAACCTAAAGCCTGTTGCGCAAGCCAATGGTAGTGGGCAACAGACCGTTAATTTATCCGATAGCAAATTGGTTGTTGGGAATACGGTTAAACACATCCGTTTTGGTACGGGAGAGGTTTTAAAAATTGAAGGCGCCGGTGCCGATACCAAAGCCGAAATTAAATTTCAGCACGGCGGTGTTAAAAAATTATTGTTACGCTTTGCTAAATTGGAGGTTGTGGGGTAGTGCTAGCTTTACTTAACTGGAGGTGTTGATTTTTTTAACATAAAGGTTTTAGGCTGGTCGCTAAGCAGCAATTTAACTATTAGAATTATTGGTTAAGGCTTGGTATATGGGTGTTGAGCTTTCAATATCATTTTGAACACATAGTTTCAGGTAATAAAGCAAGATTAAATGCCATGCACTTAAAGTACAGGCTACGAATTATCCAAAAACCAAAAAGAAAACAAGGCCAAATTAAAAATGTTGATAGGTACATTGGCGTTGCTGTTTCATTCCGTAAAGAGTATGGAAATTGCAAAAACCATAAATAGATTTTAGGTTAAGAATAAAATCAACCTATTGGCAACTATAAACAGTATACATTCTTTTTTTGAAAATTTATTCTTTAAGAATACTGTTAATCAAATTGGATTTCATTTAAAAGTACCATTTTTGGTTATTCCCAATAAAAAGCAACGGTATTTTCAATAGTTTAATTCTTTGATTAATTTAAGAGGAGAAATCACATTAACCTGATTTATGTCATAATATATGTGTTTAGTATCGAGTAACTTAACGGCAACAACTAACCTAAAAACTAAAGAAATGATTAAGACATTAGATAAAAGCGAATCGGTTGCCGTTTTGGCTTCAAATTATATAGGTAACCTATCCTATATTTACAGAGGCCGCCCCTTTGTTGTACCCATTACCTATTTTTATGATAAAAATACGGGAGTTATTATTAGTTATACCGGCGAAGGACACAAAGTCCGGGCCATGAGGCTCCATAGCCAAGTGTCTTTAGGGGTGTCTGAAATAAAGTCTGTAAATTCATGGAGCTCCATTTTAGCCCATGGTACTTTTAAAGAACTTTCTGGTGCCACAGCAAAGGCCCAATTGCACTTGTTTTCTTTGGGTGTTAAAGACCTTATAATTAATAAGGAACGCCGCAAATTGGATTTTATAAACGAGTTTAGTAGCAAAATTGAAAATGATGATTTGCCCATTGTTTTTGAAATAAAGATAGAAGAGCTAACAGGCAAAATGAGAAACAATTAATTAAACAAATGACCTATGAAATATGTTAGTTTAATCCTTGTGCTGATTGCCTTTATGAACTGTAAATCAGATAAAAAAGATGATTTACCAGTAACCTTTGATGATATAGATCCCCAAGAAAAAATATACATAGGGGACACCTTAAAGTTAGAGGATGCCGATTTGGAAACCAGTAAAGCTATTTCGATTGAGCGTAAACAAAAGCAATTTAGGGAGAAGAAAGACGATAAGGGAGTATTGGAAGGGTTGGTTTTAGAAAAAAACTACCAAGTGGACAAAGATGATTACGTAATTAATTTTAAGTATCCGCAGCTCAACGAATCCTTTAATAAAAAGTATAGTAGTTTTAACGATTTCATCAATAACTATTATGTAAATATTTCTAAAACGGAATCTGAAATTTTACAAGCCAAAGCCTTTTGCGATAGTGTTGGTTCTGTTAAATTTAAGGAAGAAAGGCTTATAGATTATAAAATTTATAGCCTAAACGACGAGCTAATAAGCGTACTGTTTTATAAGGAAAATTTCTATTCAGGCACCTTGTTTCCGAGTTATTCCTTCGATTGTTTTAACTATAATCTCAGTACAAGTGCGTTTATGGATTTCGAAGATTTTTTTGTAGAAGGTTCTGAAGAGGAACTCATTGAAAGCATTAATACATCCATTAAAAATAAAATAGCAAGTGGCGAGATGTACTATGAATGTTGGGAAATAGCTTTTGAGGATTTTATGGCCGCGAAGAATAATTTTGTAATCAACGATTCTATCGTGGAGTTCTATTTTGACGATTGCGTAATCTGCCCATCCTATACCGGAACGTATTCTATTGAAATGCCACTTTTAGAATTACTTCCTGTCCTTAAAAAATATGATACCAACCCGTTGATTCTGTAGCTGGAAATAGCGGAATGTAAAAAAGGGAAGAGGTGGGGTGATATTCTATTGCACCGCAATCATACTAATTTCAACATTCACATTTTTTGGCAGTTTGGCGACTTGTACCGTTTCTCGTGCGGGAGCAGTGGCTTCATCAAAAAAACTACCGTAAACGTTGTTAATTGATGAAAAGTCGTCCATATTTGAAATGAATATAGATGATTTTACCACATTTTCAAAAGTCATATCGGCTGCTTTTAAAATCGCTTTTAAATTCTGCATCACCTGTTGGGTTTCATCTTTAATATTATCTAAAACCAATTGACTTGTTTCAGGATTCAATGCAATTTGTCCCGAAATATAAAGTGTATTGCCAGTTAAAACAGCTTGGTTGTATGGCCCAATAGGAGCAGGGGCCTTTGCGGTAGTAATAATTCTTTTCATTTTCTGCCTTTTTGTAAAGATAAAACAATCCTACAATTGAATATCGGGCTGTCTACGTTTTTCGTATTTTAAGTCTTTTAGCAGACTGGATTTAATACCAATAAAGAAATTCCATGATTTGTAAGATCCGAACGGCGTCCAGCTAAAATTCATTCTCCAGCTCAACAAATCGCGTTCAAAACGGAGTTGGGTAGTGGTGAACCCCAAGTTTTTAAAATCGTAACCCGACGATGCGCCCACCGACCATTTCTCTGATAATTCAATATCGCCCGAAAACATGAGCGAGTGTGACGATATTTCATTCTGTCGCCTTGAATTGGAGTAGTTTACCGCGTAGGCCAACCTCAAGCTCCATGGGATTTTGAAGTTATAAAATTCACTCGGGGTTTTATCTTCGTCTTCCTCTTCGTCCTCATATTGTTGGTTGGAGAAATCTTCAGCGACTCCAAACAAATCATCTGCCCGGCCACCTCCACGAAGGTTTTCCTCAATGTTTTTGTCTTCTCGGCTGCCTGCGCCGTCTTTGCTTGAAAATGACCAACTGGCATTAATATTTCCATTGGTTAAACGGAAAAGGCTTCCACCATTGTTAATGTTGAATTTGTCAATTTTATTGTTATTGTTATCCAACGCGTAAGGGTCTAAAGTCGCACTAAAGTTTATGCTCAACTTGTTTTGGAACAATTGGGTGCCGCCATTCATTCTAACAGGGCTCCATTGCAAAGAATCCCCAGCAAAATTGTACGATGTGTTAAAGTTTAAGTTGTTGAAAATAACCACTTTTTTGGGTTCGGTGGCCGTACTGTCTTTATCTCGAACTTTAGCCTCTAAATTATTGGAAACCGAAATACCCATAGAGCTTGAAAAATTCTTTCCTGGAGTGTTAAAAAGACTCTGTTCAAAACGGGTGTATTCTAACAATTCACGTCTGGTGGTGCCATCGGCGTCAATAACTTCGTCGCCTAGATATGTATCGTAATATTGGTCAAAAGCCGGATTGATGTTGTAACTAATTGACGGACGGATAACATGCCTAATGGCTTTTATCTTTCGGTCTTCGCCTTCTTTTTCAAAGTTTTTGGTACCGTAAATAGTGGTTCCTAAACTGGTACTGAAATTATACGTTCTGAAGGAATCGAATCCGTTTACAGTCTCTATAACTTCGTCATCTTCTTCCAAATCGTAAGAACGATTGATGGTTTTAAAGGTCCACACTTCATTGAAATTGGTGCTGGCACTCATACTAAAATACTTGAACACCTTAAAATTGGTACTTAAGGGGATGGTGTGCTGGAAACCGGCTTTGGCCTCATCAAACATTTCTTTTTTAAAGAATAACGAATCGGTAGTCGATATTCTGTTTTCTCCCCTCAAATTATATTGCAGGTTAATGTTTTGTATCAGTCCTTTTTTGGTGCCTTCACTGGATGCAAAGGGATACATTCTGCCAACACTTCCCTGTAACGTGGGCAGCGTCATGTTTATGGATTGCGTTTGTGTGTTTTGTTGGTGGGTAGCCGTTAAGCTGACATTAACTTGCGGTTCACCCTGAAAGTTTTTTGAGTATGATACCGAAGACGATAGTGTATTGTTCAATCGGTTACTAACATTAACTTGGTTGTTCGATTGTTGGTAATAATTACTACTACCTAAGTTTACTGATGCTGAAAATCTAGAATTGGGACTGGCTTTGGCATCTTGGCTGTGCGACCACCTTAGGTTGTAAATCGTGCTCTTGCTGTAATCGGGAAAACCCCGTTCGCTGTTTATCAAGCTTTCAAACCTAAAACTGAAATTGCCATTAAATCGATAACGCTTTTTATAGGCACTTTCCATTCTTATACCGTAACTACCGTTGGTGTAATAATCGCCCAAAACAGCCAAATCAACATAATCACTAATAGCGAAATAGTAACCACCGTTTTGTAAAAAATAGCCTCGGTTATTTTGCTCACCAAAAGTTGGGATAATAACCCCCGATGTATGCTTTTCACTCTGCGGAAAAAAACCAAAAGGCAAACCCAGGGGAGTAGGTACATCGTAAATAAACAGGTTGGCCAATCCGGTTACAATTTTTTTACCGGGTACAACCTTGGCTTTTCTAAGTTTAATGTAATATTCGGGGTCGTCTAAATTTTCGGCCGTAGTGTATTTGGCATTTTTCAAAAAGTAAACAGAGTCGTTTTCCTTTTTGGTAACCGAAGCAATAACGGTGCCTTCGCCTTGTTCGGTCTTCGAATTATAAATCAGGGCTTTTTGGGTTTCGGTATTAAAAATAATGGAATCGGGCTCTACCACATTGCTGCCTTGTGTAAAAACGGGTTTTTGGGTGTATTCGCCAACACTATCTTTTACTCCTTTGGCGTAAACGGTATTTTTATTGTAATCAATGGTAATATCGCCAGCCGTTATGTTCATATCACCGTAATCGATTCTGGCATTGTTATAAAGGTACAGTTTCTGCTTTTTTTGGTCGAAACGCGTATAGTCATCGGCATGATAGGTTACCGTGTGTTCCAAAAGTTCTTTTTTGGGTTTTATGGAGTCGGTAACCGTGCTATCTTGCTCAATGGCAATTGTTTCTGTTATAGCTGTGCTGTCAGCTTTTATAACAAGTTTTTCTTCCACTACGGGCTTAATGGAATCCTGTTTGGGTTTTATATCTTGGGCGAAGCTTAACGTGTTGATAAACACTGTAAAACTTAATGCAAAAAGTATTTTAAAGTTGTTTGTACGCAACGCTTTTAAATGTATTTTTGTAAAAGTATGGCTCGGTTTTTGAAATGCCAAAATTACATATATTTTTCTGGGATTGATTTAATATTCAATTAAAAATTTAAAATTAAAAACCCCTTTAGTTTTATAGCGAAATAAAGCGGCATTAATGTCCGTTTTAATGATAGCGATACCAACAAAGTGGGTTGTTGAGCTGTTCAAAATGATGATGTACCAAATGAAAACGCACCACATATTACTTTTCGTATCTTTTATAATAGTATTAACATTTTCTTCATTTACCGACAACGGAATAAATGATGACAAAAAATTTGTTGTAGTGCTCGATGCCGGGCATGGCGGTAAGGATTCGGGCAACACGGGTAATGGCTATTTAGAAAAAGAGATTGCTTTAAAGGTGGTTTTGGCAGTGGGAAAAGAACTCGAGAAAAACCCCGATATTGAAGTGGTTTACACCCGAAAGACCGATAAGTTTGTCGATTTGTTTGTTAGAGGAAAAATAGCCAACAAAGCCAAAGCCGATTTGTTTGTTTCGGTACATTGTAACGCGCATGGTTCTTCGGCGCACGGCACAGAGACTTTCGTTTTGGGTACGCACAGAAACAAAACAAATTTTGAAGTCGCCAAAAAAGAAAACTCGGTTATTTTCATGGAAGACGACTATGAAAAAAACTACGAAGGTTTCGATCCTAATTCGCCAGAATCGGTGATGAGTATTCTTTTGAGCCAAGAGGAGTATTTAGATCAAAGTATCTTATTGGCCAGCATTATTCAGGATCAATTCACTAACACTTTAAAGCGTAAAAACCGGGGTGTAAAACAGGCAGGTTTTATTGTATTGCACCAAACGGTTATGCCTAGTGTTTTAATTGAAATTGGTTTTTTAACTTACAAGCAAGAGGGCGCTTATTTAAATTCAAAAAAGGGGCAAAATGAAATTTCTAAAGCTATAATAGGAGCTATTTTGGATTACAAAAACAGCCTCGATAAAAATATAGACCATTTTGAGGTGGTTGATAATTCGCCAGGCGCAGCTGAAACCACCTCGAGTGATATTACTTTTAAAGTGCAAATTGCGGCCAGTTCAAAGTCTTTGGAAACCAAACCCTATAATTTTAAAGGTTTGACTCAAATTTCAAAAACAAAAGAAGGTGGGTTGTACAAGTATTTCTATGGACAATCATCCAGCTACAGCGAAGCGCAACAATTTGAAAATGAGGCCAGAAATAAAGGCTGCGGTTCCTGCTTTATTGTAGCGTTTAAAAACGGAGATAAGATTGCCTTGGTCGATGCACTAAAATCAACCGCAAATTAAAGCCTGTTCTTTTTAAATTTATATTAAATTTGTTTACCAAACACATTTACCTTGAAAATAACAAAAGAAGTCAAAACAGGCATACTCGTAGTTTTAGGAATTTTACTCTTCGTTTTTGGGTTTAATTATCTCAAAGGTCAAAATTTATTCGACAACTCTAAAACTCTTTACACCTCGTATGATAACGTTGAGGGCTTAACGCCTTCAATGCCGGTTACTATCAACGGATTGAGCGTTGGTAAAGTTTCAAATATTAGTTTTAAAGAGGACGGCTCTGGCAAATTGAAGGTGGAATTACTAGTAAGCACAGATTTTCCATTTTCAAAAAACAGTACGGCCGAATTGTATGAAACCGGTCTTATTGGTGGAAAGGCCATAGCTATTGTGCCAGCTTTTGATGGTGCTGAAGAAGCCAAAACAGGAGATGTTTTAGTGGGAAAAACCAAAGACGGCCTATCGGAATTAGTGAATCAAAGGTTGACGCCATTACAGGAAAAAATTGAAAAAATGATGGTAAGTGCCGATGGTTTACTGACCAATATGAATGATGTTTTTGATGAAAAAACCAAAGAAAATTTAAAAACCAGTATTTCTGAATTGAGTTTAACCATTCAATCATTTAAAAGCACGTCAAATGCTTTAAATCAAATAATTGACTCAAATAAAGAAGGTATTTATAGTGTGCTTTCCAATGCCAATAAATTAACCGGAGATTTAGCTATTGTAACGGATAAATTGTCCAATTCCAATTTAGATAAAACCATTTCCGATTTAGAATCTACGTTGTCAAACTTCAACCAGATTATGGAGGGGATGCAAGACGGCGAAGGCACTTTTGGTAAGTTTTTAAAAGACGAGGGACTTTACGATAATTTAGAGGGCGCCACACTGCAATTGGAGCAACTTTTACAGGATATGAAGTTGAATCCAAAGCGCTACGTGCATTTCTCTTTATTTGGGAAAAAGCCTAAACGATACGATGCCGAAGGAAATGAAATTAGGGACGATAATTAACCAACCGTAAATATGAATTATTTGCCTAACATCATTTTTGCAATTTTACTAATACTTGGTATTGGTTATTTTGTCAAAAATGTTAAAAAGCTAATCCGTAACATCAAGCTGGGTAGAGATGTAGATGTTAGCGATAACAAATCAGAGCGCTTTAAAAACATGGCCCGTATTGCATTGGGGCAAAGCAAAATGGTGCGCCGCCCCATTTCGGGAGTTTTGCACGTTATTGTTTATATCGGTTTTATTGTCATTAATTTAGAGGTTTTAGAAATTATTATCGACGGTATTTTTGGCACACACCGAATTGGTTTGCAAATTTTACCTGTTTCGGTTTACGGTACACTGATTGGAATCTTCGAGATTTTGGCCATTTTGGTATTTGTAGCGGTGGTTATTTTTTGGGTGCGCAGAAATATTATAAAACTGGCACGTTTTTGGAAAAGTGAAATGACCACTTGGCCTAAAAACGATGGAAATTTCATTCTCTATTTTGAGATGGTCTTGATGATGCTTTTCTTGGTGATGAATGCCACCGATACCGCATTTCAGGAACTCAATTCAGGTAATGTGGTGAGCCAGTTTATAGCGCCTTGGTTTGGTGGGTTGCCAGAATCTACGTTGCACTTTATCGAACGAGCCGCTTGGTGGTTGCACATCGTTGGTATCCTTGTTTTTTTGAATTACCTGTATTTTTCAAAGCATTTACATATTTTATTGGCATTCCCCAATACGTACTACGGAAAATTACAACCCAAAGGACAACTTAATAATTTAGAGGCTGTAACCAACGAGGTTAAAATGATGATGGATCCCAATGCCGATCCGTTTGCTGCGCCAGCGGAAGGAGAAGAAGACGATGTGCCAGAAAAGTTTGGAGCCAGCGATGTGCAGGATTTAAATTGGGTGCAATTGTTAAACGCCTACACGTGTACGGAATGCGGGCGCTGTACTAGTGAATGTCCAGCAAACTTAACCGGAAAGAAGCTGTCGCCACGAAAGATAATGATGGATACCCGCGATCGATTGGAAGAAGTGGGGAAAAATATCGATGCCAATAACGGTGAGTTTAAAGACGACGGCAAGCAGCTTTTAGATGATTATATTACACGAGAGGAACTTTGGGCTTGTACTACCTGTAATGCCTGTGTAGAGGCTTGTCCTGTTAGTATTGATCCCTTATCTATTATTTTAGAGATGCGTCGCTATTTGGTGATGGAACAGAGTGCTGCTCCAGCCGAATTAAATAATATGATGACCAATATTGAAAACAATGGCGCGCCGTGGCCTTATAACCAAATGGATCGATTAAAGTGGAAGGATGAATAAGGTCATTCCCTTAAAAATTGAATAGTTTTAATTAAGCAAACGATTATGAGCGATACACTTAAAGTACCCACAATGGCCGAATGTATGGCAGAAGGGAGAAAACCTGAAATATTATTTTGGGTGGGTTCCGCAGGTAGTTATGATGATCGGGCAAAAAAAATAACTAGGGCTTTCGTAAAAATTTTGAACAAAGCCAATGTCGATTTTGCCGTTTTGGGCAGCGAAGAAAGCTCGACAGGCGATGTTGCCAAACGTGCTGGCAATGAATTTTTATTCCAAATGCAGGCTGTTGCCAATATCGAAATACTAAATGCTTACGAGGTAAAGCGTATTGTTACGGCTTGTCCACATTCATATAATACAATAAAAAACGAATACCCGGGTTTGGGTGGCGTTTACCAAGTGCAACACCATACACAATTTATTGAAAAACTCATTCAAACAGGTAAATTAAAAGTTGAAAGCGATAGTGCGTTCAAGGGCAAACGCATTACGTTCCACGACCCCTGTTATTTAGGGCGTGCCAATGAGGTTTACGAAGCGCCAAGGGAGTTGCTTAAAATGTTAGGTGTGGAATTAACCGAGATGAAACGCAATAGACGCACAGCTTTGTGTTGTGGTGCCGGTGGTGCTCAAATGTTTAAAGAACCCGAAAAAGGTGATAAGGATGTTAACGTGTTGCGAACCGAAGACGCCTTAGAAACTAACCCCGGAATTATTGCTACAGGATGTCCGTACTGCAACACGATGATGACCGATGGCGTGAAAGCTAAGGAGAAAGAAAGCGACATAAGTGTTATGGATGTGGCTGAGATTATTGCCCAGTCGCAAAACTTATAAATGCCAGTTCGAAAATAAGAAAAAAATGTTAGTAGATTTTAATATATTACCGGAAGAATCACGAATTTGGATTTACCAAGCGAACCGGTCATTCACTCCAGAGGAAATTCAAGAAATTGAAGAGAAACTAGACACCTTTATTGAAAACTGGACAGCGCATGGTAGTGATTTAGATGCAGGATACTCGATTAAATATAAGCGATTTATAATCATTGGATTAAACCAAAACTTGAATAAAGCAACAGGCTGCTCGATTGATGCTTCAGTGCATTTTATTCAGCAGTTGGAGAAAGATTATAATGTCGATTTAATGGACAAAATGAACGTATCTTACAAGCAAGGCGAGTACGTGGCTTACAAGTCATTGGTCGATTTCAAAAAAATGGCAAAAGACAAAGCGGTATCTAAAAATACCATTGTATTCAATAATTTAGTCACTAATATTGCCGAGTTTAAGGAGAGCTGGGAGGTACCCGCTTCCGAAAGTTGGCACAGCCGTTTTTTAAAGTAAAAAGTGGGCTTGTTATCTTTTGTTAATCTATCTTAAAGTCTTTTTATCTTCTTTTTAAAAACATTATTTTGGCATACTTATTAGTGTTGTAAAGCTAATAATTATTGTTAACAACAATTTTATGCGTCAAATCTTAATTAATATTCCATTTTTATTTTTTACTATTTTTTCATTTGCCCAACAGACAGGCAGCCCTTTATTGGCAGCTGATGCGATGGCGCAACAAAAATGGGTGGATAGCGTGTATGCTTCATTTACATTAAAGGAAAAAATAGGGCAGTTGTACATGGTACAGGTTATGTCCAACCAAGATTTAGCCACAAAAAACAAAATAGTACAGCTTATTAAAGACCATCATATTGGGGGCATTATCTATTCCAACGGAGGGCCATACCGTCAGGCAAAACTTAACAACGAATTGCAGGCGGCCTCAAAAATTCCGTTATTGATTGGTATGGATGCCGAATGGGGCTTGAGTATGCGTCTCGATTCTACTTATGCTTTTCCGTGGAATATGACTTTAGGTGCTATAAAAGATAATAGATTAGTGGAGCAAACCGGGCGCCAAATCGGTGAACATTGCAAGCGTTTGGGAGTTCATTTTAATTTTGCCCCCGATGTAGATATCAATACCAACCCGAAAAACCCCATTATTGGCAACCGTTCTTTTGGTGAGGACCGCGATAATGTTACCGTAAAAGCTTTGGCTTTTATGAAAGGCATGCAAAGTGCGGGTGTTTTGGCCAATGCCAAACATTTTCCGGGGCATGGCGATACCGACCAAGATTCGCATAAAACGCTTCCATCCATTAGTTTTAATGAAAAACGAATTGACTCCATTGAGTTGTATCCTTATAAAATACTAACAAAAGAAGGCTTGTCGAGCGTGATGGTTGCCCATTTAAACGTACCTAGTTTAGAGACTCGTGAAGGTTATCCGTCATCGCTTTCAAAAAATATCGTTACCAATATTTTAAAGGAAAGATTAGGTTTTCAAGGATTGATTTTTACTGATGCCTTGACCATGAAAGGAGCGGCAGATTTCGATGAAACAGGCGCAATAGATTTGGCTGCGTTTATGGCTGGAAATGATGTCATGTTAATGTCGGAAGACGTGGAGCAAGGCGTTTCAAAAATTATGGAAGCCTATAACAGCGGACAAATTACGGAAGACCGATTGGCACATTCGGTTAAAAAAATCTTGATGGCTAAATACAAAGTGGGGTTGCAGGATTATTCGCCCATTGCACTTCATGATTTATCGAATGATTTAAACCGAATTAAGGATGACGCATTAAATGAAGTGCTTTTTGAAAATGCCATCACCGTTGTAAAAAATGACAATAATTTACTGCCTTTAAAAGATTTGGAAACCAAATCCATTGCTTATGTTAAATTTGGCGATGACGATGGCATGCCATTTTACAACGAACTAAAAAAATATGGAAAAGTACACATCATTGAAGCCGATAATTTATTTGAATTAATAGCTAGATTAAAGCCATATAATACGGTTATTATTGGTTTCCACCGTTCAAACGATAATCCCTGGAAAGCTTTTGAACTTTCGCAACAAGATCAGGTTTGGATTGACGAAATAGCTAAAACCAATACCGTTATTTTAGATGCATTTGTAAAACCTTACGCGCTTTCAGATTTAAAAAGTATTGAGAATATTTCCGGTATTATTGTGAGTTATCAAAATAGTGAAGTGGCCCAACAAAAGTCGGCACAACTCATTTTCGGCGCGATAGACGCCAAAGGTCAATTACCGGTTTCTATTCAACCGTATTTCAAAAGGGGAGAAGGTATCGAGTTTAATAATATTAAGCGTTTGGGCTACAGCATTCCAGAGTGTGTTGGGATGAGTACAGCAAAGCTAAATCGAATAGATTCTATTGCCCAAATTGCGGTCGATTCGATGATGACGCCGGGTGCACAGATTTTGGTGGCAAGAAAAGGGAAAGTAGTTTACAGTAAAAACTTCGGAAAACACACTTACAAAGGAAAGGAAGAAGTTGCCTCTGATGACATTTACGATTTGGCATCCTTAACAAAAATTCTAGCCACGTTACCATTGGTAATGGAGTTGGAAGAGCAGGGCGTTATTTCGCTAAACACAACACTTTCTGAGATTTTGCCTGAGTACAAAAACTCCAATAAAGCCAATATAACGATCAAAAGTATGTTGTCGCACTACGCGCGATTAAGGCCTTGGGAACCTTTCTATTACCGTACTTTGGATAGTTTGACAAAACACCCAAGTGCCGATTACTACAGAAGGGAGCGTAGCGACGAGTTTAATGTTGAAGTGGCCAAAGACCTTTTTTTGCGAACCGATTATCAAGATTCCATCCCTGAGATTATTAAAGATTCCGAATTGCTTTCATCCTTAAGGTACCGTTACAGCGATTTTCCATATTACATTTTAAAGAAATTTATTGAATACCATTACGACAGAACATTGGAACAGTTAACCCAATCGCATTTTTACGAGCCGTTGGGAGCCAATAATACCATGTATAACCCCTACCATAAAATAAGCAGTAAAAAAATTGTGCCTACCGAGGTTGATGATTATTACCGTTTTCAAGAAGTACATGGTTATGTGCATGATATGGGTGCTGCTATGCAAAACGGTATTGGTGGTCATGCTGGCGTATTTAGCAATGCCAACGATGTTGCCAAGATGATGCAGATGTATTTGCAAAAAGGCTTTTATGGCGGAAGACAATTTTTAAAGCCAGAAACCATAGATAAATTCAACACCTGTTATTATTGCCATAGAGGGGTTAGGCGCGGAATAGGCTTCGATAAGCCCCAATTGGGCGAGGAAGGTCCTACATGCGGCTGTGTATCTAAGAGTAGTTTTGGGCATTCTGGTTTTACAGGCACTTATACTTGGGCAGACCCAGAAGAAGAAATCGTTTATGTGTTTTTAGCCAATAGAACCTACCCCACAGCTGGACAAAACCTATTGCTAAGAAAAAATATTAGAACCGAAATTCAACGGCTTATTTATGAAGCCATAGTTGATTAAATATTGTAAAATCAAACGTATGAAAATAGGAATTGTTTGCTACCCTACATTTGGCGGTAGTGGAGTAGTGGCCACAGAGTTGGGTCTGGAATTGTCTAAACGAGGGCACGAAATCCACTTTATTACCTATAGCCAACCGGTGCGGTTGGAACTTATCAGTAACAATGTACACTACCACGAAGTAAACGTTCCTGAATATCCGCTGTTTCACTATCAGCCATACGAACTGGCGCTTTCCAGTAAATTGGTCGATATGGTGAAACTGCACAAAATAGAAGTGTTGCATGTGCATTACGCCATTCCGCACGCCTATGCTGCCTACATGGCAAAAAAAATGCTACAAGAGGAAGGTATTAATGTGCCAATTGTAACCACGCTTCATGGTACGGATATCACTTTAGTGGGGAACCATCCGTTTTACAAACCGGCAGTTACTTTCAGTATTAATAAATCGGATGCTGTTACAGCCGTTTCAAAAAGCTTAAAGGACGACACTTTACGCTTGTTCAACATTAAGAACAACATTCATGTGGTGCCGAATTTTATCGATTTGGAAAAATATAAGCACAATGGTTTTCCAGATTGCCAAAGAGGCATGATGGCTAAGGAAGATGAAAAAATAATCACCCACATTAGTAATTTAAGGCCAGTAAAACGTGTTCAGGATGTTATAAGCGTATTTTACAATATCCAAAAGGAAATGCCCGCAAAGCTTATGTTTATTGGGGAAGGGCCAGAAAAGGAAAAAGTGGAGGCCATGTGTAATGAACTTGGTATTTTAAACAAGATTGTGTTCTTCGGAAAAAGCAACGAAATTGATAAAATTTTGTGTTTTAGCGATTTGTTTTTATTGCCTTCACAAACAGAAAGTTTTGGTCTTGCTGCTTTAGAAGCCATGGCCTCGGGGGTTCCCGTAATTTCCAGTAACACGGGTGGTATCCCAGAGGTTAATGTTCACGGCGTTTCTGGCTATTTGAGCAATGTGGGAGATGTTGAGGATATGAGCAAAAATGCGATTCATATTTTAAGCGACGAAAAGCGATTGAAACAATTTAAAGATGCTGCTAGAAAGGAATCTTTGAAGTTTGATTTGCATAGTATCGTTCCAAAATATGAGGCTATTTATCAAGATACTTTGTCTAAATGTTTGGTGCTGTAATTCTACAAAAAGCATCAAAATATAAACGTTTTGAGTTACTAAAGTAGAGCCAAAAACAGTAATTTTCACATAAAGATTTTAACATGGCAATCCTTGGTAATATCATAAAGGGCGTGATTGATTTATCTGAAACGTTATTTTCAGAAACAAATCACATTGAAGCTCAAAAGAATACATTAAAACAACTCCTCGAAAAAGCAAAAAACACTCAATTCGGAAAGCATTATAATTTTGAAGCTATTTTAGCTTCAGAAAATATGGAAGCCGAATTTGCTAAAACCATTCCATATTTCGATTACAATAAAATCAATGAAGAGTGGTGGCATAAAATAAAGGAAGGTGAAAACGATGTTACTTGGCCCGGAACTTTGTCTTATTTTGCGATGAGCTCAGGAACTACCGGAAAATCAAGTAAGCGTATTCCAGTTACCGACGATATGATTGAAGCCATCCGAAAATCGGGCATCAAGCAAGTGTTGTCACTTAAGAATTTCGACTTACCAGCCGATTTTTTCGAGAAGGAAATTATGATGCTTGGAAGCTCTACCGATTTAGAAAAAAACGAAAGTTTTTTGGAAGGTGAAATTAGCGGTATAAGCGCAAGTAATATACCGTTTTGGTTTAAAGGTTACTATAAACCTGGTGAAGAGATAGCCCAAATTGACGACTGGGATGAGCGTGTTTTGAAAATAGCCAAGCGTGCTAAAGACTGGGATATTGGTGCCTTAAGTGGCATTCCGTCGTGGATAGAGCTCATGCTGCAAAAAGTAATAGAATATCACAACTTAAATCATATTCATGAAATTTGGCCCAACCTACAGGTTTATACTTCGGGCGGTGTGGCATTTGGCCCTTATGAAAAAAGTTTCAACGCACTTATGGGCAAGGAGGTAACAGTGATAGACACCTATTTGGCTTCCGAAGGCTATATTGCTACCCAAGTACGGCCAGAAACCGATGCCATGCAACTTAACACCGAACACGGCATTTACTTTGAATTTGTTCCTTTTAAGCCCGAGTACATTAATGAAGATGGATCTTTGGCACAGGATGCTCCATCGATAAGTTTATCCCAAGTAGAGCTCAATCAAGATTATGTGCTTATTATCAGTACGGTGAGTGGAGCATGGCGTTATATTATTGGCGATACCATCGAATTTACAAATATTGAACGTGCCGAAATAAAAATAACGGGTCGCACCAAGTTTTTCCTGAATACCGTAGGCTCACAGTTGTCTGTAAATAAAATGGATGATGCCATGCGATTTTTGGAAGAGCAGTTTGCAACTAAAATTCCTGAGTATACCATTTGTGCTAAGCGTGGTGACGATGGCGAATTTTATCATTTCTGGTATTTGGGATCAGAGAAACAAGATTTGGATACCGAAGCGGTGGCCAAAAAACTGGATGAAACTTTAAAAAACGCGAATAAAAATTATAAGGTAGCACGAAGTAAAGCATTAAACGGGGTAAAAGTAAATTTAGTAAGCCCTGAAATGTTCCATGAGTGGAATGCTAAAAACAAGAAAAAAGGTGGACAGGTAAAAATGGAACGCGTAATGAAAGAGGAAAAATTTTCTGAATGGGAAAAATTTGTAAATAAAAATTAAACCTAAGGTACCGCCTCTTTGATATTAACCAACTCCATAATTTCCTCGGGCGATAAATAGTATTTCTTTATACGTGCTTTATAAATAGGGGTGATGTTGGCGTGATTTAATATGAAATTTTTTGTTTTTAAAATGTAATCACCCATACCATGTTGCACGGCATAAGTATCGGCAGCGCGTTCGGCTTCTACAATATGGTTTTCAGAAAGTAAATATTTTATACCGAACCAAATGAGGTTAATATTACTTCGGTTTTGGTAATCCAAAATATGGCCTAACTCATGGCCAATCCAACCGATTAAAATCTCGGTTGGAATATTTTTAGTTAGAAAGGTCTTGTCTGAAATTTTAAATGTTTCACTAATTAAAATAACGTAGCTCCGTTGATTTCTGGGTTTGAAAATACTGCTGAACTTTGGTTGCGCCTGCATGGTAGATTTTTTGATGTTTTTTTTGAATTTGAATTCAATAGTAACATCTTTCAGGCTGGGGAAATAATTTAAAGCCGTTTTAACTTCTTGTTTAATCAGTTGCGGTATTTTGTGTTTCGATTCCATATAGCACATTTTAACAAAATGAAATCGATATGCTTAGTGTTATTAATTAAAATATTGACTAAAAAAATAACCCCGAAATTTCGGGGTTATTTTTTATTTGGCTTTGATTATAATAAAATTGGTTCGTCTATTTTGTTGGTGCTGTTTTTCGGAGCACTTAACCGTGCCGTCGCATCCATTCACCAATTTATCCTCGCCATAACCTTTATAAGATTCAATTCTATCCGCATTGATGCCTTTAGAAATGAGATAATCATAAGTGGATTTGGCTCGTCTTTCAGATAAAACTAAATTATAAGATGAAGGCCCTCTCGAATCGGAATGCGATTGGATTTCAATAGTCATTTCTGGGTACTTATTTTGCATCAAATCAACAATACGGTCTAACTCGGTGGTGTCTTCATTTCTGACGCTGGCACTATCAAAATTAAAGTAAATTGGGCCAAGGTCACTAATCGGTTCGTCTTTTTCTGGTTTTGCAATAGGTTGTAAAGTGAAGTCAACAGTCTGATTTTTAACCGAAGGGGCCAAACCTTTCGTGCTTACAGGAACTGTTTTGTTCAAGTAACCGTCTTTCGAAATGTTTACCATATAATCGGTATCACGATTTATGTTAATTTCATAGGCTCCATTTTCATCCGAAGGAAACGATGCAATTTCTTTGCCATTGGCATCCATTAGAGTTACTACAGCATTAGGCAACGGCACATTGTTTTCACTATCATAAATAGTGCCTTCCAGTTTTATGCGTAATTTTCTGTTAAAAGCGTAAATATCGTCACTGCCAAGTCCGCCGTTTCGGTTTGAAGCAAAATAGCCCGAAGTACCATCATCACTCACAAAAAAGGAGAAATCATCTTTACTGGAGTTCACCGGAACACCGAGATTAACCACGTTCACAAAACCATTATTTGCATCAGTAACGGCAACGAATATATCCAATAGGCCTAATCCGTGGTGGCCATCGGAAGAAAAGAAAAGCGTGCCTTCATTATTAACAAATGGAAAACGTTCATTTTTTGTGGTATTTACTGTACTGCCTAAATTTTGGGGTTTTCCGAAAGTGCCATCATTTTTTATGTCAACATAATAGATGTCGGTACCACCAAAACCGCCTGGCATATTAGAGGCAAAATATAATTTAGAACCGTCGGCGCTTAAAGCGGGGTGGCCATTGGAATAGGTGTCATCATTAAAAGGTAACTCCTCAATGTTTGTCCAAGAGTCATCAACTAGTGTTGCTTTGTAAATTTTAAGGCTTGAAATGCCCGAATTATCACGACTTAAAGTGTTTTTTATAAAATTGGTTCTTGAAAAATACATGGTTTTCCCATCATTGGTTATGGTGATTGGCCCATCGTGATAAACCGAATTCACTTTGCCTTTTAGTTTGTTGGAGTGGTCGATTTTTATGGAGTCCAAAGCATTTTTATTAGTAACGTATACATCTAAAAAGGGTTCTTTATTCCATGCATATTTGCGTTTTATGGCCACACCTTCATCACGTGAAGATACAAAATACAAATTGCCGTTGTTTTCATAAGCCCCGAATTCGCTTAGTTTCGAATTAAAATTGACGTCTTCAAGAAAATATTGATGCTCGGCATTAAAAATGGAATTCAGAAATTCTCCATCTTTGCGGTATAAGCTTTCATTTATGGTTCCGCCAGCATTATAAAATTTTTCCAACCACACTCTAGACTCTTTATAGTCTTTTATACCTCGAAGGGCTTGGGCATATTTATAATAATAATCTATTGGCACATGTTCTTGCTGCACTGCCATCTTGTAATACACTACAGCCTTTTCAGGACTTCGCATATAAGCGTAACAATCAGCCAACTTCCGAGTGGCATAATCTGTATGATAGCCTTTTTCAATAAGCTCTTTATAGGCGCTTGCTGCATCTACAAAAGCATATTTATCGAATTTGTTATCGGCTTTTTTTAGCGTACTTTCTTGGGCATTGACGTTTAATGCCAATAACACTAAAGAGCAGGTTATAATGTAGTTTTTTAATTTCATGGGGACTTTTTTAATTAAAAAATCTTATGCGGTATGTTGTGGTTTTATCATAAAGGGCTGTAATGTTTTATTCCATTTTAACCACAATAAATTGGGTACGTCTGTTTTTTTGGTGCTGTTCTTCCTCACAGTTTACACCATCTTCACAACCGTTCGTTAATCGACGTTCACCAAAACCTTGGTGCTCGGTAATACGCTTTGGATCTATGCCTTTTGAAATTAAATATTCGTATGTGGCGTTGGCTCTATCGATTGACAATTTATCATTGTAAGACAATCTTCCTCGCGAATCGGTATGCGATTCAATACGGATGACCATTTCAGGATAATCGTTTTTCATCAAACTCACTATTTTATTCAACTCAACGGCGGCATCTTTTCTGATGGTGTGTTTGTCGAAATCAAAATAAATGGTGTTCAAATCCAATTTAGCCAATTTAACCACATCTTGAACCGGGTTAAGCAAAAGATTCGCGTTAATTGTTATAAGTTCGGTTTGAATATTTTTTGATGTAAACTTTCTGTAATCGTCGATGTACTTATCTTGGCTAGCCACAATTTTATAGTCTCTATTACGATCTATATTAATTTGATAGTAACCATTTTCATCGGTCTCCATGTATGCTACAGGTTGATCGTTGTCATCATAAAGTGTAATTTTTGCACCTTGAACGGGGTTGGAGTTAATAGCATCGGTAACTACGCCCTCAACATGCAAAACAGGTTCTCGGTGGTACGCATAAATATCGTCACTGCCACGCCCCCCACGTCGGTTTGAAGCAAAATAACCCGTAATACCATCTTGATTCATCGTGAAAGCAAAATCATCACTATTGGAGTTTATTGGTATTCCAAGGTTTATAACATCAACAATTTTCGATTCGTCTTCCTCATCTTTAATACTAGCGAAAACATCAAGCAATCCAAGACCCGTATGTCCGTCTGATGAGAAAAATAAAATATCTTCATTGTTGATAAACGGAAAGCCTTCAGCGCCTTTGGTGTTTACCACATCGCCAAGATTTTGTAAATTTCTTAGAGTTCCATCAGGAAAAATATCAACCACCCAAATATCAGATCCGCCAACGGAACCGGGGCGGTCTGAAGCAAAATAAAGTTTGCTGTCATCTTTATTCAATGCCGCGTGTTGGGTTGAAAAGTTATCACCATTAATGGATAAGTCTTCAATGTTAGTCCAAACGCTATCGACTAATGTGGCGCGATAGATTTTCATGTTGGTGAGTCCGCCTTTGCTTTTTACCTCAATATCATCCTTAAAATTATTTCGGGAAAAATACATGGTTTTACCATCTTTGGTGATAGTAACAGGGCCATCGTGGTAAATGGAATTAACGTCGCCTTTTATTTTGGCGGTATGGTCTACATTTCGTCTACTACCAGCTTCGGCAACGTAAACATCAAGGAAGGGTTGCTCGTTCCAGCCATAAACGCGTTTTATAGCCACACCTTCATCACGAGATGAAGCAAAATAGACTTTTCCGTTATGCTCGAAAGCACCAAAATCGCTGTATTTTGAATTGAACCGAACGCGGTCTAAAAAATATTGTTGTTTGGCACCAAATACACTGGTGATAAAATTGATGTCTTTTGAAAAATCGTCGGCATCCACAACACCCCCAGAATCTTTAAACCGCTGAAGCCAGATTTGCGACTCGTCATATTTTTTCATGCCCCGTAACGACTGGGCATATTTATAATAGTATTCAACAGGAACATTTTTCTGTTTTACAACACTCTTGTAGTAGCGTGACGCATTTCTCGGGTCTCTTAAAAGTGCATAGCAATCTGCCAGTTTTCGGGTGGCATAATCTCTGTTGTAATTATTTTGAACCAATTCGGTATAAACTTTGGCAGCCTTTACAAACGAGAATTTGTTGAACAGAGTATCGGCTCTTTTTTGTTTTCCTTGTTGGGAAAACACCGAAATGCTCATTAAGATTCCGATACCAACTAATATGTAATTTTTACGATTCATAGATAATTAGTATTAGAAATATCTTGGAGACTTTAGTTTTGAGTTTATGAATTTGAATTCGTAAATCAATAAAATTTCATGGGTTCCGGAGGTGTAATCGGCAATTTCTGAAATAGGTTTTTCATAAGCATAACCTATACGCAATTGTCTCGATACTTGAAAATCTGCAATACCACCAATGGCAGCAGTATATTCATTGATTCTATACGAAGCACCCAACCAAAACTTTTCATTGAAAAGGAAGTTGGCAGTAAGATCATATGAAACCGGCGCACCGTTCGTGGCTTTTATTAAACCAGCAGGTTTGAATTTAACGTATTGGCTAAGATCTATAACGCCACCCACTGTAAAGTAGTAGCTTAACCTTTCAAGTGCTTCATAATCCTGGTTATTACTGTCTGTGGCATTTCTGTTTGTATCTGTGTTTAATATTCTTGGGGTTGATAGACCTGCATAAACCCTATCGTTACTCCAGTAAATACCAGCACCTACATTTGGAGCCCAGCGGTTATCAAAACCTTTGAAAAAATTATCATTTTGAATATCTGTGTCATTCATAAAATCTGAATCGAAACTGTATTGAGTAAATCCTGCCTTTAAACCAAAAGCCAATTTTCCGTCCCATCCTGTTGGAATGGAATATGAAAAATCACCATATAAATATGAAAAGTTTTGTGGGCCTAAATCGTCCTCAATGAATGACAACCCCAAGCCAATTCTATCGTTCCTTAAGGGGGTATGGATGGACAATGTTTGGGTTATTGGCCCACCTTTAAAACCAACCCATTGGCTACGGTGCAAACCAACAATACTGAGCGCTTCTCTACTACCGGCATACGCAGGGTTTATAGAGATGGTATTGTACATATACTGTGTAAATTGTGGTAACTGTTGCGCCACGGAATAAACACAGCTAAATAGTGCAATAACAATTATATTAGTTTTAATAAATTTCATCTGTTTAAATTTTACGTTCTTGTTTTTTCAGATGTCATTCACCATAACAACCATTTCGGCTAAATTTCGAAATACCGTTAAGGTTCATTTCATAGGTTAATGTTTATTTGGTTCCTAAATATATGGGGCCTGTTAATGGACTGAGTCCACTATTTCTTAAATTTATAATGTAATAATAAGTACCGTTAGGTAACTTGCCTGAATTTCCGAATGATGAATTTGGAGCGCTTCCATCCCAATCACCTGTTAATCCAGATGTTCTTAAACTTCCAAGGGTGTAGTTGTTTGACTCATATACTAGAGCTCCCCAACGATTAAATATTTTTATTTCTGCAACAAAACCACAAAGGTCGATACCTTCAATATCAAAGGTTTCGTTTTTGCCATCTCCATTTGGGGTAATGGCTTTTGAAATGATAACGTCGCTTTCACCACATGGCAATACTTTACACTTGGCATCAATAACCATGGTCACATCGGTAACGTTCATACAGCCATCTTCAAACCCAGTGAATCGCAACACATAAGTGATGCCTTCGGTGTTCGGGTTGAACTCTTCGGTATATGCATCCTCTAAATTTGTTGGGTCGAAAATATCCCCTTCAATCGTAGCTATTGGGTTACCTTCAATAATTTCCCAAGTTCCAGAGGTTACACTTTCAGAAAGGAAACTTCTTAAGTTTACCTGACCGTCATCAAAACATCTATCTTGAGCGTTAACTTCGGTATAGATTTCATCTAAAGTCACATTTACCGTTTGTGTGTAAACAGCTTCGTTGCTACACGCATCACTTACCGTCCAAGTTCTTATCACTTGATAATCTGCAAAAACGCCTTCTTCGAAAGTACTTGTTTCTTCAAATTCTACAATAACGTTTGTTGAACAGTTATCGGTAAACTCCAATTCGGGGGCAGCCTCAATATCGATACAACTGGTGTTTATGGTTTCTTCAAAAGCGGTTGTAGGTACAGGGGCAGTCGTATCTTGAACGGTAATAATTTGTTTATGTGTTGTTGTTAAATTACACTCGTCGGTTGCTGTATAAGTACGCTCTATGGAGTAGCTATTTGGGCAGCTACCATCGGTTCTTACGTCGTTTACGGTTACTACGGCATCACCACAATTATCAGTAGCCGTAATGGTAGCGGCGTCTGGAACGGCATCGCACTCTACGGTAATATCGCGCGGTAAAGTTTCCACAAATGTAGGTGGCGTGGTATCTTTTACGGTGATGATTTGTGTAAATGTTGTTGTTAATCCGCATTCGTCTTCAGCCTTCCATGTACGTGCCAAAAAGTAGCTGTTAGGGCAGTTGCCATTGGTTCTTGTGTCACTTACCGTAACCGTGGCCGAACCACAGGTATCGGTAGCCGTTAAGGTTTCGGGTACCGGAATAGCGTCACATTCCACCTCGATATTTTTCTCAGGTAAATCTTCAACAAATACGGGGGGTGTGGTGTCCTGTACCGTAATGGTTTGAACGTGGGTTTCTGTGTTTCCGCACTCATCGGTGGCCTTATAGGTTCTTGTGATTTCATAATTATTAGGGCAGTTGCCATCAGTCCGTTTGTCTTCAACAGTTACAACAGCAGTACCACAGTTGTCGGTAGCGGTTAATATTTCAGGTTCAGGAATACCAGAGCATTCTACCTTTATATTTCCAGGAAGCGTGGTTTGGTCGAAGGTTGGGGCCGTAGTATCTGTTGTTGAAATAGTTTGGTTTGCACTAACGGTATTTCCACAGGCATCGGTTGCTGTCCAGGTACGGGTTATGGTATAATCGCCAGGGCACGAACCGTTTGTTATTTTATCTTGATAAGTTACCAATGGGTTGGCATCGCAATTATCTGTCGCGGTGGCTTCGCCAAAAGCAATGGTCGATAGGTCGGCACTGCACTCGGCCGTATCATTTTTAGGCAGTGTTAATACCGGGGGTGTGGTGTCCTGTACGGTAACGATTTGCTGGTGTGTAGCGGTTACTCCGCAAATATTTGTTGCTGTCCAGTTTCTTTCCAAAACATAGGAGTTGGGGCATTCGCCGTCAATCCGTTCTTCGGTAAACACCACATCGATGGCGCCGCATGAATTTGAAGCCGTTATTACGGCAGCTTCCGGAACAGCATCGCACTCTACGGTTAAAGTTGCTTCGGGTGTGCTTTGTTCAAAAACAGGGGCTTCGGGTGCTGTAAAGGTATATTCGGCACTCACGCTAACGGTGTCACATAAATCGGATATTTCCCAGTTAACGGTAATAGAGCCGCCAGTACAGAAATCGATGGTTTGATTTTCAAAATCGTTGGAAACCGAAGGCGAGCAACCTCCTGAAAAACTATCGTCAATATTTTGGGTTTGGGTGTTTACCCATTCAACGATGTCTGCATTTAAGCTGTTTTGTGCCGCAGCAAGGTTGTCGGTGTTATAATCGCATGCATCCGAAGAGCCATTGGTTGGATTTGTAAATGTAGCCGTGGCCATTGGTGTTATTGTAAAATCTGCAGAAACATTAATGGTCTCACACAAATCGGTAATGGTCCAGGTAACAGAGGCCGAACCGCCGTCGCACAGTTGCGGGATGGTGGCATTGGCACTGTTGTCGGCCAATGTTGGGCTGCAGCCTCCGGTAGTTGCAAAGGCCGCTGTCTGAGCCGCTACCCAATTATTGAAAGCGGTGTCCACTTCATTTTGGTCGGCATAGTCGCAGGACTGCCTGTCCAGGTCGGAGGGAGCGGTATATGCGATGGCATCTGCCGGTACAACTGAATACGAAGCCGATACATTGATAGTCTCGCAAATATCATCTATGCTCCAGTTAACGGTAATGCTCCCGCCTTGACAAATGTCAATGGTCGCTCCGCTGTAATCATGCATCACGTCGGGAGAGCCTCCGGAAAGGCTGTTGGTTATGATGCCGGTCTGTTCATCAACCCAATCACTAATGGCATCGTTAAGCTGGCCCTGCGGGTCGTCACCGTCAAAGCTACAGGTGTTTACGTCCTCATCGCTCGGATTGGTGAAGGTAATGCCATCTGGCTGGGTAAAGGTGTAGGTAGCCGTTGGGTTGGTAGTACCGCATAGATCCTCTATGGTCCATGTGATGGTGATGCTTCCCGAGGTACAGAACGAAATGGACTGGTCGGTAAAATTGTTAGTAACTTTAGGGTCACAGCCTCCATCTAAACTATTGGTTATGGCATCGTTTTGTGCCGCTACCCATGCAGCAATATCATTATCAAGATTTTGCTGGGCCACATCGGCATCGGGGTCGTCAAATTCCGAAGCATTATTAGAGGGGTCGTCTTGAGGCGCATCGTAGGTCAGCTCTTCTGGGGCAACCACCGTATAAGTGGCCTGGTGCGTGTGCCCTTGGCAAAAATCGTTGATGGCCCAGGTTACGGTAATAGAACCACCAGTACATATATCGATGCTTTGGGGTTGTTCGGAAAAGTTATGGGATACCGTTGGCGAGCATCCACCAATGAGGGTGGTTTCGTTTATTTCGGTTTGTTCGATCACCCATGCAGCAATGGCACTGTTCAAAGCTTCTTGTGAATTTTCGATGTCATCTTTATAAAATTCACAGGCTTCTACGGTTTTATCATGAGGTTCTTCGTGCTCAACGTTTTGCTGTTTGTTCAAAATAAAATCGGCAGAAACGGTAATATTTTGGCAACGGTCGGTAATGGTCCAGGTTACGGTGGCTGAACCTCCGTCACAATATTGGGGGGTGGCAACAGATGAACTGTTGTTGCTTAGTTGAGGATCACATCCGCCACTAACGGCTATCGCATCAGTCTGTTCGTTAACCCAAGTGGTAAACGCGTTGTTAATAGCTTCTTGGTCTTCAAAATTACAGGAAGCTACTTCAAGTTCTTCGGGTTCGTTGTAATTGATTGTTGGTAAGTCAAAGACATAAGTATAAGTCCAAACTCCAGTATTATTTGCGCAATCTGTATAGGTAAAAGTGTAAATTTTGTCGTCCTCGCAGCCTGGGGTATTCTCGGTCATTACGGGTACGATATTGTTACCATTGGCATCGTTAATAGTGGGCGGCGTGGGTACTGTTGCGTCTTCAATACAGCTTATGGTGCTGCCGTCGTCTTCTGGTAGTGTAAACGGAGCCAGTTCTACGGTGTAGGTATAAGTCCAAGCTGCGGTGTTTTCGGCACAGTCTTCATAGGTAAAACTATATACCACAGAGCCTTGGCAATCTGGTGTTTCCGATTTTTCTGCTTCCGATGGCGTTAGTTCGTTTCCACAATTATCGAAAACAGTTGGTGGCACGGGTTCTGTTGCTTCCGCAAGGTTGGCTACTGTTTCGCCTCCGTTTGCCGGTAATGTAAACGCGGTACGTTCAATGGTGTAAATGAATGCCCAGGTATCTGTATTTCCTGCACAGTCTTCGTAGGTGTAAGTATATGTTCTTGTTCCTTCACAGGTCAGCGGGTCCGGGTCTTCGGTAACCACAGCAGCAGAGGGCGACAGGGTGTTGCCACAGGCATCGGTAACTGTTGGCAGGGTGAAGGTTTCGGTGGCATTGGCGATGCATTCCACCGTGGCTTCTCCGTCTGCATCTGGTATGGTAAAGGCTGGTGTTTCGATGGTATAGGTAAATGCCCAAGTATCTGAATTATTGGCGCAGTCCGTATAAGTGTAGGTGTATGTTCTCGT
>NZ_JAAVJS010000009.1:74169-162935 GCF_012037625.1 Tamlana crocina
ATGGTAAAGGCTGGTGTTTCGATGGTATAGGTAAATGCCCAAGTATCTGAATTATTGGCGCAGTCCGTATAAGTGTAGGTGTATGTTCTCGTGCCTTCACAGGTCAATGGGTCCGGGGTTTCGGTAACTACTGCAGCTGAGGGCGACAGGGTATTGCCACAGGCATCGGTAACCGTGGGTAGAGTAAAGGTTTCAGTAGCATCGGCGATGCACTCTACGGTGCTCCCCCCATCTTCATCGGCGATGGTGAAGGCGGGGGTGTTGATGGTGTAAATGAATGCCCAAGTATCTGTATTTCCTGCACAGTCTTCGTAGGTGTAAGCATATGTTCTCGTTCCTTCACAGGTCAGCGGGTCCGGGGTTTCGGTAACCACAGCAGCAGAGGGCGACAGGGTGTTGCCGCAGGCATCGGTAACTGTTGGCAGGGTGAAGGTTTCGGTGGCATCGGCGATACATTCAACGGTGCTTCCTCCATCGGCCTCTGCGATGGTGAAGGCGGGGGTGTCGATAGTGTAAGTGTACTCCCAAGTATCGGTGTTTCCTGCACAGTCTTCGTAGGTGTAAGTATATGTTCTCGTACCTTCACAGGTCAGTGGATCCGGATCTTCTGTAACTACTGCAGCCGAGGGTAACAGCGTATTGCCACAGGCATCTGTAACCGTTGGCAGAGTAAAGGTTTCAGTGGCATCGGCGATGCACTCTACGGTGCTCCCCCCATCTTCATCGGCGATGGTGAAGGCGGGGGTGTTGATGGTGTAAATGAATGCCCAAGTATCTGTATTTCCTGCACAGTCTTCGTAGGTGTAAGCATATGTTCTCGTTCCTTCACAGGTCAGCGGGTCCGGGTCTTCGGTAACCACAGCAGCAGAGGGCGACAGGGTGTTGCCACAGGCATCGGTAACTGTTGGCAGGGTGAAGGTTTCGGTGGCATCGGCGATACATTCAACGGTACTTCCTCCGTTGATATCGGTTATGGTGAAGGGTGGAGTGGTGATGGTAATGGTCTGTTCAACATCAGTGAATTTTCCACAATCATCAGTCACCCTATAAGTTCTGATAATAACTTCGGTACAAGTTCCACTGTCGGAAACATCAGATAGCCAAGTTACTATTGGAGGGATACCCGAGTTATCAGCCTCATCGGTTACAACATTGGTATCTGGGTCTGGGATGGTATCCGTACATTCCAAATTTATAGGTTCTGGGTTGCTGGCGGTAGGAGGTGAGTTAACGTAATCTTCATAATCAATGGGTATTTGAAGTTCTCCGGTAATTGGTTCACCGACGCATGTCCCATTTTCTTGATACCCTAAAATTAAATCGGTAATAAATGCCACACCCGATATGGCTCCTTCACCGCTAATGTTTCCTGTAACGGAAACATTGGGTTCGAAATTACTATCTCCCAATACAGAACAATCGGTTGTAACTGTTAATGAAAAACTTAAATCTGCCAAAACAGTATCAGGATCGGTTGGAAGAGGTAAATCTCCTATTTCCCAAATGATACTTCCAAATGGGCCAACACTAGAATCATAAAATGGCGTATTTGGGTTTGTTGTGCTGTTTAGTGGCGGATAAACGTTAGAACTGAGATTTAGATTAGTAGGGTCTATAGCTTCTGTGAGCGGAATAGTGATGATCCCGTTAGTAATATCTTCGGTCCCTGTGTTTCTGATATCAATGGTAAAGATAGCACTTTGTGAAGGTTGTAAAGATGAGTTTGTTCCACTTGGTGGATTCCCATTTATTGAAGTGTTTGTAATAACGACTTCAGGCTCCGGAATATAAGCATCTACGGCAAATGTAACGTTAAATATAGCATAAGAGTCATTCACAGTACCATATCGAAATCTAGTAGAGGTTTGTCCGTTGTCTATTAGAGAATTACCTGAATTGTCAACATTGAATACCACCACGTCTAGACCAGCATTGTTTTGTCTAGATTCATCTCTAGGGTCATCAAATGAATCTCCATCGTTATCGACTAATATTGAAGAGTTAAAAAAGTTAGTAGTAGTATTTCTGCTATGTGATAGGGGTTGAAAAATACCAGAATTTTGTTGCTCTATAGAAAAGAAATCTCCAGCCCAACCTACTTCACCTTCGCTAGCCATTAGGCCCAATTTTAAGTTTACATCACCATTTTGAACAGCATCAAAGCCAGAAGCTGAAATGGTTTGTGGCAATCCGCCGGCACCAACATAGGCATAGCCATCAAAAACCGTAATGTCTCTCCATTTCATTTTAGAATTTTCATAGACTACAACCATGCCCCATCCGCCAGAAAACCCAGTAACATCAATGTTTCCTTCTCTTAAGGCGATATCCGCAACAGTATATTCACCTAAACCACGGGCTTTAACAAAATCAGTAACTTCGGAGTAGCCAACATAGATATTGCGGTTATTTCCATTTGTAGGATAATTTATTTCGGGGTTTGGGTTGGTTGAAGCTGAGATAAGCTGATATGTGGTGTCTCCAGGTCCTTTTAAACGCACTTGGGTTTTATTTAGGGATTTTGGAGATCCATTATGGGTTACATTAAACGTATTGGGATTATTATCGCCATCAGCATTGGTGTCGGCTCCGGCATCTGCACGACCTACCCAATATAAACCAGCATAAAGAATGTTTGAACATTCTGGTACAGCCCCATTTTCAGTAGAAAATAGTAGGTTGGCTGACGAAGAATTGATTGTTTCTGCAATTGCGTCCACATCAACGTACTCCATGTCATCATCATTGTCGGCTGTATCACTGTAGTTCACCAACTTAAGGTTGGCATTACCAATCATGGCAAAGTCGCCTTTAACGCTATATACTTCTTGGGTAGGGGTAGCATTAGATGTTCTTGGGTTGAATACAACTTGACCATAACTGTCTAAAACAGATATAATAAGCATAAAAGCTAAGCACAATAAATTAATTGAGGCCTTGCTTTTGTAAGTTGTTTTAGAGTAGATGTTTCTCATTTTTAACCTTTTTAAATCAGATTATAATATTATGAAGGGTTTGCCGAGATATGGAAAACTCTAACATTGGGGGTGACTTTTATAAAGTTTTGAATATCTTCATCAGTATATTCGAAGTAGCATTTTAGAAAAACATATTTCAGTTTAACAAAATGAGGGCTGTCGCTTAAATCCAATACCTGGTTCAAGTCGTTTTTTGATTTCAATTTTACAGTTATTAATTTCACTTCTTTAAACTGATCGTTATCGGTATTTAAAAAAGCGAAAGAATTATTGTCGCTTAAAGTGATTCGCTTGATGTCGCCTTCACCATAAACTTTATCGATTTTGTTGTTCGAAACATAAATCGTTGTATGTAAGTTTTGGTAAAGGTCATAAAACTCTGTTCTGTTTTTGCTTTTGTCAACTTTTCCGGCCGATTTACTAACCGACGGATTTTCTTTTTGTAGCTCATAAATATCATAGTCTTGAGCTGCCACTTGGTTGCTAGACAAAAATAAAATGGACAAAAACAGAAATAAAAAGAAAAATGATGGAGTAGTTTTATTTTTCATAATTAAGAAATAATAAAGTTCGCGATACGACAGATAACAGTATTTAATTACAGTATGGAACGCTAAAACTAGCGTGAGGCACGCCTGAACTTGCCAACCAGTAAACCGTTAAATATAATCTTGAAGAGAGATAATTGCGCAGACATAGTATTGGCTAGCAACACTATATTTAGTCGAGAAATTAGATTTGGGGTCATAATTTTAAATTTTTGTAGGTAAAACAAAAGAACACATATATTGATAGCTGTTCAAAATTTCATGGTAAATCACTTATAAATTCGTTTAAAAGTTTCCTGTTGACATTTTATCGGTTTTTATGAGTTTTTTAACGATTGAATGTTCAATATGTTAAAATGTTTATAATTAATAATTTAACAATTTTAATTGATGCAACTTCGTTTTTTTACGATTTAGTCATTATTTTTAGTTAGCTTTAATGAGCAAATAAATTGAATTTTATCGACAAAAACAACTTTTTAACGATAAAAAAAGCATTTAATCGATTGATATGAAAGAGTTAATATTAGTTAGGCATGCCAAATCGTCTTGGGAATATGATGTCATTGATCACGAAAGACCATTAAAAAAGCGAGGTTTTAATGACGCCAATTTGGTTTCGAATCATTTAAAAAATGAAAATTTTAACATAGATTTAGTGATTTCGAGCGATGCTGTAAGGGCTAAAACAACAGCTGAAATCTTTATTGAGAATTTAAACATCAGCAACGATATTGTGCAATTTGAACACAATCTTTACGATTTCTCGGGAGAACTTCTTACCCAAGTTATTAAAAATTGTAATGATGCCGTTGATCGTTTAATGGTATTTGGGCACAACCACGCTATTACGGCATTTGTAAATACGTTTGGGGATAAATATATTGTTAACGTGCCAACAACGGGCACCGTGATATTGCAATTCGATATCAATTCTTGGGACGACCTAAAACTTGGAAAAACCATAATGACCATTTTTCCAAAAGATTTAAAATAAGGTGTTCTTTGCAGTTTATTAATGGTTTGGGCATCCGTTTTTAGCTTAAATAGAATATATTTGTTTTTCAAAATACATATCATACATTTTAATGGCTGAATTAAAAATTCCTACCGATAACACATACATAAACAGAGAAATTAGTTGGTTGCATTTTAATGCACGAGTGATGCAAGAAGCTGAAGACGAAACGGTTCCGTTGATTGAACGACTTCGGTTTTTGGGCATTTTCTCCAATAATTTAGATGAGTTTTTTAAGGTGCGTTATGCCACCGTTAAGCGTATTGTTGAAGCTGGGAAAGGAGGAAAGAGCGAATTGGGGGGCATACGCGCCGAAGAATTGCTCGAAATCATCACACAAATCGTTATTGATCAACAAACCGAAAGCTTACGTGTACTCAATGCCATTCGCGAAAAGCTTAAGGAAGAAAACATTTATATAATCAACGAAACGGAAATTACTAGTGAGCAACACGATTATATAAAGGAATATTTCCTTAAAACGGTCAGCCCGGCGTTGGTTACCATTATTTTAAATGATTCGGTGGTACTTCCTAATCTAAAGGACAGTGCCGCATATTTGGCCGTAAAAATGGTGATGCCCGGTAACCAGAAACAATTTGCGCTTATAGAAATTCCGAAAACCGTAGATCGTTTCGTGGTACTGCCTAAACAGGATGACAAAGATTATATTATTATGGTTGATGATTTGCTGCGCCATTGCCTCAGCGATATTTTCAACATCTTTAATTATAAGAGCATTTCGGCACACATGATTAAAATTACCCGAGATGGCGAATTGGATTTTGAAAGTGATTTGAGTAAAAGTTTTATTGAGAAAATATCCGATAGTGTAAAGCACAGGCAGGTTGGTGAGCCCGTTAGGTTTGTGTACGATAAAACAATTGATCAGGAAACCCTTCATTATTTAATGCAAAAAATGGGTATCGATAGTACCGATAGTATCATTCCAGGGGGGCGATACCACAACAGGAGAGACTATATGGGCTTCCCAAGTTTAGGGCGTACCGATTTAATGTACGATAAAATTGAAGCCTTACCCATAAAAAACTTAAGCCTTCAGGACAGTATTTTTTCACCCATTGCAAAAAAGGATTATTTACTGCATGCGCCGTACCAAACCTTTTCGTATGTAGTGAAATTTTTGAGGGAGGCCGCTTTAGATCCCACGGTCAAAACCATTAAAATTACAATTTATCGCTTAGCGGAGATATCGCATATTGCAAGTTCACTGATCAATGCTGCTATCAATGGAAAATCGGTTACGGTATCCATTGAGCTCCGTGCCCGTTTTGATGAGCAGGCCAACATCGATTATGCCCAACAGATGAAGGATGAAGGCGTTAATCTCATTTTTGGCGTGCCCGGACTAAAAGTGCATAGTAAAATGTGTGTTATCGAGCGTGAGGAGGGCAAAAAAATAAAACGCTATGGCTTTATAAGTACGGGGAACTTCAACGAATCGACCGCTAAGGTTTACACCGATTATACACTGTTTACCGCCAATCAAAAAATACTAAAGGATGTCGATAAAATTTTCGCGTTTTTTGAAGCCAATTATCGAATAAACCGATACAAGCACCTTATTGTTTCACCGCATTACACCAAAAAAGAAGTTTTTAAATTAATCGATAAGGAAATCGAAAAGGTTAAAAATGGGGAAGAAGGACTTATCAGGCTAAAAATGAACAGTATATCGAGCTATCCCATGGTCGATAAACTATACGAAGCCAGCCGCTCGGGGGTTAAAGTGCAAATGATTGTTAGGGGGCTTTGCTGTTTGATTCCCGGCGTTGAAGGGATGAGCAAAAATATCGAAGTCATCAGTGTAGTCGATAAATTTTTGGAGCATTCAAGAATTTATATCTTTGGAAAGGATGAAGAATCCAAGCTTTATATTTCGTCTGCCGATTGGATGACCCGAAACATTGAAAACAGGGTAGAGGTAAGCTGCCCCATTTATGATGCCGATATTAAACAGGAAATTATCGATACATTCAACATCAGTTGGAACGATAATGTGAAAGCCCGTTTATTAAACACTGAAAAGGAAAATGAATATTTGATGAACGATAAGCCTAAAGTAAGATCTCAGTTTGCTATTTACGATTATTACCAAAAAAAATTAGAAGACTAATATGCTCTCAATCAAAAAGTATGCAGCCATCGATATTGGTTCAAACGCCGTAAGGTTACTTATTTCAAACATAATTGAACAAAAAGGAAAGCCCGTAACGTTTAAAAAAAACTCGTTGGTGCGTGTTCCAATCCGTTTGGGTGCAGATGTTTTTGTAAAGAACAAAATTTCCAAAGAAAATACCGAACGTATTCTCGATACCATGTTGGCTTTTAAATTGCTGATGAAATCCCATAAAGTGGTGAAGTACAAAGCATGCGCTACATCGGCCATGAGGGAATCGGCCAACGGCAAAAAAATTGTTGAACAGGTGTTGGAACATTCGGGTATTAGTATTGATGTAATTGGGGGCGAAGAAGAAGCGGCCATTATTGCGGCCACTGATTTGGACAAATATATAGACCCCGACAAAACCTATTTATACGTTGATGTAGGTGGTGGTAGTACCGAGTTTACTGTAATAGACCGTGGTAACCAAGTAGCGTCGCGTTCTTTTAAAATAGGTACGGTGCGTTTGCTTAATGACATGGTCTTAAACGAATCGTGGCAAGAACTAAGGGAATGGATTGGTGAAAACGTTAAAGAGTACGAGAAAATTTCTGTTTTGGGATCTGGTGGAAACATCAACAAAATATTTAAAATCTCTGGAAAAGCTTTAGGAAAACCGCTATCGTATTTTTATATGACTTCGTACTACAACACGCTTCAGTCGTATTCTTACGAAGAACGTATTTCAGAATTAGGGCTTAATCAAGACCGTGCCGACGTAATTATTCCGGCCATGCGCATATACCTTTCGGCTATGAAATGGAGCGGTGCAAAAGATATTTTTGTGCCTAAAATTGGACTGGCCGACGGCATTATAAAAAGTATATACTACGATACCGTTTCTAGCAATACACAGTAAAATTTTGCACTTCAGCCTTTTAGTTGCTTTGTTTTGAAATTATAAATTATATTCGTGCATATTATTAATTATAACCCAAATCTATTAATAATGAGCAAGCCATAATGATGAATTTCAGCGACTTTTGAATATGGCCAAAGCATCTGATAGATTTACAAATAAACAACAGATGAAAAAAATATTACTTTTAACTGTTCTTAGTTTTTCCGTTTACGGTTTTTCCCAAAATCAAGATTCACTTAGCGTTAGCACCGAAGAACCCAAGCAAAACACCTCTACTTTTCAGGGTGTAAAATATGGTGTACGTGGTGGTTATACCATTTCGCATCTCGATTTTGAAGATGCCCCAATAATGGAAAACAAACACCGAAATAGTATTTACATAGGTTTTTTTGCTAATATCGGACTTTCTAAAACATTTTCTATTGTACCCGAATTGCAGTTCTCAGCAGAAGGAGCAAGGGCAGAAGTTCTACATCTCGATTATATACAAATGCCTGTATTTTTTAGGTTTAGATTCAGTGAAAAAATCCATGCCGGTTTAGGGCCGCAAATAGGATGGAAAGTGCATAAAGTGGGTGACAATATGGTCGATTTAGCCTATTCGGCCGTTGCAGGTGTAGAATACAAAATAAACTATGCGCTGTATGTTGATGCCAGATACAACTACGGATTTGGGAATGTGTTTCACGAAAATACCGGAGTTTCAGCCAAAAACCGAAATATTCAAATAGGTGTAGGGTATAAGTTTTAACCGTGAATAGTTTCGCTTTTTCCTAAATCACGCATAATTTCCGCTTCATATTCAAGAAGTTGCTGCCATTTGGCGTCAACTTCTTTTTTATTGCCATAGGTTCTGGCAAAACCTAAAAACATGGTGTAGTGGTTGGCTTCACTAACCATAAGTTTTTTGTAAAATTCGGCCAATTCCTTGTCTTCCAATTCTTCTGAAAGCAACCTGAAGCGTTCACAACTGCGTGCTTCAATTAATGCGGCATAAAGTAAACGGTGCACCAATTGTGTGGTTCGGCTACCTCCTTTAGGGAAAAACTTAACGAGTTGTACTACGTAATCGTCGCGGCGGTCGCGACCCAAGGTCCATCCGCGTTCTATAATTTTGTCATGAACCATTTTAAAATGGCTGATTTCTTCTTTTACTAAAGCTGTCATTTCCTGAACCAATTCGGTATACTCCGGAAAACTTACAATTAACGAAATGGCTGTGCTTGTTGCCTTTTGTTCACAAAAGGCATGGTCGGTCAATATTTCTTTTATATTTTTCTCAACAATGTTGACCCAACGCGGGTCGGTTGGCAGTTTTAATCCGAGCATAACAGCTATTTTTATTAATTAAACATCCAAATCGAAAGCTTTTCGCAACATATCAATGTTGGGGTTCTTTTCCTTTAGTTTTTCAAACTTTTCAAAAGGGGTATAGGCGTATTGTTTTTCCTTGATTTCGTTTATGGTTATGGATAGGTTGATGTCGAAATTATTGAGCTCCTTCCTTATATACCCTAAAAGGTCGTATTGTTGGCGCTCAACTTCAACTTTATTGGTTTCATTGGGGTATTCCAAATGCGCAGTTGTGCCTTTAACTTTAGGTTGGTCAATCGACAAAATAGAAGCGAGGTTGTGCTGTCCATCGACAGTAATTTTATCGATGTAAGCCTTCCAAACCTTTATAAACTCCTTTTCGGTAAACGGTTCTTTCGGTAAATCTTCCTCGTTAACCACCACTTCCATTTGTTTGATTTGGTGGGCTTTCTTCTCGCGAATACTTTTTAAGGATAAACCTGAAGTACGTTTGGAATCTTTATTGAGTTCAATTTTTGGAGGCTGCTTGGCTTGAAATTGTTCAACCTTTTTTGTTGGTGCAGGTTTGGTTTCAACATTGGCCTGAGGTTCCGCAACTTGATTTTGTACAGGCGTTTTAACCGGAATGGGCGTAATGCCCTTCTTTTTGAAGTATGACGCCGGAATTATGTAATGTTTGCTATTTTTTTTTTCTCCATCAAAAGTGATAGAGGCAAGTTGCATGAGGCAAAGTTCGACGAGTAACCGTTGGTTTTTACTGCTTTTGTACTTAAGGTCGCAGTCGTTGGCGAGATTGATACCTTGCAACAAAAAATCTTGCGAGGCCTTTTGTGCCTGCTCTTGGTATTTGGCTTTGGTTTGTTCGCCCACTTCCAAAAGTGGAATGGTCTGTTGGTTTTTACAAACCATTAAATCCCGGAAATGCGATGCCAACCCAGCAATGTAATGGTGCCCATCAAACCCTTTGGAAAGTGTGTTATTGAACAACAATAACAACTCTGGAATTTTGTTTTCCAAAACCAGGTCGGTGCTCTCAAAATAGGTTTCGTAATCCAGCACGTTCAGGTTTTCGGTAACGGCCTGTCGGGTTAAATTTTTCCCCGAAAAGCTCACCACACGGTCAAAAATAGAAAGCGCATCACGCATAGCACCATCAGCCTTTTGAGCGATGATGTGTAGGGCATCGTCTTCGGCTTCTATACCTTGTTCTTCGGCAATATATCTTAAATATTCCTTAGCATCGTTTACCGTAATACGCTTAAAATCGAAAATTTGGCAACGCGATAAAATGGTTGGGATGATTTTATGCTTTTCGGTAGTAGCCAAAATAAAAATACAGTGCTTGGGTGGTTCTTCCAAGGTTTTTAAAAAGGCGTTGAAAGCGGCCTGCGAGAGCATGTGCACCTCGTCAATAATATATACTTTATATTTTCCTATTTGCGGCGGAATGCGTACTTGGTCGGTGAGGTTCCTAATATCGTCTACCGAGTTGTTCGAAGCGGCATCCAGCTCAAAAATGTTAAATGAAAAATCTTCGTCATCCTTTTCGCTACCGTCGCTGTTTATCATTTTGGCTAAGATACGTGCGCAAGTGGTTTTGCCCACACCACGCGGACCGGTAAACAACAAAGCCTGGGCCAAATGGTTGTTTTCAATGGCATTTAATAAGGTGTTTGTAATGGCCTGCTGCCCAACCACATCTTTAAACGTTTGGGGTCTGTACTTGCGCGCCGATACTACAAAGTGTTCCAAATCTTGCTGAATTTATTTCAGCATCATTTTTGATGCCTTGATAACCGAAACAAAGTTAAACATTCCATTTATAATTGAAAATACAGAATGTAGAATTTGCTAGTAGTTATCAACAACAATTTAAAGCACTCTTTACAAATGAGTGCTAGCTTTTATAAGTTAAAATTACAACTTCGGTTAACCTTCAATTCTTTCTCAACAAAACCTAGCTTTTAAGCATTTTCAATTGTACTTTTGCAATAAGTAAATCGCCTTATCGCTCGAATGCTGAACTTGTTTCGGCAAACGGGAGGAAAGTCCGAACACCGTAGTGCAACATAGTGGTTAATGGCCACCGGCCGAGAGGTCAGGAAAAGTGCAACAGAAAGAATGTACAGGTAATGCTGTAGTGAAATCAGGTAAACTCTATGTGGTGCAATGCCATGTAAACCAGCGTTTGAAGGCGGCACGTTTGATGCTGGAGGGTAGGCAGCTAAAGTATACTGGTAACAGTGCATTCAGATAAATGATAGGGGCGTTCTGGGTTGGTTTAAGAGAGATTCTGAAACGAGTTCAGAATGAACAGAATTCGGCTTATAGATTTGCTTAAATAAACAACCCCTTCTTAAATTTAAGAAGGGGTTTGTTAAGTAAGTTGTTAAAAATAAAAAGGTAGATTGTTTTTAATTAATAATTTAACCTGTTTTAGTGAACGATGATAATCAGTTATTCATTGAAGTAGTATCGGCCATCACTTTAGCAGCTTCAATTTCCTGAAGGGTTTTGGATATTCCGCTGGTATCGTAGTATGCGTATTCCTGAACAATTTTACCATCAACAAATTCAAGGGTTAAATGAACGGGAATGACCAATTGTTTTCCGGTAACATTGGCTTTTCCGCCCCAATTTCCCCAATAGTTTACCCAAGTTTTTCCGTCTTTATCGATAACCATTTCATGTATACCGCCTTCTTTTGAAAATCCGTACGACGAAAAATTAGATAGCATTTGCTGCATACCTTCTATCATTTCAGATGGTGAAGCCGCCTTGTTGGTGTTGTGGAAAATTTTGGCGGTATCGGCAAAGTGCGATTTCCAAGCTTCCCAATCTTGGTTTTCGTAAGCTTTGATGCCCGCTTTTACGGTTTCGATTTCTGCTGATTCTTCAAAATAACGCTGTGGTTTGTTTTGGCAAGCAACAAAAACAATAATTGCCAAACTGAGTAAAAGAAGTTTTTTCATGTTATTTATGGTTTTAAAGTTAGTATTCAATACAAACCATAAACAAGTTCAAGAAAAAGAAATGTTCCCTTTTTGAGAGAAAGTTAGCGTTGCATAAAGTCTGGGACTCTTAAGGAGAACACTAAAGTACTGAAAAAAAAGATATTAATAAGAATTAGGCTTCGTTTTTTTCAAAAAAGCTGAATACATTACCGCCGTAGCTTTTGGAATAACTAAAATGCTCCACTTCCGAAAGGTTGGTGTGTTTGGAATGTTCCACTACCAAAATACCATCTTCCAACAAAAAGTCATTTTGGAACACCAATTGTGGAATTTTAGCAAAGTCTTCATCCGAAAAGTCGTAAGGTGGGTCGGCAAATACTATGTTCACTTTAAAGCTGGCTTTTTCTAAAAACTTGAACACCTCGGCTTTAATGGTTTCAATGGGCATTTCAAACTTTTTGGCTGTTTCGTTTATAAACTTAACACAGGCAAAATGTTGGTCTACACAAGTAATTTGTTGAGCGCCCCGTGATGCGAATTCGTAACTGATATTTCCCGTTCCGGCAAAGAGGTCGAGCACCGTAACTTCATCAAAATAATACAAATTGTTCAAAATATTGAACAACGATTCTTTGGCCATATCGGTTGTGGGCCTTACGGGTAAGTTTTTGGGAGCAACTATTTTTCTGCTTTTGTATAATCCTGAAATAATTCGCATTAAAAGCTTTTTATAATGGTGTAATTACTGTGTGCGTTTAAGGGTTGGGCGTTAAAATCGTATTTGTAATTGTCTTCGCGTTTGCCCAAAAATACTAATCTTATGTATTTGTATGCGATAACATAAAGCTCGTCGTTAGCATCAATATCGCCCAAAAAGATAAGGTTGGTGGTTTCTGGACTTAATTTCAGCTGTTCCAAACAGAACAAAATATAATAAATAAAATCTTCTTTGGTTCTGTATGCAAACGAATTGTACAATAACAATTTACCGTTCTTTACAATTAAAATTTCAAAATGGTCGTTACTAACATTTACATAGGCTTTTGTGGTCTCTAAGTTTTTCTCGGTTTTTAGAATTTCTTCAATCAAAACTGTAGAAACGTGTTTAAACGTAAAATCGCCAAACTTGTCGTAAATATAATTGTTGATGTTGATGTAGGGCACGTAAACGTTTTCACTACGATTGATTTCAATGGAATCGAAGGTAATAAAATCCGATTTTAAAATCTTCGAGTTGAACTTTAAGTAATCGGCCAAATGCTCTTCGTTAAACAAAGACTTTGGCACTAGTGTCGATAGATTATTATCGTGAATCACCCGAACTTCATTGAAATCTTGCTGTAATGCGCTTTCGGTATCGAAAAAGTGTTTCAATTGGTCGAGCGCTTCAAAGGGGATAAGTTGTTTGCCAAAACTCACCGTTTTTAAAAAGGTTACGGTTTGGGGGTTTCGGTTTAATATACAAAAAGAAAGTCCACTCAAGCTTATTTGAATGGACAGTTCTAATATGTTGTTTTGGGTAGTATCTTTATTCGTTGGCACCATAGGTTTTTGGCCAGTTTCCAGATGTGTTAACTTCGTTCATTGAGCCTACTTTTAAGGCATCGCCGTTAACACCATCAACCGATACTACTTGTTTTTCTTGTACCAAAAGGTCTTTGTTTTGGTCGAAAAGAATAACGTCTTTTTCTACGGAAGCTTCAAACACTGGGATTAAAAGTTTGTTTTGCTCAATATGGCCAGCTTCCATTTTAAATTTGGCACCATCTTCCCCAACAGGAACATTCATCATTTTTTTGTAACGATTAGACTTTTTAAATAAAGAATCTTTTACAGAAACATAGCCCAATGTATCTATAAGTACAATATCCTTAAAAGTATCAACACCGTAACGTTTAGTCATTTCTTCATCAATTACACTAGAGTCACGTCTTTGGGTAATGGTAAATTCGGCAGTATCAATAAACTTGATTAAATCGTCAAAGTTTTTTGCAAACTTTCCTGTAACTTGCTTGTGTGCCAATTGAGAGTCTCTAATATCCTTTAAACTTTCAATAACTACTTTATAACGCTTGTTTTTTTCTTTATTAAATTGGATAGGCTCATAAATAGACATGTAAGTTTGGTAACCCAAAAAAGCGATAAGTACCCAAAGTAATATGTTTAAAACGGGTTTTAATTTATTAGGTATAAATTTGTCAACCAGCTTCACCAAGCCAATTGTAACTAAAATTACTGCAACAGCAATCAGAATAAAATTCAACATAGTTTGTTATTTAATTAAAAAAAGTTTATTAAAGGTATTTAGCAAATCTACAATTTTTTTTTAATCGTAAAAACAATGTTCGGTAAAATCATTTTTATATTTGAATAAATTATTAACCCCGAAAACCCTCAAATGACAGCTCCCGAGTTCTATTCACTTTTAAAACAGCAGTTTCCGTTTCAACCTACCCTAAAGCAAAATATTGTTTTGCAACAATTAGCGGAATTTATTTTTACCAAACGGCCCAATGCGCTTTATGTGTTGAAGGGCTATGCTGGGACTGGAAAGACAACCATTGTGGGTTCTATAGTTAGTAATTTATGGAAAGCTAAAAAAAGTGCGGTTTTAATGGCACCCACGGGTAGGGCCGCCAAAGTGATTTCCAATTACTCGGGGAAGGAAGCCTTTACCATTCACAAAAAAATATATTTTCCGAAGAAAGAAAGGGGAGGGGGCGTTAAATTCGTTTTGCAACCCAATAAGCATAAAAACACCATTTTTATTGTTGATGAAGCGTCCATGATTCCTGATACACCCGGCGAATCCAAACTATTTGAAAACGGATCTTTATTGGACGATTTGATGCAATACGTTTATTCGGGCCACCAGTGCAAATTACTTTTAATTGGCGATACCGCACAGCTGCCACCCGTAAAATTGGATTTGAGCCCCGCTTTGAATGAAGACAACCTCGGGCTCAATTACAACAAAGAAGTCACCAAAATGGAACTCGACGAAGTGGTGCGCCAAGAACAGGATTCAGGTATTTTGGCCAATGCCACCGTGTTGCGCGAATTGCTTTTAAATGAGATTTTCGACAGTTTTAAATTTGATTTAGCACCTTATAAAGATATTGTGCGTTTGGTGGACGGCTATGAAATTATGGACGCCATTAATGAAGCTTACAGTGCAAATGGCATGGAAGAAACTGCCATTGTGGTGCGAAGTAACAAACGGGCCAATCTGTACAATCAACAAATCAGGAGTCGGATTCTATTTAATGAAAACGAATTGACACCGGGCGATTACCTCATGGTGGTTAAAAACAATTATTTCTGGATAAAACCCACAACTGAAGCCGGTTTTATTGCCAATGGCGATATTATTGAGGTTTTGGAAATTTTCAAAATACAAGAGCTTTACGGTTTCCGTTTTGCCGAAGTAAAGGTAAGGATGGTGGATTACCCACGTATGCAACCCTTTGAAACCGTTTTACTGTTGAATACCATTGAAGCCGAAACGCCTTCGCTCTCTTATGAAGACTCTAATAGACTTTATGAAGAAGTAATGAAAGATTTTGAGAGCGAAACCAGTAAATACAAAAAGTTTTTAAAAGTAAAAGCCAGTAAACATTTTAATGCGCTGCAGGTTAAATTTTCGTACGCCATAACTTGCCATAAATCGCAGGGCGGGCAATGGCAAACCGTTTTTGTAGAGCAACCGTATTTGCCTAATGGTGTCGACAAGGAATATTTACGTTGGCTTTACACTGCCGTTACGCGTGCCAAAGAAAAGTTGTATCTTATTGGTTTCAAAGACGAGTTTTTCGAGGAGCAATTTTTATAAAAACAGAAATAACGTTTCTATATGGTTCCGTAGAATTAACTGATATTTTATATAATAATGTTTGTAGAAACCATAATAAGCATTTGTTTGGGCATTGGGCTATCGGCTTCGGTAGGCTTTAGGGTGTTTTTACCGTTGTTTACTTTAAGTTTAGCCTCTTATTTTGATGTTTGGCAACTCAACGAATCTTGGCAATGGCTAGGAAGCCATGCCGCACTTGTTGTTTTGGGCGTGGCCACGTTAGTTGAAGTTGTTGCCTATTTTGTTCCTTACATTGATAATCTGCTTGATAGTATTACCGTGCCGTTGGCGGCAATTGCAGGAACCACTATAATGCTTTCTACAGTGGCCGATTTAAGTCCGGTGGTAACATGGTCGTTGGCCATTATCGCCGGTGGTGGTACCGCAGCCGCAGTGGCAGGTACATCAAGCACCACACGATTGGCATCAACAGCAACCACAGGCGGTTTGGGCAACCCTGTTGTTTCTGCGCTAGAAACGGGCACATCGGTAGCCATGTCAATCATTTCAATATTTGCTCCCATTTTGGCGGCCTTTTTGGTAATCTTCATATTATTTGTAATTTTCAAACTGTACAAAAAGTTTAAATCGGCTAATACCGAAAACCTTTGATATTTATAGTACATTTGACAACAGAATTAACACTGAATTTCAATTTTACGCGCACCTTATTTCAAAGTGCTAGCTCGTTTCAACGGAATTTCATTGTATAGAATAAAGCGTATTTAAAAATGAAAATAATTTCAATGATTCCTGCCCGCTATAGTGCCTCGCGTTTTCCTGGGAAGCTTATGCAAGACCTTGGCGGAAAATCGGTAATACGCCGCACTTACGAAGCTGCGGTGGCTACAAATCTTTTTGATGATGTATTCGTGGTAACCGATAGCGATATTATTTTTAAAGAAATAGTAAACAACGGCGGCAAGGCTATAATGAGTAAAAAGGAGCACGAATGCGGTAGCGACCGGATTGCTGAGGCCGTTGAGTTTATGGATATTGATGTAGTAATCAATGTGCAGGGCGATGAGCCTTTTACCGATCGCGAATCTCTGGAAAAACTCATTGATGTTTTTAAAAACGACAGTAAGAAAGAAGTCGATTTGGCCTCATTGATGGTTGAAATTACCGATGAGGATGAAATTAACAACCCCAATACCGTAAAGGTGATAGTAGACCAGGCTAAATTCGCTTTGTATTTTTCTAGAAGCCCCATTCCTTATCCGCGAGCCAAAAATGTAGGGGCAAAGTATTATAAGCACAAAGGGGTTTATGCTTTTAGAAAACAAGCTATCTTAGATTTTTATAATTTACCCATGATGCCTTTGGAAGCCTCAGAGAAGCTGGAGCAATTGCGTTATCTGGAATACGGAAAGCGTATAAAAATGGTTGAAACCGATAGTGAGGGTATTGAAATTGATACGCCCGAAGATTTAGAGCGTGCCAAAAAAATATGGAAATAGATTATTCAAACATAAAAGTAATTGGTTTTGATGCCGATGATACCCTATGGGTTAACGAAACCTACTTTAGGGAAGCCGAAGCAGAATTTGCCAAACTGTTATCTAAATATGAAACGCCGAATAAAATTGATCAAGAGTTGTTTAAAATGGAAATAGACAATTTGGGGTTGTACGGTTACGGCGTTAAGGCATTTACGCTGTCGATGGTGGAATCGGCGCTCGAATTGTCAAACTACCAAGTTTCGGCCAATGTTATCGAATCCATTTTGAGCATCGGAAAAGATATGCTCAATAAACCAGTTGAATTGCTTGATGGGGTAGAAGAAGTGTTAGAAAATCTATCGCAAAAGTATAGGTTGATTTTAGCCACCAAAGGCGATTTGTTAGACCAAGAACGAAAATTGGAAAAATCGGGCTTAACCAAGTATTTTCATCACATTGAAGTGCTGAGCGATAAAAAAGAACCTAATTATTCAAAATTACTGAATCATTTAGATATATCGCCATCAGAATTTTTAATGGTCGGCAACTCACTTAAGTCTGATGTATTGCCATTGGTAAACATCAAAGCTAACGCTATCCACGTGCCTTTCCACACCACTTGGGCACACGAAGAAGTTTCAGAAGAAGAAAAAAACGGCAAATCGTACAAAACTATAAATTCATTAAAAAAACTCTTAACTATTTTGAAATAAAAACTTTACGGTATTCCCTATTACGAAAATAGATTTAAAGTTTTTTTGAAGGAGCATAATTTAAAATAATAGTACTTTTGCTTTTTGAAAAAAAAGAAGAAAATTAACTTAAATGAGTCATAAAAACTTTCCAATGGTGCCAAGAGTTATTTTTGGCAGAGGTAGTTTCAACCAATTAAACGAAATAATTGCCCCAAAGCGCTTGAGCATCCATGCGCCTTTTATTTTTTTGGTTGATGATGTTTTTAAGGGCAATACATCATTATTATCAAGGATTTCATTGTCTTACGACGATAAGATCATTTTTATTTCTGCAGAAGAAGAACCTAAAACTTCGCAGGTAGATCAATTGGTTGAAGACATTATTTTAATGTCGAAAGAGCGTCCATCAGGTATCATTGGTATTGGTGGGGGTACCTTGCTCGATTTGGCTAAGGCTGTTTCCATTATGCTCACTAACGAAGGCGAATCTAAAGATTACCAAGGTTGGGATTTAGTAAAAAATCCGGCCATTTACCATGTGGGGATTCCTACCATTTCAGGAACTGGAGCCGAGGTATCTAGAACCACTGTTTTAACGGGCCCCACTAGAAAGTTAGGCATAAATTCAGACTACACTCCTTTCGATCAGGTTATTTTAGATTCCGACCTTACGGAAGAAGTAGAGCACAATCAATGGTTTTACACGGGTATGGATTGTTATATCCACTGTATAGAATCGTTAAGTGGGACTTATTTGAACACGTTTAGTCAAAGTTACGGCGACATGGCATATCAGCTTTGCAAAGAAGTGTTTTTGGACAATAATTTAACTGAAGAGGAGTCGCGCGAAAAACTAATGATGGCCTCCTGGCACGGCGGTATGAGTATTGCTTATTCACAAGTTGGAGTGGCGCACGCCATGAGTTACGGTTTGGCTTATTTATTGGGGACAAAGCACGGTATTGGCAATTGCATTGTATTTGACCATTTAGAAGAATTCTACCCAGATGGAGTTAAGCTTTTTAAACAAATGAAAACAAAACATAACATTGAATTGCCACAAGGCATTTGTGCTCATTTAAGCGATGAAGATTTTGATATTATGATAAATATAGCCCTAAGCTTAACACCACTTTGGGAAAATGCTCTTGGGAAGAATTGGGAAAAACGCATTTCACGCGAAAAGTTAAAATCGCTTTATCAAAAAATGTGATTCTTTATCCATAAATCACCTTGTTGGTTTGTTGGAAATCAATGTTTTGGTACGGTATTTGTTTCTTTATAAGTGAGTTAATGAAACATAAAGTAAACAATTATTTGTCCCTAAAAAGAAACATTTGCTCGTTATAAAATAAAAGCTACTCTTAAAAAGAAGTAGCTTTTTTTGATTTTATAAAGTGAGCACTATTCTTATTTCATCTCATCCAATGCATTATCAATTAAAGTCCTTAAATGTAGTTTATGGGCTTTTGTTGCAAGGTCGCCAGTATTGTTGGCCATCTTTTTAATTTCATTTAGATTGTATAAAGCCATAGACTTGGCATTATTCACATATGAACCACTAGACTTTCCCGATAAAATAGCAATTAACTCATTTACATATTCCAGTTGCAAGTTCTGCCTGAACGAGTTGATTTGTGCACTATAAACGTCAGCTTTAAAAATAGCATCATTTAAATCTTTCATAACTTGTGCTAGGGAATATTCATTTCCGTACAACTCTGAATCCACAATACGTTGAAGTGTATTAGGGTGTAGCAAATGATCTAGCACTTGCTTTTGGTAACCTAAAACCATTTTATGTATTTTGGGGTCTTCGGGGCCATTTCTAAAATCAAAACCACGACGCTGTTCGGCTAAGTAATTGTAAAGCTCATTAGGGCTTTTAAAAGCATCTGGCGCAAACACATATTTTTTAAGTGCAGCCATGGCTCTTTTTTGATCTTCCAAACTCACTGGGGTGTAGGGTTGTTTGGCTTGTTCTTGCCCTGGGTAGTTGCGCTCCACATAAACGCCGCCAATGTATCTGGAAATAACCTTGGCCATAGTGCCTTTTTGGGAGTTCAACAGAAAGAAAGCCCTTTTTAATGCATCATAATATTGGTCATTTTTAACAAACTTAAACTTTAATTTGCCCATTAAATCGTCAGACAGTTCAATTCTATCAACGGCATAACTAATGGCATCGCTAGATAAGTCTGAAACCATCACCCGAGGATCAATACCCCGACTGGAAGAGCGCATATCGTCGGCGTCATTACCAAAATTTAATTCATGGTTTGTTGATTTGTTGAGCAAATCTTGTTTTTCCTGTTTGGATTTAAAAGGGGTGTAGCCAAACTGAATGGCCCAAATATCATAAGGCCCTACCGTAACATCGGTATATTGTCCTTGTTTGGAGCGATCTTTGGTGATATTTAAGGCGGCATAATCCATAACCGATGCAGACAAACACTTGCCTTGAATAAATTCGGGGTCAGCCAATTGTTCAGGAGAGAATAGTTGGCTAGCTTTCATGTTGTGGTTTAACCCTAAGGTATGCCCAACTTCATGCATTATCAATGCCAGCATGGCTTCCTTTTTCAAACGCTTCAACTCCATGTCAGAGTCTTCTGCAGCTAATGCCGCAGCTTGGGCAAATTGTAAATCTTGATGCAGCTGATGACCCATAGAACAGTATTGATGGTTTGCCCCTGTTGAGTGCTCTGAGGCATTATGGTCAGTCGAACTAATGGGTTCGTAAAGTTTATCGTAAAATACGCGATTTGTAAAATGCACAAATTCGAGCATTATATCTGCTCCTAAAATTTGACCGGTTTTTGGGTTTACCAAACTTGGCCCGTATCCTCCAAATGGTGGATTAGGAGAAGAAGTCCAACGCAATACGTTGTACTGTAAATCGCCGGCATCCCAAGTAGCGTCGTCGGGTTGTTGCTTAACTACTATGGCATTTTTAAAACCTGCTTTTTCAAAAGCTTTGTTCCACTGCAAAACACCTTCTTTTATGATTTCGCGCCATTCTATTGGAGTGGAGTTTTCCATCCACCAAACAATCGGCTCAACGGGCTCTGAAATTTCCAATTCAGGATTTTTCTTTTTTAGGTGCCAGCGGTGAATAATATCGCGGTAGGGTGTTGTACTGGTAGAAGTTTGGTCGTCTACCTGAGTCATAAAATAACCAACACGAGGGTCGTCAAACCTAACTTGGTAATCGTTTTCAGGTATTGCAATGAGGCTGTGGTATACTTTTATACTTACGTTTCGAGCATCAGCAACCGCATTAGAGCCATTGTTTGTGGGCTGGGGTGTTGAGTAAACATATTCAATAACCAAGTCGGTATTTTTAGCGTAGTTTTTAATCTTCCTAATTTTTGTTTTCTCTTTACTTAAACTCCCTAATTTAAATGTTGAAGAAGAACTTTTTGGGTTTGAGGACGGTTTAATTTGAGACCAGGTTTCCTTTAAAAAAAGATCGTCTGCTTTTATTAAAAATAAGCCGTTTTCTGTATCCTGAGATTCTATTTTGATACTCGCCAGTACCCCTTGACTGATGTTAGCATCCTTAGATTTGGATAAGGCATTTTCCGGGTCAAAGTAAAACGAAGTATTTTGTGTAATAAATTCAATCGTATTGAAATATTTTTCAATTTTGAACACTTTAGAGCCTCTATAAGAGCCACGATTCATTCGGCCAGCATCCAGAACTCCATCGGCAATCTGGCTAAAATAAATGTAATCTTTACCTATTTGGTCTTCAGAAATTAAGAGTTGTATGGATCCTGTAATGGTATCTTGGTATATAGGAAAAAGTCCGTCTATTTTTTTGCTGGACTTTACCAGTTCTGCAATGCTTTTGGTTTTACCCGTTTTTCCCGCATCGACTACAGCCTCCGTTGTGGCATCCTTTTTTCTTTTCTTTTTTTTGTTTTGGGCGTCGAGATTGGTTGGTGAGAACACCAAACAAACGGCAAATACCATGCAGGCCCAAATCGGGCTACGTTTTTTTGAAATCATTTTTAATAATTATTTGAATTAGTCGCTCTAAAAATAGTTATAATTTAAAGGGGCAGAACCAAAATAAAAGTTAAAAAAAGAAAACGGTATTGACTCTAGCTGTTTAATTTCAGTATATTTAACCATTATGATAAAAGACATTAAAATTGCCGTGTTGATTGATGGCGATAATATTCCATCAAAATACATTAGTGAAATGATGGAGGAAATCACCAAATACGGCACCCCCACTATAAAACGAATTTACGGTGATTGGACCAAACCATACCTAACCAAATGGAAAAAAGTATTGCTCGAGCATGCCATAAACCCCATACAACAATACAGTTATACCAGTGGAAAGAATGCCACAGATTCGGCCATGATTATTGATGCCATGGATATTTTATATTCTGAAAAGGTGAATGGTTTTTGCTTGATATCGTCCGATAGTGATTTTACCAAACTGGCTACCAGATTGCGCGAGGCAGGAATGGTGGTTTATGGAATGGGCGAAAAGAAAACCCCAGATCCGTTTATTGTGGCTTGCGATAAATTTATCTATTTGGAAATTTTAGGAGGAAGCGATGATAACGATAAAGATGAAAAGGGACGCAAACGAAAAAAATCGAACCTTTATAATATTACGCCAAAAGTTATAAAACTGCTAAAAAATTCGGTTGATGATGCGGCCGATGATGATGGCTGGGCGTTTTTAGGCGATGTGGGCACATTAATTATTAAGAAACAGCCTAATTTCGATTCGCGTAATTTTGGTTTCCAAAAGTTGACACCGTTGTTTAAATCGTTACCGCAGTTTGAATTGGAAGAACGTAACCAGTCCAATTCCAGGTTTAAGTTGATTTATGTTAGGAACGTCAATGCCAAATAGATAAATTATTCACTTTATTTTCGGCATTTTTTAGCTAGAAAAACCCGAGGAAATTAAATAGTCCCAAGAATTTTATCCATTACCCAACTGGTGTGCAATGCCGTTTCGCCCGTTGAAGGGTGTTTCATTTTATTTAAAATTAAATCATTCCGAAGGTTTTCAACATGGTATTGCTGAATGTGCTTTGGGTTTTCAATAAACAATTCTTCCTTCTGGTTTTCGCTGTTTAAAACAATTGGTTTTTCATGAAATACCGAGAATTCAATGGTGCCTTTAGTACCGTAAATAGTGGTTTTGTCTAAGTGGGCATTGCAACCAAAATTCCAAACTCCAGAACCTGTTACGCCCGATTCATGCACCCATGAAGCCGTTACGGCATCTTTTGCTGTATACAGTTTTTGCTGGTTTAAACAAATGCCCGTGGCTTCCTTAAAATCACCCAAAAGAAAAGCAAATAAATCTAAGCCATGGCTGGCCAAATCGTCAAAATAACCTCCTGGGGCAATGTTAACATCGGTACGCCAGTTGTAAGCTTTCGATAAATCAATTTCATTAGCAGGCTTGCTTAAATGCGAACTGATATGTCGTACATCGCCAATTAATCCTTGATCAAGCCATTCTTTCACCTTTAAAAATCTTGGAAGTGATCTTCGGTAGTATGCTACAAATAGCGGTAAGTTTTTATTTTTAAACGCCTGAACAATCTCCTGACTTTCGGTGTAGCTTGGCGATAAAGGTTTTTCAATACAGCATGGTTTAGCGGCTTCGGCTACTTTTAAAGCATATTTTTTATGGGTATCGGGTGGGGTAGCGATATAAACGGCATCCACATTACTATCGTTTATTAGATCATCCGGATCTGTGTAAGTCGTTTTTATATTATGACGCTTGGCATAATCCTTCAATTTTTCTTCATCACGACGCATTACTGCAGCGATTGAAAACCCATCGGTTAATTGGTAAGGCGGGCCACTTTTTACTTCAGTAACACTACCGCAACCAATAAATCCCCATTTTATGCTTTTGTTGTTTTCCAACGGTTTAATTTTTCAGTGTTCAGGATAAAAAAAGAGTGCTTTAAAAAGCACCCTAAAAATTATTGTTTATTCAGTCGATTCTTCCATGGTATGGTAAACGTTTTGAACGTCGTCATCCTCTTCCAGTTTTTCCAAGAGTTTTTCAACATCTTCGGCTTGCTCTGGAGTAAGTTGTTTTGTTACCTGCGGAATACGCTCAAATCCGGACGACAAAATTTCAATGTCCCGTTTTTCCAATTCGGCCTGAATGGCACCAAAACTTTCAAAAGGGGCGTAAATTAAAATACCATCATCATCGGCAAATACTTCTTCGGCACCGAAATCAATAAATTCCAGTTCAATTTCTTCAGGGTCTAAGCCTTCGGCATTGATTCTGAAATTACAAGTGTGGTCGAACATAAAAACAACCGAACCCGATGTACCCAAACTGCCGTCGCATTTGTTAAAGTAACTGCGAACATTGGCAACAGTTCTGGTATTATTATCGGTAGCAGTTTCAACTAAAACGGCGATACCGTGTGGCGCATAGCCTTCAAAAATAACTTCTTTATAGTCACCCTGATTTTTATCGCTGGCACGTTTTATGGCCCGCTCGATATTATCTTTGGGCATGTTTACGGCCTTGGCATTTTGGATAACCGCTCTTAAACGTGCGTTACTATCGGGGTCGGGGCCACCTTCCTTAACGGCCATTACAATATCTTTTCCAATACGCGTGAAGGCCTTACTCATGGCGGCCCAACGTTTCATTTTTCTTGCTTTTCTAAACTCGAAAGCTCTTCCCATAATTAAAATGTTTATTCTTCTGTTCCCGTAAAGGAGCGGGTTATATTGTTCCGCAAATTTAAAAATCTACCAACCAAAAACAAACTATTATTCGTCTTCGGGCTCTACAATATTTTCTATGGCTTCTGCCAGTTTAAAGTCTTTATCGGTAACACCGCCAGAATCGTGCGTGGATAGAGAAATGGAAAGTACATTGTAAACGTTGCTCCAATTGGGGTGGTGGTTTTGGGCCTCGCACTCAAAAGCAATTCGGCTCATGGCACTAAAGCAATCTTTAAAATTTTCGAATTCGAATTCGGCATGCAGGGCATTGTCAAAATATTCCCATTCTGGAAATCGAAGTAATTTTTTTTCTATGTCTTGTTCTGGAAGTTTACTCATAATATTGTGTTTTGCTTAAAAATAATCATTTAACTACCTCTAGTCAACTTAATTTTAATTCTGATAAAATATCTTGACTAATGAGCTGTAAATGATTGGGCAATTTGTTGGTTTTCGGCAAAACGGCTAAGTAACGATCGTCGTTGGTAGTATAGACTTGTTTAAAAACGGGTTGTTTGTTTAGTTCAAGGGTTTCTATTAATTCTTTAATAAAATCGTCATGGTGCACTAAATCGTTACTTCCCAGATGAAAAACGCCATATTTGTCGCGATTGATAATATAATGGATTTGTTGTGTAACTTTAGAATCGGTGGTTACATTCATAATCAAATTTGGAAATATTTCAACTGGCTCCTTGGCGTTAATATTTTGAACAATTTCCTGAACCCGGGGCGACTGCGCTCCAAACACCATAGGCAATCTTAAAATAGCGACTTGCTTTTTGGGCAATCGCAATAGCATGTTTTCAATTTTGATTTTAAAATGCCCGTAAATGCTGTTGCTATAAGTTTTATCGTCTTCGTAACTGGGGTATTTGGAATAGGCATCGAATACATTGGCAGACGACAAAAACAATAGCTTTACTTTGTTGGCGAACACATATTCTGCCAAATGAAGGTGCATTAAGATTTGTTTTGAAAAATTGCCGCGCAAGGCGGAAACAATTACCGTTGGTCGCACCAAATCCAGTATTTCATAAATATCGTCTTCCTCAATATTAAACTGGAAAAAATGCTGATTCTTTTCAAACGATTTATTGCTAATATTGTAAGTGCCGAAAGTGTTAAAATAGGGGCAGAGTTCTTTATAAATGGCACCGCCTAAAAAGCCGCTGGCGCCAATAATTAAGATTCTATGTTTGTTGTTTTCACTTCTGCCCATATCCATTCGTTCACTTTAATAAGTATGGTTTACCCCTTGTAAAATGGTAACTTTACAACGGTGGCAGGTACAACTTTCTTGCGTATTTGAATATTTATGGTGCTGCCCACTTTGGAATATCCCGTTGGAACGTACCCCAAACCAATACCTTTACCCAAGGAGGGCGACATGGTGCCCGAAGTAACACTTCCTATGGTTTTTCCGTTGTCGTCGAGAATATCATAACCTTGGCGGGGAATACCACGTTCGTTTAATTCGAAAGCGATGAGTTTGCGTTCCGGGCCGCGTTCTTTTTCAGCCTTTAAAGCTTCCGAGTTGGTGAAATCTTTCGTGAATTTGGTAATCCATCCCAAGCCAGCCTCAATAGGCGAAGTGGTATCGTCAATATCGTTTCCGTAAAGGCAATAACCCATTTCGAGTCGTAAGGTATCGCGGGCAGCCAAACCTATGGGCTTAATACCGAAATCTTTTCCAGTTTCAAAAACCTTATCCCAAATTTGCTTCACTTCGCTGTTCTTGCAATAAATTTCAAATCCGCCACTTCCGGTATAACCTGTTGCCGAAATAATAACGTGCTCGATACCTGCAAAATCACCCACTACAAAATTGTAAAATTTAATGGCCGATAAATCTTCACTGGTTAGGCTTTGCATGGCCTCGACAGCTTTGGGACCTTGAATAGCCAATAAAGAATAATCATCACTTAAATTGCGCATCTTCGCACCAACATCGTTTTTCGATTCGATCCAATTCCAATCTTTTTCAATATTACTCGCGTTAACCACCAATAAATAAGTGTGCTCTTTTATGCGGTAGATAATCAAATCGTCAACTATACCACTGTTTTCGTTGGGCATACAGCTGTACTGCGCTTTGCCTATGGTGAGTTTTGAGGCATCATTACTGGATACTTTTTGAATGAGTTCCAAGGCATGTTCGCCTTCAATTAAAAACTCACCCATATGCGACACATCAAAAACGCCAACGGCATTCCGTACGGTTTCGTGTTCTGCATTAACGCCTTCGTATTGTACGGGCATATTAAAGCCTGCAAAAGGCACCATTTTTGCGCCAAGCGCTTCGTGTGTTTGGGTTAAGGCTGTGTTTTTCATTCTTGCTTGTTCAAAATTTGAAAAGCAAATGTATCGAAATTTTAGGGATTAGTTTTTTTTGAAATTTTAAAGTTTTCTAAAATAATCAACCGAAGAGCTTAAACAGCTTTTTTACTAGGTTTAGTTTGTTTTTATAAGGTGGATACCGCAACGACGGGTCGAACCAAGTGCCTCGTTTTATCACCGATTTTTGATGCGAAAACGTATCAAAACCGAACTTACCATGGTATTGTCCCATACCACTATTTCCAACACCACCAAACGGAAGATTTTGATTACCAAAATGAACAAGTGTATCGTTAACTACACCACCACCAAAACTATAAGTGTGAAGCGTTTTTTCAACAAATGAATTATGTTTTGAAAATATATAGAATGCCAAAGGTTTCGGTTGGTTGAGAATAACTTCTTCGATATCCGATTCTGAATGATAGCTCAAAACGGGAAGGATGGGGCCGAATATTTCTTCATTCATTATATGACTTTCCAAACTAGGATTATCAACGATTGTAGGTGAAATGCAAAGCGTTTTTTCATCTGTTTCACCACCAAAAATAACGGACTCGTTTTTTAAAAGTTCGGTGAGTCTTTTGAAGTTTTTGTGATTTATAATTCTGGGAAAATCAGGAGATGTTTTTGGCTTGGAACCATACATTTTTATGATTTCAGCTTTTAAAACTTCAATGAAATCAGATTTAATTTTAGAATGGACAATGACATAATCTGGAGCGATACAGGTTTGTCCGCCGTTTAAAAATTTGCCCCATGCCAATCGGCGGGCGGTGAGTTTTAAATCCACCGAACCGTCAATGATGCAGGGCGATTTACCGCCTAACTCTAAAGTTACGGGCGTTAAATGTTTTACAGCAGCTTTTGCTACAATTTTCCCCACGGAAACGCTTCCGGTAAAAAAAATATAATCCCACTTTTGGGCGAGTAATTGAGTAGCTGTTTCGGTATCGCCCTCAATTGAAATGGCAATTTCTTTTGGAAATACGGTGCTGATGATTTTAGTCAGTAGTTTTGAAGTATTTTGCGTAAGTTCGCTGGGTTTTAAAACTACCGTATTACCAGCAGCAATAGCCATAATTAGGGGGGAGAGAGCCAACAGAAACGGGTAATTCCATGGGGCAATAATGAGCACGTTGCCATAAGGTTCTTTATAGATGTAATCTGATGAAGGGAACGTTAAAATGGAGGATTTTACCCGTTGGGGTTTGCTCCATTTTTTAAGGTTTTTAATCGCTAGGTTAAGTTCCGAAACGACCAAACCGAACTCACTCAAAAAGGTTTCGAATTCCGATTTTTTAAAATCTTTTTTCAAAGCATCGTAAATGGCCTCTTCATTCCTTTGAATTTCTGCTTTTAAGGCTTTAAGCAGGTCAATTCTAAAACGGACTTCTTTTGTTTTTTGAGAAGCGAAATATTCTTTTTGAGCGGCTAAAATGTTTGGAATGGAAATCAAAAGAGTTTTCTATAAATATAGAAAATTATTCTGAACAAGCTTTCCAAATCGCATCATCGGGTAGTGGTGCCGAAACAGAAATAGGTTCTTGTTTCACGGGGTGAACAAATTCAATATGTTTGGCATGCAAGTGGATGCTCGCATCTTTATTACTGCGGTCGAAGCCATATTTTAAATCGCCTTTTATAGGGCATCCGATGGCCGATAGTTGACTGCGAATTTGATGGTGGCGCCCCGTTTCCAGATTCACTTCCAACAGAAAATAATTATCCAATGCCTTCAGCAGTTCATAATGCAAAATGGCCTTTTTGCTGTCTTTTACTTCTTTGTTATGGGCGGTAGATTTATTATTCTTTGGATTTTTTTTCAGCCAATTTATAAGCGTATCAGCTTTTTTAGGTGGCTGTTTTTTAACAACGGCCCAATACGTTTTTTTTATATCCTTAGAAACGAAAAGTTTGTTAAGTCGTGGTAGCGCTTTACTGGTTTTTGCAAAAACAACCAGTCCTGTGGTGGGCCGGTCCAAACGGTGAACGGTGCCCAAATAGACATTACCTGGCTTGTTGTATTTATCCTTAATATATTCTTTAACTACGTCGCTAAGCGGTTTGTCGCCCGTTTTATCCCCTTGAACAATATCGCCAGCCCGCTTATTTACGATGATAATGTGGTTGTCTTCGTAAAGAACTTGTAGATTGTTTTTATGGGAAAGGGTTTTACTGGCCACTAATTCGCGGATGTTTTGTGGTTTTTGGTTTTAACAAATTGGAATTTGGCAATTGGAATTTTTCAGTATTAATACTGCTCCTCATCGTTAGGGAAATCCCGTGATTTCACATCGTCAACATACTGAGAAATGGCGTTGCTCATATCGTCGTACAAATTCAGGTAACGGCGCAAAAACCTAGGATGGAACTCGTGTGTCATGCCCAACATATCGTGTAATACCAAAACCTGTCCGTCTACATCATTTCCTGCACCAATTCCAATAATGGGGATACTCACACTTTCAGAAACCTGCTTAGCCAAAGCCGCTGGAATTTTCTCCAAAACAATGGCAAAACAACCAATTTTCTCGAGCATTTTCGCATCTTCAATCAATCGTCGTGCTTCCTCTTCTTCTTTGGCACGAACGGTGTAAGTACCGAATTTGTAAATGGATTGTGGTGTTAAACCCAAATGCCCCATTACCGGAATGCCGGCGTTTAAAATACGTTTTATGGAATCCTTTATTTCTTTTCCACCTTCCAATTTAACCGAGTGCGCACCACTTTCTTTCATAATCCTAATGGCCGATCGCAGGGCTTCCTTGGGGTCACTTTGGTAGCTTCCAAAAGGCAAATCGACCACTACTAAACTGCGTTCTGCCGCTCGGATTACCGAAGAGGCATGGTAAATCATTTGGTCTAAAGTAATGGGCAAAGTGGTTTCGTGCCCAGCCATAACATTACTGGCCGAGTCGCCAACCAAAATAACATCAATACCAGCGCTATCAACTATTTTTGCCATGGTATAATCGTAGGCGGTAAGCATTGATATTTTTTCACCATTGGCTTTCATATCAACCAACGTTTTTACGGTAATGCGCTTGTATTCTTTTTTTGATGTAGACATCTTAATTATTATGAATGAGTTGTCAAGCAAAAGTAGTAAATAAACCATATACAGTTAAACTTTTCTTTTAATGGATGGTATACTGTTAAATACCGATCACTTTAGTAGCAACTAATCGGTTTGACAGGTTAAAAAACATTTTTTAAGCTGAAAACTGCGACTATGACTGAATACTCATAAAAGTATGACACTGTGTCAGCATTTTTTTGTTGGCATAATGATTGACTTATACAAACCGAATTTAAAATTGAACACAACGTTTCTGCGCAAGCAGAAATTTATAAAACACAAATAAAGCATAGTTATGAGTAAAATTATTGGAATTGATTTAGGAACAACAAACTCTTGCGTTTCGGTAATGGAAGGAAATGAGCCTGTTGTAATCCCAAATGCTGAAGGTAAGCGTACTACACCATCTGTAATTGCGTTTGTTGAAGGCGGTGAGATTAAAGTAGGAGACCCTGCCAAGCGTCAAGCAGTAACTAACCCCACAAAAACCGTTTATTCGATTAAACGTTTTATGGGTAATAAATATTCTGAATCTAAAAACGAAGCAGAGCGTGTACCTTATAAAGTAGTAAAAGGCGATAACGATACCCCACGTGTGGATATTGAAGGTCGTTTATACACGCCACAAGAACTTTCGGCTATGATTCTTCAAAAAATGAAGAAAACGGCTGAAGATTATTTAGGGCAAGACGTAAGTCGTGCAGTAATTACTGTACCTGCTTACTTTAACGATAGTCAGCGTCAAGCCACTAAAGAAGCCGGAGAAATTGCTGGTTTAAAAGTAGAGCGTATTATTAACGAGCCTACTGCTGCAGCACTAGCTTACGGATTAGATAAAAAAGGAACAGACCAAAAAATAGTAGTATTCGATTTTGGGGGTGGTACGCACGATGTATCTATCCTAGAATTAGGTGACGGTGTATTCGAAGTACTTTCTACCGATGGTGATACACATTTAGGTGGTGACGATGTAGATGAAAAAATCATCAACTGGTTAGCCGATGAGTTTAAAGCTGAAGAGAACATGGACTTACGTGAAGACCCAATGTCACTTCAACGTTTAAAAGAAGCTGCCGAAAAAGCTAAGATTGAGCTGTCATCTTCTGCACAGACTGAAATCAACTTGCCTTACATTACGGCAACGGCTAGCGGACCAAAGCACTTGGTGCGTACGTTAACGCGTTCTAAGTTTGAGCAATTAATCGACGATTTAGTAAAACGTACTATCGAACCATGTGAGTCGGCTTTAAAAGCAGCAGGTTTATCAAAATCTGATATCGACGAGGTTATTTTAGTAGGTGGTTCAACCCGTATCCCAGCGGTACAGGCAGCGGTAGAGAAATTCTTCGGAAAAGCGCCAAGCAAAGGGGTTAACCCAGACGAGGTAGTATCTCTAGGAGCCGGTATCCAAGGTGGAGTATTAACTGGTGATGTAAAAGACGTTCTTTTATTGGATGTAACGCCATTATCACTAGGTATCGAAACTATGGGTAACGTATTCACCAAATTGATTGAGGCGAATACCACCATTCCTACTAAGAAATCACAGGTATTCTCAACAGCGGCCGATAATCAGCCATCTGTTGAAATCCACGTGTTGCAAGGTGAAAGAGCCATGGCAGCCGATAACAAAACTATTGGACGTTTCCACTTAGATGGTATTCCACCAGCACGTCGTGGTACACCACAAATTGAGGTAACTTTCGATATTGATGCCAACGGTATCATCAAAGTATCTGCAGAAGACAAAGCTACAGGTAAGAAACAAGATATTAGAATTGAAGCATCTTCAGGATTAACAGAAGAAGAAATCGAAAAGATGAAAGCTGATGCTGAAGCAAACGCGGAAGCAGATAAAGTTGCAGCTGAAAAAGCTCAGAAACTGAACGAAGCCGATTCTATGATTTTCCAAACTGAAAAGCAATTGGAAGAGTTTGGTGATAAATTATCAGACGATAAGAAAAAGCCAGTAGAAGAAGCTCTAGAAGAGTTGAAGAAAGCTTATGAAACTAAAGATTTGGCACAAATCGAGCCTGCTTTAGAAAAAATAAACGAAGCTTGGAAAGTAGCCTCTGAAGAAATGTACAAAGCACAAGCCGAAGCACAGCAACAAGCTGGCGGAGCGCAACCAGGACCTGAAGCGAGCCAAAATGGCCAATCAAACGAAGGTAGCGACGTGGAAGACGTAGATTTTGAAGAAGTGAAATAATAAGCTAGAATTAAGTCGGAAGACTGAAGTTAGAAGTAAAAACGCAATCATTAATTTGATTGCGTTTTTTAATTTCGTCAATAAATTATAGCTAAAAAGTTGTTTTAAATTTAAAATTAAGCAAAAAATATCAAGAACATTACCTCGATATTAAACTTTATACACTTGGTGAGATACTACCTATTTAATTCTAGCCTAAAATTAGTTAACTCTTACAAGAATGCTCCAACAATAGCTTTAAAATTTTGGTTTACAGCTAGATATTAAGGGTGTTTATTTGTTGATTTCTAAATTAGTTCTCAGCTTCAACCTCAATCTTTTCAACGTCTTTATACTTTTTATACAACGGAATACGGTACGATAAAAAATAACTGTATCCTACGCCAATACCACTGCTATCATAGGTTTTTCCAAATCCAGGAATGTAAACATTTTGGAAATTGTTGGGTTCGGTTTCGCTGGCTTTTAGTTTTAATTGCGCATTTAGCCCCATATACAGGTTGTTAATCAGCTCTACCTTTATGCCTAAAATGATTTCTGCCCAAATGGATGTTAATCCACTAAAGGATTCGCCGTCACTCGAAGTGAGTTGCGGTGCCCAGTACTGGTTCGTGTTATACACCGTAAAGCTGTTTAAATATTGGCTAAAACTGGCTGCACCAATTCTAAATCCGGCGTAAATCATGTTATCCATATCCAACCAGTTGTCATACATATTGTAATCAACACCAGCTTTTATATACGAGCCTTTACTGGTTATATCTAAATAATCGGTTACTGTATTTTTTTCTTCAAAACCTATTTCACCGGCGACATACAAATCGCGTTTTAAACGATAATCTCCCTGAATTTCAAAGCCGGCATAATCATCGTCAAGCGAAGAACGAATTAATTTCCCGAAATCACCACCAATTCTTAGTCCGTATTTTAGTTTTACTCTTGTAGTGTCCGTTTCAACGCTAGCGATATTGTCATTTTGAGCGCTAATCGAAACATTGAAAAGTATAATGGCGAAAAGGTTACTAATGCGTAATATTAAAGTGCGTTGTGGTTTCATCTTCTACAGATTGGTTATCGGTTAAGGGTTGTCTGGAAAGCATCCAATTATCCTCGTCGGGTTCGATGGTTAGGGTTACGTTTTTAAAAATAGTTTTGTAACCGCAGGCACGAGAAACGAACACTTGCTCTCGGCTGTAATTGATTGTAATTACATCTGGATTACCCTCAATAAAATCATCGCTAGTATCTTCTTCTGTACCGTTATCGTTGATTTCAGCTTCTTTAAAAAGAACAAATTGCGTGGTATTGGCATCGGTTTTTAAAGGCAGTAATATTGTTGATTCACTTATAAAACCGTAGCCTGGTAGGATGGATTTAATATTTAAGTCTGTTACCAATAATGTATCTGTTGTCAATGTGTCTATTATCAATAAACCGAAAACATTTTTGGGATTATCGTTGTTGTTAACGTCCAAAAAATCGATGATTAAATGTGGTGTAGTAGGCGTACTGGCCGGACAAATATCATCGCGCTCGCAACTTATCGATAGAGCAGCTAAAAGCAATACGGAGATGATTAGAATTTTGAAATATTTCATGTGTTTTAAAATCAATTATTGGCGTTCTAAAAGCACCACGTTTTCAACATGGAAGGTTTGCGGAAACATATCTACCGCTTGGGTTTTTACTACTTTGTAATGGGCATCCATTAACGCTAAATCGCGCGCTTGGGTGGCACTGTTGCAACTCACGTAAACCACACGTTTAGGAGCGATGTTCAAAATTTGTTGCACAACATCTTTATGCATACCATCGCGTGGCGGATCGGTAATGATTACATCGGGTTTACCGTGTTTTTTGATAAATTCCGCATTGAAAACATGTTTCATATCGCCCACAAAAAAGTCAACGTTATTTATGCCATTTAATTGTGCATTTTCTTTCGCTGCAGAAATGGCATCGGGAACGGCCTCAACACCAATTACTTTTTTTGCTTTTTTGGCCACGAATTGAGCAATGGTTCCGGTGCCGGTGTACAAATCGTAAACCAATTCGTTTCCAGTTAAATTGGCAAAATTTCGTGTGATTTTATATAATTCGTAAGCCTGTTCGGAATTGGTTTGGTAAAACGATTTGGCGTTTATTTTAAACTTCAAGCCTTCCATATCCTCAAAAATATGGTCGTTGCCTTTGTAGCAAATCACTTCTTGGTCGTAAATGGTGTCGTTGCCTTTTTCGTTGATGACGTAAAGTAACGAAGTTACCTGAGGAAATTCTTCTGCAATAAAATCGAGCAATAGTTCCCGTTTGGTTTTATCCTCTTTAAAAAACTGGATGAGTACCATAACATCGCCTGTTGTCGAGGTGCGTATCATTAGGGTACGCAATAATCCGGTTTGGTTTCGCGTGTTAAAAAATTCTAAGTCGTTATCAATCGCGAACTGTTTTATGGCATTTCTAATCGCGTTGGAAGGGTGTTCCTGCAAATGACATTTTTTAACATCCAGAATTTTATCCCACATGCCCGGAATATGAAAACCTAATGCGTTTTTATCGCCCACATCTTCTCCCGATTGAATTTCATCAAGCGTTAACCATCGGCTATCGCTAAACGAAAATTCCATTTTATTTCTATAAAAATATTGCTTTTCTGAACCTAAAATAGGCGTGACTTCGGGCAACTCGATATGGCCAATGCGGGTGAGGTTATTGGTCACTTCTTTTTGTTTGTAAAACAATTGGTGTTCGTAGGCCATGTGTTGCCACTTACAGCCTCCGCATGTGCCAAAATGTTCGCAAACGGCTTCGGTACGCTTTTCCGATAATTTATGAAAAACGGTCGCTTTGCCCTCGTAATAGGCTTTTCGCTTTTTAAAGGTTTGCACATCAACCACATCGCCCGGCACCGCATTGGGCAAAAACACCACTTTTCCGTCGGGTGCTTTGGCTATGGTTTTTCCTTTTGCTCCAGCATCAATCACTTCCAGATGCTCAAAAATTTGTTTTCTCGATTTTTTTCTAGGCATGCTGCAAAAGTAATGAAAGGATTTGCTATTTACGATTTACGAATCATGATTTTTTAAACGCTTTTATACGGCAAAAACAGCAGCTTGGGCCATAAAATATTTCACAAAGCAAGTAATATTTAGTAATTTGCATGCTCTTAAGGATGATTTCTCTCCCACGCTGCTTTTTCGTCCCGTTCGGGTTTATGAAAGAATAAAGGTACAGAAGGAATAGTTGTTTTTTTCAATTTAAATTTTATTAAAATGGCTGTTTTAGACCAATTAACTTCGCAACAAGCGATAGATTTAGAAAACAAGTATGGCGCACACAATTACCACCCATTGCCCGTGGTATTGGCCAAAGGCAAAGGCGTGCACGTTTGGGATGTTGAGGACAAGAAATACTACGATTTCTTATCGGCGTATTCGGCCGTAAACCAAGGGCATTGCCACCCCAAAATTGTAAAGGCCATGACCGACCAAGCCCAAACGCTAACCTTAACCTCACGTGCGTTTTACAACGATATGCTTGGGAAGTTTGAAAAATATGCTTGCGAATTTTTCGGCTTCGACAAGTTGTTACCAATGAATACTGGTGCCGAAGCCGTAGAAACCGCATTGAAAATTTGCAGAAAATGGGCTTACGAGGTAAAAGGTATTGATGAAAATGAAGCCGAAATAGTGGTTTGTGAAAATAATTTCCACGGCCGGACCACCACGATCATTTCGTTTTCAAACGACTCGGTTGCGCGAAAAAATTTCGGTCCGTACACCAAAGGTTTTATAAAAATTGAATATGATAATTTAGAAGCTTTGGAAAGTACGTTGAAAAACAACCCAAATGTTGCCGGGTTTTTAGTGGAACCCATTCAAGGGGAAGCAGGTGTTTATGTGCCCAGTGAAGGCTACCTTGCAGAAGCAAAAGCCCTTTGCGAAAAATACAATGTATTGTTTATTGCCGATGAAGTACAGACGGGCATAGCCCGCACCGGAAAATTATTGGCGGTGAACCACGAAAACGTAACGCCCGATGTTTTAATCCTTGGAAAAGCTATAAGCGGTGGGGTATATCCCGTATCGGCAGTTTTGGCCAATGATGACGTTATGGGAGTTATCAAACCCGGAAACCATGGTAGTACTTTTGGCGGAAATCCCGTGGCGGCTGCAGTGGCTATGGCAGCCTTGGAAGTAATTCGTGATGAAGATTTAGCCGAAAACGCTCATGTTTTGGGGGAATTGTTCAGAAGTGAAATGGACAAATACATACAAACCAGCAATATTGTTAATCTAGTTCGTGGTAAAGGCTTGCTCAATGCTATTGTGATAAATGATGATGACGACAGTGACACCGCTTGGAACATCTGTTTGGCATTGAGGGACAGCGGTTTGTTGGCTAAGCCTACGCATGGCAATATCATTCGTTTTGCACCACCTTTGGTGATGAATGAAGAACAATTGATGGATTGTGTGGGAATCATTACCAAAACCCTCAAAGCTTTTGAAAATTAAAGATTGCATAATTAACCAAGCGTATCATTTTGATGCGCTTTTTTTATAAAACTTTTAAAACAACAGCCAAACTAAGTTTAGAATGTTAATTAATCGGTTTTATATATTTGGAAAAGATTAGACAAGATAATAGATTTCCATCAACATTTTTGGAAATACGATGTTATAAGCCACAGTAGGATAGATGACGATATGGCCGCAATAAACAAGTATTTCAGGTCTCCCGCTTTACCACACGTTTGGTTATGGTTTTTATGTCTTCAAAAGCTTCACCTTTTAATAGCCATGAAATACCAAACGGAATAATGGCAGTGGTTTCAAAAACATAAACGTAGTGGTTTTTTAACGGAATGGGAATATTGGTGAACTTTTCAAGAACCACAAATATAATAATCAACCCTACTGAGATAAAAACCATATTTCCGCACCACTTGTAAATGATATTGTTGGGGTCGTGTTCGTCTCGGGTAAACTTAAACCGAGACATCCAACCCATGCAAAGAATAAACACACCCGCAGCAATAAAATGAATACCATTTAAAGTTGTTGATTGGTGCCCAAAGAGTGGGAGTGGAATTTGATTGGCATTTGAACAAAGAAAATCGATGGTGGTGCTGGCGCTGTTGGTGCACGAGGTGGGGATAAAGACAATCAACAATGCCGCGAAACCACCAATGTTGGTCAATACATCATCACTTATTTTTTCAGAAGATTTATCTAGCACATACCCCCTGTATGAAATTAAAAACAGTCCAAATGTGGCGAGTATAATTATAAGGATTTGCGAGGTTAGCCTATCGTAATAATAATGACTTACCGAGGCTAAAAACTCCCCTTTGATAATCGGTAATACAATGGGCAACAACAACCCCAGCGTACCGATAAGTTTTCGGATTCTATAATCGGATGACAAAAGGGGTTTGTCTTGCATTGGCAGCTAAATTTAGCTACAATATAGCAAAACTATAATAAATGTAATGGCTAGGAAATTGGAGATGTTTTAATCCAGTAAAAATACGCTCAAACTTAAAGCGCCATGAGCTCCAATAACCAGAGATTGCTCAATATCAGCAGTTTTGGACGGACCTGAAATGAACACTCCAAAATCTGTAGGTTGTTGGTTTAATTTTTCATAGGCTTGATGCATGTAAGGTAAAACATCTGTCTTTGAAAGTACCAAAACCAAATGTTTAGTAATAAATGGAAGCACTCTAATCGGGAGGTTTTGGTCGTTGACCCAAACGGCACCATTTTCGGCCACAGCCAAATCACTGTTAAGAATTAATATATCGAGATCTTCCAAATCTCTCGGATCTTTAATAGTGTTCAAATCAACCGTATTAAAAGCATAAGTACCCTCTAAAGCAGAATAGTTTACTTTAGTATCAGGAAGCATGGCATTTATTTGTTTTACTACATCATTTGCTGAAATAGCGCGGTAAACATTGCCGCCAACTACTTCAACTTTTTTAGTGAATTCTTCAATTAGGTTTAAATTTTCATCAAATATGGCTGGGTCTATTTGTGGCAATGGTAAGGGTTCAGGTTTGTTGGCCTTTAACTTTGCTAATATTTCTGCTCTACTTCGCATGTTAACTGTTGTTTTTGTTTTTTTGTCTTTGGTTATACCACTCATCAAAACTTTGTTTAGGTCCCTTTGGCAAATCTCTTTCCTTGCCCCAAACGTTGGGTTTAGAATTGATTAACGATTGTGGCAAGTTTCTAAGCGACCACCGTGCTATTTTACCCACTTTTTCAAACTGATTGGGTTTGGTGAACACGCTTCCCATTATTTGCATCGATTTCTTTTTTACAAAGGGTTGTGGCGTTTCCTTGGTTATGATTTGGCGCCATTTGTACAATTGGGCATGTATGTCAATTTTTACCGGACAAACATCGCTACAAGAGCCACAAAGAGTAGAGGCAAACGGTAAAGTACTGTGCTTTTTTAAATCTTTCCCAGGCGATAAGATGGAGCCAATTGGCCCAGGAACTGTAGCATCATAACTGTGCCCACCGCTACGGCGGTAAATAGGGCAAGTGTTCATGCAGGCACCACAACGGATGCAGCGTAGAGAGGCCCTGAAATCTGGACGACTGAGTTGTTCCGAGCGCCCATTATCCACAATTACAATGTGCAATTTTTTACCTTCGGAAGGCTTTTTGAAGTGCGATGAATATGTCGTAATAGGCTGCCCTGTGGCAGAACGTCCCAACAAGCGCAGAAACACACCCAAATGCTCTAACTTTGGAATAATTTTTTCAACACCCATGCAGGCAATATGAACGGGAGCTAAATGAGCACCCATATCGGCATTTCCCTCATTGGTGCAAACTACAAACCCGCCCGTTTCGGCGATGGCGAAGTTAACACCGGTAATAGCCACATCGGCCTCAATAAATTTTTGCCGAAGATGTTTTCTGGCTTCACCTGTTAAATACTGTGGATTGCCGTCGCAGGGTTGAGTGCCTAAATGCTCCTGAAAAAGCTCGTCAACTTCGTGTTTGTTTTTGTGGATGGCCGGTAGCACTATATGGCTGGGTGGTTCTTTGGCTAATTGAACGATTCGCTCACCTAAATCAGTATCGATGACCTCTATGCCGTCGGCTTCCAAATGCGGATTTAAATGGCATTCTTCAGTTAACATTGATTTACTTTTTACCACCTTTTTGGCTTTGTTATTTTTTAATATCTTATGAACAATTTGATTGTGCTCTTCTGCATTGGCTGCCCAATGTACCTCAACACCATTTTTCTGTGCATTGGCTTCAAACTCTTCTAAATAGGTGTCTATATTAGAAAGCATGTGGGCTTTAATTCCTTTACCTAGGTTTCTTAGCTCTTCCCAATTTTTTACATTGTGAACAGATTTATCACGTTTATGGCGAACAAACCAAAGCGCTTTATCGTGCCAATCGACTTTCTTTTCGTCTTTGTTGAATATGCTCGCTAATTTTGGATGACTCATAATTTGGTTGTGTTTAAATTAAAGGTTGCTATTTAAAATCTCTGCAACGTGAAGAATTTTTAGCGGCTGCTTATTACGGTTCACTAAACCTTCCAAATGCATGAGGCATGAGGTATCGGTGGCCGTTATCACTTCAACGCCACTTTCCAAATGATCTTTTATTTTATCCTTGCCCATTTTTACCGAAACAGCTTCTTCGGCAACAGCAAAAGTTCCACCAAAGCCACAGCATTCATCTCCGCGTTGAACGGGCATCAATTCAACGCCTTTTACTTTTTTTAGCACTTCTTCTATGTAGGAATAATCAGAAGTAACGCGTTCGGAACATGAGCCCAACCGCAGCCCTCGTAAACCATGGCAACTTTTGTGAACACCCACTTTGTGGGGAAACGATGCGTCTAAATTCTTAATTTTTAAAATATTTAAAAGGAAGTCACACAATTCGTAAACATTATTTCTAACTCCGGTAACGGCATCAGTTTGAGGTATAATGTCGTAATGTTTTTTTACATGGTATGCACAGCTGCCAGAAGGGGTAACGATATAATCAAAATCCTTAAAATTATTCACAAAATGATAGTAAGTACCCACTGATTCTGATTCATAACCAGAATTTGCCATGGGTTGCCCACAGCAGGTTTGCCCTGATGGGTATACTACTTCTACATTCAGTTTTTCCAAAAGTTCGAGCGTAGCTTGCCCCACTTGCGGATATAATTGGTTAATATAACACGGAATGAATAAACCTACTTTCATTTCAATAATTTTTGTTTTTAAAAATGTGCGTTCTTGTTTAGCTTACAAATTACTTCTAAAAGATACTACTTTTTGTTTAGATGTACCTAAGCCTTCAATACCTAATTCTACAATATCACCGGCTTTTAAATAAACGGGAGGCTTCAAACCTAGCCCAACTCCAAAAGGTGTTCCAGTTGAAATGATATCACCGGGAAGCAAGGTCATAAACTGACTAATATGGCTGATGGATTGCTGTACGTTGAAAATAAAATCGGAAGTCGAACTGTTTTGCATCACTTCACCATTTAGTTTTAACCATAAATTAAGATTGTTTGGATCTTCAATTTCATCGGTAGTAGCGATAAAAGGTCCAATAGGAGCGAAGGTATCACAGCCTTTTCCTTTGCACCATTGCCCAGAACGCTCAATTTGATAAGCGCGTTCGCTTACATCGTTATGCAGAACGTAACCGGCAATGTGGTCGAAAACATCTTCTTCTTCCACATACGATGCTTTTTTACCAATTACAATAGCTAATTCTACTTCCCAATCGGTTTTTGTACTTCCTTTAGGAAGCATTATATCATCATTTGGTCCAACCATAGCCGTGGTCGATTTAAAAAATAGCACCGGTTCTTTTGGTACTTCCATTCCGGCTTCGGCCGCATGTTGTGCATAGTTCAGCCCAATGCAAACTATTTTTGACGGGCGTGTTAATGGCGCGCCCAACCGTACATTGTCATCAATTTCCGGGCAACTGTCTTGGTTTGTCACCAACCAAGTTTTTAGTTTTTCTATACCGTTATTTCCGAAGAAATCTTCGTTATAGTCTGAGCCAAATGCCGAAACATCTATTTTTGTTCCGTTGGCCAATTGTATTCCTGGTTTTTCTGCAGCTTCAGCACCAAATCGTATTAATTTCATAATTGATGTTGTGTTATTTTTTTCATTAATTTCCATTCAGGGTAACAAAACCACCATCAATGGCATAATTGGATCCTGTAATAAATCCTGCTTCGTCCGAACATAAAAACAGCGCCAAATTGGCTATTTCTTGGGGGCTTCCCATACGCCCAATAGGTTGCGTTTTTGAAAGTTTTTTGAATATTTCGTCCTCTTTTCCAGGGTAGTTTTTCTTTATGAACCCGTCAACAAACGGGGTGTGTACACGACCAGGAGCTATACAGTTACAGCGGATGCCATCTTTTATATAGTCTTTGGCAATGGAGTAGGTCATGGTCAATACCGCACCTTTGGTCATCGAATAAGCAAAGCGATCGCTTAAACCAACGGTTGACGCAATGGAAGCTAAATTCAAAACCACCCCGTTTTGTTGCTTTTTCATAAACGGAACAACTGCTTTTATGCAGTTATAAACGCCTTTAATGTTAACGTTATAAAGACGGTCTAAATCTACTTCATCACAGGCTTCTATGTTTCCCAAGTGAGGAATTCCGGCATTGTTTATTAAAATATCAATCGAGTCACCTGAGTCGTTTTCCGCTATTTTATTGATGACATTGAATACTTTTTGCTGATTGGCTACATCGCATTGATGGGCTTCGGCCTCGCCGCCAATTTTTTTAATTTTAGAAACCACAAATTGAGCAGCTTCCAAATCAAAATCCAAAATATGGACTTTTGCTCCATGAAGAGAAAAGGTAAGCGAAATGGCTTCGCCGATACCACTACCACCACCAGTAATAAGTGCCATTTTATTTTTTAAGCTGAATTTTGTCATCATCGTTTAGCTCTGAATTTATGTCGCTAGACATAGGCATACAAAATTACGTTGTAATCATGCAACAATCTTCTTAATATTTGATTCACTGTGATACTTTTTTTGCCTTGTTGTGTTTGTGGTATCATATTTGGCAATTATTGTTGCGGTAGATTAGACCTTTTACGTTTTTCGACATATTCTGAAGGGGTACAGTTCATGCTGAGTTTAAATTGCCTGTTGAAGTTTGAAACATTGTTGAAACCAGATTCGTAGCAAATGCTTGAAATATTGAATTTATTCTCTTGAAGCAGTTTACAGGCATAACCGATACGGATTTCGGTAACATATTTTGAAAAAGTCTTTCGGTTGACTCTTTTAAAGAAACGGCTAAAGGCCGAAGGATTCATATTGGCAATTTCGGCAGCTTTATCGAGCGAAATGTCTTGATTGAAATTTTTAAAGATATAGGCTTGAACATTGTCTTGGGCATCACTCTTTGAGGCTTGAAACGAATTGACAAATCCTTGGCTAGACAAGCGCATGGTACTTTTGTGTTTGGCCAATTTGTTCAATATATGTAGAAAAGCCATGGTTTTTTCAAAGCCTTCCAATTTCAGCATGTTATGAATTTCTGAAATTACGTTTTTATCAATATTCAAAAATTTTAGTCCAAAACGGGCACGTTCAAATAATTCCAAAATATGGATCATTTCTGGCTTTTCGAAAAACTTGGGGCCGAGATAATCTTTTTTAAAGTGTATGGCAATGGCTTTGGCCGTTTGTTTTGAATTTTGAAGGAAATAGTCTTCATCATTTTGCCACATATGCGGTAGGTTTTCACCAATTAGCACAACGTCCCCAATACCAAATTTTTCAACGTTATCGCCAATAAAACAAGTCCCCTCACTTTTTAAAACCACTACCAGCTCCAATTCTGGATGGTAATGCCATACTTTTAAAAAGTAAGGGTACTCGTTAACTTTAGTTGCGAACGAACTGTTGCCAAGGTTACTCCGATCTAAAAGGTGAAGTTTCATATTTAAAAATACACTTCATTTTATTTAGCCCAAATGTAGTTAATAATTAGTGTATTAGCAAAAATAGTACAAGGTATAAGGAGTAACATTTAATACACCTCTATCGTAGCTAAACGGAATAAGGTATGAACAACAGAGGGATAATTATAGTAACAAAAAAGCTTCCTCTATTAAAAAATTGGAAGCTTTTTTTGTAAAGTTAGAGCTTAACGCTAATGTTTTTTACTCTGAAATTGTTTGCTAAAAATCAAGAATAGTACACCACAGAGTATCCAAGCGGGCAGGGTTACGAACGACAGGAACACATCGAACTGAATGGATATGAAGTAAAATATGCCGAAGCTCACTGCCCATGCCCAAAACACCGATTTGTTGAACTTAATATTGGCTTCTTCGGCGTAGTTTTTAACGATGCCGACCTTCTTGTGGAAGAAATGTTCGAACACGATAATAGCGCCAACTGGCGATAGGATAAAGCCGTACAGAGCCACGAAGCCAAGGAGTTTCATTGCAAAGGCCGGAAACAAACCTGCAATGGTAGCGATTGAGCCCGCCAGTATGGTCACTTTTGCTGTTGACAGCTTGGGCAGAATGGCCTGAAAGGCCAGGCCGGCCCTATAAATGGTAGGATTGGCTGTTGTCCATCCAGCAAGCACTACAGCTATAATCCCAAAAACACCGATGGCATTATTGGCCAGAGGCCCGGGGGCAACCGGAGGGGCTTCCCCGTTGGTCAAAAAGGCCTGGGCCTCTGGGGTCTTTAAATAAACGGCATACAATAAGCAAGCAGCGATCCAGGCCATGTAGTGCCCAACGTACATACCGGCGGCCGTTGTCCATCCGGAACTGGCCTTTTTTGCAAACCTGAAAACCGAAAGGTCGGACATGCCAATATGCATTGCACTATTGGCGAACCACGACCATATCAGAACATGCCAAAAGGTATATTTTATTTGGCCGGGGAAAGGCTCTTTTCCCTCGCCCCAAATATCCCAAAAATCAGAAAAGCTGGAAACGCCCAATTGGTTTAGTGCAACAACGCCACATGCAATAAAAGCCAATACAATGACGGGCGACATCCAATTTGCGGCTTTTGAAACCGTATCGTAACCTCTGGCAGCAATGATGGAAATTACGGCACCAATCAAAATTACGATAATGATCCAAGTTAGGCCATTGGGCAGGGTGTCGTCAAGTTTTGGCATGGGCATATCGAACGGAATACCAACTGCCGTGGCAGAAACCGTGATCATGGATCCTGCTAAAAAACAAAAGAGGACACCGTTGGCCAGATTGTAAGCGGTGACCAAGTTTTTCCCACTTATTTTTTCCAATTGAAAATAGAGCGTCAGCCTGTTTTTAACGGCAATTTCGGCCGTAAGGAAGCGCCAAGACAAAACGGCCAACAAATTCCCGAGCAACAGGCCCACCAACAGATCGAAAGCACTAACACCGGCGGTTAAAAATAACGGCCCAATCATAAATTCGGTTCCTGCCGCATGCTCTCCGGCATACATGCCCAAGAAGCTCTTCCAGCTTTTTAGGTTGGATTTGGGAACAGGGGTGCGTTCAAACTCGCCTCCTGCAATGTCTTCAATAATTTCTTCTTCTATGTGTGATAATGCCATATGTTGTATTTTGTTTGGTTAGTACTGGTTTATTTTGCCCATTAGGTTAAAAATTTCTTTCTCAGTTCTTCAACTTGTTCATCGTTTATGGGAACCATTTCACCAAGTGAAGCGCCCATAACAATCGATTTTGCACTAAATTCGGCCACTTCAAGGTAATCAAAAGTCTGTAGTAATTTATCGCCAGTTATAATTACGGAATCGTTTTCAATAATTAAGGCCGTGGTGCAGTTTTCAACAATTTCGGAGTTGTTGTTGAACTTAAAATGTGTGCCATATTTTACCGATGGGATATCTTGCAGGAAAATCCAGCTCTCTGGTATGGTTCGCACATTCAAATATGATTTTGTTATCCCGAAGGCCATCAAGTACGGAGATTGTGTCATGATAATGGAATTTACGTTTGGGTTGTTCTTATAGATTTCTTCATGAATCCAAGTGGCCCTACTGGGGATTTTCGCTTTTTCCCTTTTGCCGCCCTTTATCTGTACAATATCCTCCAAGCTCATATCCCAACGGCTTACATCGGTAGGGGTGATTAAAAAATCGTTATCTTTATATCGCATAGAAACCGTGCCGTACGAGCTGATCATTAAGCCCTGTTCGCAGGAACGTTTAACGATATTGCAAATCTGCAAACGCTTTTCAACCTCGTCGGGAAAATGTTCAGTGGTTTCCATTTCGGGAAGCATATGTGCCGCCTGTTTCTCGAAGCTGTTGATGTCTTCGTCGGTTAAATAGTTTGGGGTGCCAATTTGCGAACCGTACAAAATAGTTCGGGCACAAAACTCCAACATTTCAAAGCGTTCAAAAGCATCGGTTAAATCACTTCCGCCCAATACCGTACCATGGTTTTCCATGATAACAGCTTTATATCCTTTTTTAAACTCATCGGCTATTACTTCGCCTAATTTATCACTGCCGGGCAATTCGTATTTGGCATATCCAATTGGGCCACAAATATGTTTGGCTTGCGAAATAATATTGGTATTAGGTATGTTTCGAACAATACTGAAAGATACCAAAGCAGGAGGGTGGGCATGGATAACCGATTTTATGTCTGGCCTGGCCTCGTATATAGCTTTATGGAATGGAAACTCTGAGGATGGTTTATGTTTGCCAACAATGCTGCCATCTTTTTTTACGCAGATAATATCAGAGGCTCTAAGTGACCCTTTATCAATGGCCGATGGGGTTACCCAAATATCGCCATTATCGTCAATTATTGAAATATTGCCACCCGATGTAGTGGTCATTCCACGTTTGTAAATTCTACTAATAATTCTAGTAATCTGGTCTCTGGGATGTTCTAATTTGAGGTTTTTCGACATTTTTACAGGTTTTATGACATGTTACATTCTCACCAGTGCTACTATTGAATTGTTGTTCTGTTTACTTTCAAAAACAAATGGTTTCCAGTTTTTATTTGGTTATGAACGGAACGTGTTTTTTCAATGAATAATTTTTTTTGAGAAATTTTGAATTCAATTTTTTATCTGAAATTGAAATGGCAGCGCCCAAAGCCGAGCCCAATGATGAGTCGGTGGTTCGCAATTTCATATTTCTGAAATAGTGCGACAGCAGTTTAACAAAAAGGTCGTTGTCGCTAAAGCCGCCATCAACATAAAGTCTTTTTATCTCCGCACCTCTAACTACGTCGCGAATACTTTTTACCTGTAACAGTACAAGTTCGGTCATTAATTGATGGTAGGCATGTTCAAATTTGTCGTAGGTGATTTCGGTTTTGTCCGGCATGTTTTCATCCTTTATGCTTTCCCATTTAAACATGTGCTTAAAGTCGTGCATGATTTCAGAATAGAGGTCGTAATCAAACTTTACGTGGCGGTGGTAATCCTCATCAACCCCGAATTGCCCGCTCAATTTGGCGACCTGGATTTTATATTCGTTGCCCAGAAACACACGTGTTGCCTTTACGGGTTTCCCGTTGATCCGCATATAATTTATGGAATCTTCAGCATCGGTATCTTCAACTATGGCGTGCTCCGCAAACGGGTTTAGCGTAATGCTCCAAGTTCCGGTTGAAACCAATACGAATTTTTTCTTTACGCTGCGCACATAAGGCAACAGGGCAGAAGAACTATCGTGAATGCCCACACCTATTTTGATGCGTTTTCCGTTGTAGTTCATGTTGATGCTGGTTTCGGTAGAAACGATGGGAGGCAAAATTTTATGCAATTCCTCTTTGTATACCCAACTGTGATAATCTTTTATGGTATAGTCCCAAAGTGCGGTATGGCAGCCAATGCTGGTGTATTCGCTCAATGGAATGCCCGTAAAAATATAGCTGAGATATTGCGGGAGGTGCAACGAGTATTTTATCTTTTTGAATATTTCAGGCTTGGTGTACTTGATCCAGTACAACTGCAGACCGGAATTTAAAAGGCTTAAATCGAAACAGCCGGTGGTTTTCAGAAATTCTTCTTTCGGCCCATATTTTTCAACAAAGGAATCTATCACGCTTTGGTCAATGTCCTTGGTGTAATTGTAAAGCGGTGTGAGTACCTCGCCGTTTTCGTCGAGGTGGACAAAACTGGCGCCGTAAGTTGAAAAGTTAATGGCCGTTACGTTAAACTGCTTGGCATTGAGGATGTTTTCGAAAACGCCTTTTAGCCAATTTTGCAATGCGCTTAAATTTTCGGTTGGGTGGCCATCTTCATCAACTATTTCATCGAATTTGGAATATTCTTTATAGACTTCTTTGTAGTCTTTATCAAAAAGGAAGAATTTTTTATTGGTTTTTCCTATGTCAAATACCGCCGTTACGTTTATCATTTCGTCAATTTAGTTTTGAAATAACTTTTTGGTGGGTTAATGTTGGTTTAGTATTGGGGTTTAAAAATGCCCTAATAAATGGGCATTTAAATTTATTATAATCCAGTGGCCACGGTGTGTTTGCCTCTTTCATCTATAAGCTGGTTTCTTACATCCAAGGAGCGGTAAGCGTTTATAGGGCTTAGCGCACCGCCAGCTTTTAGTCTAGCTTCTGCCAACAGCGGACGAACATCGGTTCTGTAGGCATCCTGGAGGATCTCTTGGCATTTTACCACATCGTTGTTTAATTGTGCGGCCTTCAGCTCCGCTTGGTCAATCAACAAAGCTTTGGCGTAAGCCTCTTGAATGGCCTCCAAAGATTGTATCAAATCTTCCAAAGGATCTTTTACGTTATGGCTGGCATCAATCATCCAAGCCAAATCTGGATTGTTCGGATTGTTTTGCATACCATAAACCAATTCGTTAAAGATTAGGAATAGGGCATAGGGCTTGATGCTTCCCACGGTTAGATCGTCATCGCCATATTTGCTGTCGTTAAAGTGGAAACCTCCCAATTTGGCTTTCGACATTAATATGGAAACGATCTGCTCGATATTGCTGTTTGGCAAATGGTGGCCCAAATCCACCAACGAATAGGCTTTTTCGCCACAAGCATTGGCCAACATAAACGAGGTGCCCCAATCTTGGATTACCGTGCTGTAGAAGTTTGGCTCGTAAGGTTTGTACTCAATGAGCATGCTCCAATCGTTGGGTAAGCCTTTGTAGATTTCCTTTAAGCTGTTCTCCGTATTTTGAAGCGCTGTTTGGAAGTTGTTCTGGCCAGGGAAACAAGACCCATCGGCCAACCAAACGGTCAAACTTTTTGAACCCAATTTATCACCGATGTTGATCACATCCAGGTTATGCTGAATAGCCTGTTGCCTTACCGCTTCGCTGGTGTTGCTCAACGAACCGTACTTGTAAGTTTCCTTGGCATCCTTTTGGTCTTGGAACGTGTTGGAGTTTACCGCATCAAACTTAATATCCAAGCCGTTGGCGATTTCTTTAATGGCAGCATAATCCTGTGGAATGTCCCAAGGAATATGGAGCGAAACCGCGCCTGCCGTTTGCGTAAGGGCGTGCAATATGCCCACGTCCTGTATTTTTTGTTCTAAGCTTGAAGGCTCTCCATAGAATGAAAAACGCCCAAATCTGGTACCTCCAGCACCCAATGCCCAACTCGGTATAGCTACTTGGAAGTCTTTTAGTTTATTGATGATACCTTGTACGTCGGCACCTTTTTTTGATAAGTTGTTCGATAAAAAATCGAATTGTTCTTGGTGCGATTGAAGGCTTTTTTTATTCGAATCTTGAATATGGTTCTGTTCTATTTTCATGGATTAAAATTTAAAAAAAAACTCCCATATATATTTGATATGCTATGGAAGTTTTTCAACTAAAACTAACTCTAATAACTATCTTACGAAGGCATTTGCCATTCCGCCGTCCACATTAATGATGTTTCCGGTGCTTTTATCTAAAATACCTACCAATGAAAACACGCCGTTGGCAATATCTTCTGGGTATATAATCTCGTTCAACAGGTTTCTTTTGGCGTAGTGTGCAGGAAGCTCCTCTACGGTAATACCGTAAGCTTTGGCGCGACCTTCGGCCCAAGCACCTTCCCAAATTTTACTGCCCACAATAACACCATCTGGGTTTACTACGTTTACACGGATTTTATCTTTTGCCAATTCGGCGGCCAATAAACGTGACATGTGCTGTTGTGCCGCTTTAGCCGTACCGTAGCCTACATTATTTGGTCCTGAAACCAATCCGTTTTTACTGGCGATACTGATGAAGTTTCCGCCAAGGTTTTGCTTGCGCATCACTTCAACGCCAGCTTTAGCCAATTCAAACTGGCCTTTAACCAAAACATCTTGTAACAAATCCCAATCTTTTTGGGAAGTTTCTTCAATTGGTTTAGAGATAGCCAAACCTGCACTATGTACAATAATATCTACCCCACCAAACTCAACACATGCTTTTTTGTATGCGTTAACGATAGAATCGTAATTGGTAACATCGCACACGGCATAAGCTGACACATCGCGCTTGTAAGTAGCGTGGGCTTCTTTTAGGCTGTTTTCATTAATATCAGTCAATACTACATTCGCACCTTCGGCAGCTAACTTATCGGCAATCGCTTTACCAATACCTCCACCAGCACCGGTAACCAATGCTATTTTACGGGATAATGGTTGCTCTTTTGGCATACGTTGCAATTTAGCTTCCTCTAATAACCAATATTCAATATCGAAAGCTTCCTGTCTTGGTAAAGATGTGTATTCAGTAATCGCTTCGGCACCACGCATTACGTTAATGGCATTGATGTAAAACTCGCTCGCCACACGCGTAGTTTGCTTGTTTTTTGCAAAACTGAACATACCTACTCCTGGATAAATAATAATTACCGGGTTAGGGTCGCGCATTGCTGGGCTGTTATCTCTTTTGCAAGTATTATAGTAATCGGCGTATTCTTGTCTGTACTGCTCGAATGCAGGCTCTAATTTTTTAAGCACGGCATCGGCATCCGATACATCTTCATTGGTATCTAAAGTTAATACCAAAGGCTGGATTTTTGTTCTCAAGAAGTGGTCTGGGCAAGACGTACCCATAGGGGCCAATCTTTCCAAATCATTACTGTTGATGTATTCCATCACCACATCGGTGTCGGAAAAATGACCGATCATTTGGTTTTCAGAAGAACACAATCCTCTTAATAACGGCATTAATTGGGCCGCTTTTTCCAAACGCTCTTCTTTTGGCAAACTTTGTACTTTTTGGCCACCAAAAACAGCACCTTGTTCCTTGATTTTGTTGTCGATATATTCAGAAGCTTTTTCAATCACTTCCAAACTGTTCATGTAGCACTCGTAAGACGTATCTCCCCAAGTAAATAATCCGTGGCTTCCTAAAACAATACCTCTAATTCCAGGGTTATCGTTTAAGCATTTCTCCAATTGAAGGCCTAAATCAAAACCAGGACGTTGCCAAGGCACCCACCCCATGGTATCGCCCCAAATTTCTTTGGTTACCTTTTCGCTGTCTTTAGCGGCAGCTACGGCAATAAGGGCATCGGGGTGCAAGTGGTCTATGTGTTTGAACGGTAACAAACCATGCAAAGGCGTATCGATAGAAGGCGCTTTACTGTCCAGATCGTATATACAGTGGTTGAACAAGCCAACCATGCGGTCTTCGTCTTCCAATCCGCCGTAAACATTTTTTAAATCACGCAATCTGTTAGTGTACAGGCCAGCGATACCGGAACGGGTTAACGTACCGATGTCTCCACCAGAACCTTTTACCCACATGACTTCAACCTCTTCATTGGTTAAAGGGTCTTTTTCAATGGTCTTACAGCTCGTGTTTCCACCGCCGTAATTCGTGATTCTTAAATCTGCTCCTAATATGTTAGAACGGTATAAGAATAAAGCGACTTGGTCGTCTCCTAGGCTTTCTGCTTTTTCATTATCCCAAAGATAATCTACGTATTTGAAGTTTTTTGTTACTGTGCTCATGTTGTTTTTAAAAAGTTATTCAACAAAAATATGCTAAGATTAGATTGATTCTATCCTGTACTGTACTGCAATTTTTTGATTTATATGATTTTTTTAGAAAAAAAATGTAGCAAAAAAACAAATTTAATGTCTAAACGTGTTTTTAGTGGCTTTTTTTAAATTATATAAAAAGTAGCGATAACCAAAAAAAACCTTTGGTAATGAGCGAAAGCATACCATAGCTTCCTCGATATATTAGCTATTGTTAATATTTTTAATAAAAAAAGCTTTTAACACTTAAACAAGTTAATTTTTTATCTTAAAGCGTTAATAGAAAACCTTTTTTCCTAAGATCTTACAAAAAAATAGAAGAACAAGTCAGAACTTATAAAAGTGTTTGGAAAGCTATTTATTGGTATTGATTAATAATTAAGTATGATAGAATCAAAAATCATCCGTCAAATTTTTGTGCTTTTGTTGATAGCACTAATTGGTGGTCTTATTTTTAAGGAAGTACTTCCTTATTTTTCGGGGGTGTTGGGAGCGGTTACCCTATATGTGCTGTTAAAAGATTTTATGCATAGGCTAACCAAAAAAGGCTGGCATCCTAATTTGGCAGCAGGCGTTTTAATGTTGTTGTCATTCATTGTTATTTTATTACCATTAAGTGGTGCGGTTTGGATGCTGGGCAATAAAATTAGTAAGGCCGTAACTAATTCAGAAAAGGTGGTTTCAGCCTTAAAACTGCAACTGGGCAATATTGAAAATCGCTACGGTTATGATCTTACTTCAGAAATTGATGCCAGTGCAGTTTCTGGCTGGGTATCGAAAAACCTTCAGGATTTGGCCGGTGGCACATTTGCCACATTTATAGCTATTACCATTATGTATTTTTTGCTATATTATATGTTGACCAACCGAAAAGAGCTTCGTGAATCCCTTTATGAATACATCCCAATAGGAGATGACAATTTAGAGATTATAGGAAAAAAAACACGAGAAATGGTTCGAGCCAATGCATTGGGAATACCTTTGGTAGCCATAGCACAAGGTGTGGTGGCACTAATAGGCTTCTTGATTTTTGGTATTGAAAACCCCTTTTTCTGGATGGTAATCGTAACTATTGGTGCCATGATTCCGTTTATTGGCAGTATGTTGGGGTCTGTTCCTGTGTTTTTGTTAACACTCTCAAATGGAGATACCTTTCAGGCTTGGGGTATTTTAATTTATGGTATCGTTATCGTTGGGTCGACCGATAACATCATCAGGCTATTTGTACTTAAAAAGCTTGACGATGTACACCCATTAATAACACTTTTTGGTGTTATCGTGGGAGTTCCTCTCTTTGGCTTTGTCGGTTTGATTTTCGGACCGTTGTTAATCAGTTTACTGTTAATTGTTATTAAGATTTATAAACGTGAATACGGCCAAGGTACGAAAGATAAATTATAGAATTAAGTTATTTAAAAAGGTTTAAATGAAAGAAAAATTTTCAATAGAAGAGGCTGTAAGCAGCCTATGGGATAAATTAGATAGCTGGATGGAAACCATTATTTTAAAGCTGCCAAATCTCGCTTTGGCCATATTGGTAATGATTGTGTTTTATTTTATAGCTAGGGGAGCGAGAAAGGTTTTTATAAAATTTATTTTATCAAGAATACAACAGAAGTCCATCCAGGATATCATTGCTAAAATAATTTTTATTACAGTGATATTGATTGGTTTTTTTGTTGCCTTGGGGGTATTAGATCTTAATAAAGTGCTGACCAGTATTTTGGCTGGTGCAGGTGTAGTTGGTCTAGCCATTGGTTTGGCTTTGCAAGGTACCTTGAGCAATACCGTTGGGGGTTTAGTGTTGTCATTCATGCCGAAAATTAGGATTAATGACTATATTGAAACAAATGATATAAAAGGATTCGTTTCAGAAATTAGCCTAAGAAATATTGTTTTGAGGCGACCAGACAATAATTATGTAATTGTTCCCAACTATAAATTTGTAGATGATGCATTTACTAACTATTCGATTACCGATAGAAGTCGAATTACGGTAACCTGTGGTGTTGGGTACGAAAGCAATTTGCAAAAAGTTGAAGATTTGGTTAGAAAGATTATTTCAGAAAGCTTCAAGCAAAAGCCAGGAGAAGATGTAGAGTTTTTCTTTACCGAGTTTGGAGATAGCTCTATTAATTTCATGACGCGTTTTTGGATAAGTTTATCTAAACCTAAACATGAACACACCGCAAAACATACAGCTATAAAACTGATTAAGGCGAACTTTGATAAAGCAGAAATCAATATCCCATTTCCAATTCGCACGTTGGATTTCAATAAAAACGAATTAAACCTCAATTTTGAAAAGGATAGTGAAGGGTCTTAACATGTAACAGTCTATCAATAGATCGTAAGTTATGTTATCTTATTTTTAGGAGCAGGTACACTCTGAATTGAATATTGATTTAGAACAATTGAAAAGCAAAAGCCAAATTGTAAATATTATCATCAATCCTTTTTTTCGTATTTGGCCTAAATCAATACTCTATGCACAACTACATTACGGTCAGTTATAATTATTACAACATAATAATAACGAAAATAGCCAAAGTTTTCGCAAAGTTAATTTTAAGCTTCACTAGTCCAACGCCGTTTTATAAACCTTTAAGCAGCGTTCTCGAGCAAACTTGTGGTCTACCATTTTTTCGGGATACGTGAGTCCCTGAAAATCGGGCACCCAAGTTTTAATATACTTTAAATTTTTATCGAATTTATCAATTTGTGTGGTGGGATTAAAAATTCTAAAGTATGGTGCAGCATCAACACCGCTTCCTGCTACCCATTGCCAGTTACCTACATTGCTTGCCATTTCGTAATCGTGCAGTTTTTCGGCGAAATAAGCCTCTCCCCATCGCCAATCAATAAGCAAGTGTTTACATAAAAAGCTGCCCACCAACATCCGTACGCGATTGTGCATAAAGCCGGTTTGGTTGAGTTGGCGCATACCGGCATCAACCAAGGGGTAACCCGTTTTTCCTTTGCACCAAAGTTTGAATTCAGCTTCGTTGTTGCGCCACTCAATACGGTCGTATTTGGGTTTAAAACTCTTCGTAACCGTATGCGGAAAATGCCATAGAATTTGCATAAAAAACTCGCGCCAAATGAGTTCCTGCCAAAAGGTTTCGTTGTTTTCGGCAATGGCTTTTTTTATCATTTTTCGGATGCTTACCGTACCAAACCGCAAGTGTGGCCCCAAACGCGAGGTGGCATCTTGCGCGGGGAAATTCCGTTTGCTTTCGTATTCTTGAATGAGCGTTGGCGTTACGGTATAATCTTCTATTTTTTGCGAAGCCGTTTTAAAACCCATGTCGGATAAAGATATATTGGGTAGTCTGGTATGTTCCACCAAATTCTTTAAATAACTATTGGTGTAATAAATCTCCAGATTGTGGCTTTTAAACTTTTCCTTCCAGGTTTTCATGTACGGTGTGTAAACTACATACGGGTCGCCATCGTTCTTTACTACTTCATCTTTTTCAAAAATGACCTGATCTTTAAAGGTTTTAAAAGCAATGTCATTGCCCTCTAGCAATGATTTGATGTGGTTGTCGCGCTCGGTAGCATAAGGCTCGTAATCATGATTGGTGAAAACGGTTTCGATGTTATAGGTTTCAATGAGATTGTTGAAAACGGTTTCGGGCGTATCGTAATATATGGCAATGCTACTGCTGTGCTCCTTTTGAAGGGCATATCGCATGGACTGAAGGGTTTCGAAAATAAAGGTGACGCGAGCATCATCTTCGGGCAGTTTGTCGAGAATGTTTTTATCGAAAATAAAAATGGGCAATACGGGGTGTTCGCTTCTAAGGGCTTCGTAAAATCCGAGGTTATCATCCAATCTTAAATCACGACGGAACCAAAATATATTTATAGGCTGTTTCATTGATGTTGTCCGGTTTTAATAAAAGTACCAAAAAGCATTTCAAGTTTTTGTTGTCTGTAGTTGAATATTTCTTCCAGTTTTGGCTTTACGAGAATGGGCTGTGCCCATTGCCCTAAAATTCCGAAGGGCAATTTATAATCAATAATATCTTCCATTTCAACACCGCCTTCAATTTCTTTTAAAAAATGTTTGTGGTGCCATAGGGCATAAGGCCCAAAACGTTGCTCATCGACAAAATACTTTTGATGCATACTATGGGTAATTTCGGTAACCCATTTGGTTTTTATGCCCAAAACGGGTGTTACGATGTATTGAATAATTTGTCCGGCATACATGGGGCGGTCGGCTCCCGAAAGAATTTCGAAACCCATGTAATCGGGGGTGATGGTCTTTAAATTTTTCGGATTGGAAAGGAAATCCCATGCTTCGGCGATCGATATGGGAAGTTTTTGTGTTTTATGTAACCGGTATAGTTTCATCAATTTAATTGTAGATTAAAATATAGGCATTTAAAGAGGTGGCAATACATAGCCAAATGAAATAGGGGAGCACTAAAAGTTGTTTGGCCAACATTATAGTTTTAAAATCGAATAAGAATTTAAAAATGATGATTGTTAGCAGGGCGATACACACCAGACTTAGGACTACTAAATGCTGATTAAAAAAAAGATAATTCCACCCCACGTTTAAAACCAGTTGGATTAAAAACAAAATGACCACCTTTTGATGTGGGTGTATTTTTAAAAGAATGGCCATATAAATTGAGAAACAGAGCATAATGGTGGTCCACGCCGCTCCAAAAACCCAGCCTGGTGGTGTCCATGGGGCTTTGTTTAGATTTTGGTACCATCCGGTTTGCGGACCGTTATCCATAAGCCAACTGCTCAGTGCCAATGCACCAAAATTGATAATCAAGAAAATAATGACATATAAACCAGTTTTCATTTGTTGAATTATTTTAAGGTTCTGTTGTTTGTTCGTTTATGTGTGATGGTTTTCCAAATATTATGATGAGAATCCATGTCTAAATTTTAAAGCTAACTATACCGCAGTCCATTTTAAAGATTTGCCCAGAACATGCAGCGGCCTTTTCTGAGATTAAATAGGCGGCCATATCTGCAACTTCCTGCGGGTTTAAATATTTTTTTAGCGGATGCCGATTAGTAATGTTATCGACCATTTTTTCATTTCGCAGTAAATTGGAAGCCAGTTGGGTGTCTGTTACCGTTGGAGCAATAGCATTAATTCTAACGGTAGGGGCAAGTTCGGCGCCCAAAGATTTTACTAAGCCCTCCACACCCGATTTTGCAGTAGCTATACTCGCATGAAAAGGCATGCCCAATTGGGTGGCCACGGTACTAAAAAGTAGAATGGATGGACTATTTGATGCTTTTAATGCCGGAAGGTATTGTTGTATGGCCTTAACGGCACCCAAGACGTTGATTTCGAAATCGGTCTGAAAGTCTTTGGTATTTAATCTGGAAATTGGTTTTAAGTTGATGCTGCCCGGACAATAAATTAAAGCATCGGCGCTTTCAATTTCGGGCAAATCGTCCTTTAGAACGTCGCAGGAGTAATGTTTTAAGTTGGGGTGGGACTCTGGAGGCGTGGTTCTACTTATGTTTACCACGTTGTGTGTGCTAACGAGTGTTTTTACAATGGCATTGCCAATGCCCTTACTTCCACCAATTATAATAATTGTTTTCATATGGTTTCAGGGCATTTTATGGGTTATGGCCTGCCCTTTAGCCGTTTTTCAATTTTTTGTTTAATGGCTGTTAATCGCTTCATAAGATCCATAATTTTTGGATCTTTCTTTTCCTTATAAATCGTATTCAAGCTTAATATTAAATCCTTAACTTCTCTCGAGGATTCAATACGCTCGCTGGTTGTTTTAAAGGTGTGCTTGCGTTGCTCAAATTCTAAAGCTCGATCAATAATCTCCATAGTTTTTATTTTATCCTGTATATTGAATGGTTCTGAAACGTATGTTGTTTCATGAATTTCACAATATAATAAAATCTATGATATTTGATCTTTTTATTGCTTTATTTTATAAAAACTTTAATAAAACATGTTGGTTTTGCTTAAAATTTGAGTACTTATTAAATATTACGCCGATAGAGGTGCACCCTTCAAGCGTTTTTCTACTTTCTGCTTTATGGCCGTAAGCCGTTTCATAATATCCATGATGTTTTCATCTTTTTTCTGCTTGTAAATGTTGTTCAAAGCTAAGATGAGTCGTTTGGCTTCTCTTGATATTTTAACACGGTCGCTGGTTGATAGCGATTTCATTTTACGCTGTTCAAATGCTAATGCTTCGTTAATGATGTCCATAATGTTAGCTTTTAATATAGTTTTGAAATTCAGTGATTTTTTCTGGTGTATTCAATTTTCCCCCAAAATAGGATGTAATGGTCATCGAGGTGTCGTCTTTAATGCCTCTTGATGATACGCACAGGTGCTTGGCTTCAATAATAACGGCAACGTGTTCGGTATGGAGTATATGTTTTAGTTCTTCCGCTATTTGATTGGTTAAACGCTCCTGAACTTGCGGGCGTTTAGCATAATACTGAACGATGCGGTTTAATTTTGAAAGTCCGATAACTTTACCGGAAGAGATGTAAGCCACATGGGCTTTGCCGATTATGGGTACAAAGTGGTGTTCGCAATTGGAGTAAAATGATATATCTTTTTCAACAAGCATTTGATGGTATTGGTACTTGTTATCGAACAGCGCCACTTTCGGTTTGTTTTTAGGATTTAACCCTGAAAAAATTTCATCAATATACATTTTAGCGATGCGCTGTGGCGTGCCTTTTAAGGAGTCGTCGTTAAGGTCGAGTCCTAAAACATCCAAAACTTCTTCGAACAACAGGGTAAGTCGCTGTTTTTTTTCGTCGTCGCTCATACTATGGGCATCTGCTTTCATTGGGGTTTCTAGCCCAGTGTATAGGTGGTCGTCTCCTATATCGTCAACCGATAGCCCGTTTAGACGATGCCCGTTAAGTTTTCCGTTAATTGTTCCTGTGCTCATTTTTTTTGTTTTTCTGATATTGAATACCTCACGGCTTAACGTTTAGATATCCTGTTGTGGGAAATGGTTTTTTGTCTGGAGCATTTAAAGCTACCAACTTCAAAATGCCTCAATTTTTTATGTTTTGTTTTTCGTCCCTGAACTCGTTTGCGCCACACTATAAAACTTCTAGGCTTTAATTGTTTTCGCATGAATTTGATCACTTCTTGTTCCTTCAAGCCAAATTGAAACTTTATCGCTTCAAAGGTGGTGCGGTCTTCCCAGGCCATTTCTATAATTCGGTCTTCTTCTTGTGCTGTAAATGTCATGGGGTACGGAAATTAAATTGCGAAGCGTTTTTTATTTTTTCATTCATCATTTTTTCGAAAAACCTTTTGTTCTCCCTAAATGTTTTGTTGTTTTTAAAATGAATGAAACTACCTTGTGCATGTATGCTAATACCATTGGTTCGATATACCACCAATTGATAATAGGGGATGGCCCAAGTATAGGTTTTAAGTCCTTTGTTGATATAAATTAGGATGCCTTTTTTCCTCAGCTCGATATTAGCATAATTAACATCGGAAACCACATTCATATATGGAGCAAGATTTGGACTTACCTCACTTATAATCATACGTTTTGAACCCACGCCATTCATTTTAATGGACTCAAAAAGTGAAAAAGGCCTGCCGACCATGTCTTCCAGAAGTGGTTTATGTTCTTTGTTATGGTATGTTGAATCGAGTATCATTTTATTCAAATATACAAAATGTTTAAGAGTTATTTAAATAAGTTAAACAAAAAAAATATTGGTGGTTTTTAAGATGGGAAGAGGAATATTGTTCAAAGCGCTTCAGACTTAATACTGTTCTGGATATTCTATAATTTTTTGGGCGCGTTCTTTTATTTTATTTAATTGTGATGCAGACATTTTATCTAAAATGCTATACATCATTTTCATGCGGTAGTTGTTGTGTAAAAATTTACGTTTTTCGTCCAAAAAGTTCCAAAATAGACTGTTAAATGGGCAGGCGTCTTTTTCAGTTTTTTTGTTCTTGTTGTAGTGGCAATTATCACAATAATTGCTCATTTTGCTAATGTACGAGCCTGAGGAAACATAAGGTTTTGTGGCAATTTTGCCGCCATCTGCAAACTGACTCATCCCACGGGTGTTAGGGAGTTGTACCCACTCAATGGCATCTACATAAATGCCCAAATACCATTGGTCTACTTCATCCGGATTGGTTTGGGTTAAAAGGGCATAGTTACCCGTAATCATTAAGCGTTGAATGTGGTGGGCATAACCGTTTTCCATCGAGTTGCTAATGGCGTGTTTTAGGCAATTCATTTTAGTGTTACCCGTCCAGAAAAAGTCGGGCAAGGGGTTATTGTTTTTTAGTTCGTTTTTGGTTTTGTAGTCTGGCATGAGCATCCAATACATGCCCCGCATGTACTCGCGCCATCCAATAATCTGTCGCACAAAACCTTCTACCTGCGAAATATCGATGTGCTCGCCGTGTTTGCGGTAGTAATTCATTACCTTGTTCACGACATCTTTAGGTGAAAGAAGTTTTAAATTCATGGCAAACGATAGCCGAGAATGGAATAAATAAGTTTCATTGGTGTGCATGGCATCTTGAAAATCACCGAAGTGAACCAAAAGATTTTCGCAAAAATATTTAAGCTGTTCCAGTGCTTGTTTTCGGGTAATGGGGTAAGGGAAGGTTTTGGTTTTAAATTCGCCAATGGTTTTAATGTTAGCTTGTTCAATATCGTCAATCAAACTATCTACGTCGTTTTTAAACCATTTATATTGCGGAATTTCAGTATCGCCAGTCCATTTGTTACGGTTGCTTTTATCGTAGTTCCATTTGCCGCCTTCTGGCTGATCGTTAACCATAAGAATGTCGTGCTTTTTACGCATGTATCGATAGAAACTTTCCATGAGATACTGCTTTTTGCCTTCGTAGAATTGAGCCAATTCCTCTCTGTCGGTATAAAAATGTTCTGCGGAAACAGACTGGGATTCTATACTCAACTGGTTGCAGAATGTCTTCAACTGGTCGTCCAGTCGGTATTCATCGGGGAGGATGTATTCAAACTTTTCAATATTTTTGTTTTTAATGACTTCGGAAAGATTATCAACTAGGTTTTGCTGATTGTTTTCATCATTAATTTTAAGGTAATGAACACGGTGCCCGCTACTTTTCAAATCTTCTGAAAACTGACGCATTGCCGCAAAAAAGCCAATCACTTTTTGAATGTGGTGCACCACATAATCGGTTTCCTGTCGCATTTCAAAAAGACAGTATAACACATCGTCTTCGATATTTTTAAACCATGTGTGTTTTATATTGAGTTGGTCGCCAAGTATGAGTCGGAGGGTTTTCATAAAATCTACTAAAATGAAAAATTAGGCTAAGCTTTGGCCAATTCGTTAATCATGCCTTTAAAAATAAACCCGTGAAACGGCAGCACACTGTACCAATACAATCGTCCCCAAAGTCCGCGAGGTCTAAATGTGGCGGTCTGTTTAAGCAGATTGTTTTCAATTTTGAATTCGAGCCATGCCTCACCGGGCAGTCGCATTTCTGCGTATAGTAAGAGCTTCTTTTTGTTTTTGTCGGCAAAAATAACGCGCCAAAAGTCGAGCGCATCGCCAACATTCAAATCGGAAGGATTGGTTCGCCCGCGCCTTAAACCAATACCGCCAAAAAGTTTGTCGATATATCCGCGAATACGCCAAAGAAAATTACCGTAATACCAACCTGTTGTTCCGCCAATGCTCCAAATTTTGTTGATTGTGATATTTTCGTTATTTACTTTACGCTCTTTATAATCACGAAAACAGCCAAATTGAGGTACGTTGATGTATTTGTACAAATTTTTCCGAAGCCGCCCACTGCTAATCATGGAATCTTTCCAGCTGGACACAATACTGTTTTGCTCAATTTTTTCGAACGCCAATTTTACCGCTTTTTTGTAGCTTATGGGGTGAACATCAAGAATGCTGTTAATATTACTCGGTTTTCCAATAATTTGAACGCCCATACTATCTACTAACGACGTGGCGAGCTTGTATGATGTTGAAGTGACAAAGTACAGCCAATACGACGATAATTTTGGGGTCATCACCGGAACGGTTAATATGTAACGTTTTAATTCGCGCACTTCAGCAAACTGAAGTAGCATCTCTTTGTATGTTATAACTTCCGGACCAAAAATATCATAAGATGTATTATAAAGTTCGCTTTTGCCTGCACCCCGAGTTAAAAAAGCGAGGACGTCTCTAACCGCAATAGGCTGTGTTTTGGTATTTAGCCATTTTGGAGCAATCATAAAAGGTAGCTTTTCAACTAAATCCCTTATAATTTCAAACGAAGAACTTCCTGAGCCTACAATAATACCGGCCTTAAATACGGTGAGTGCATACTTTGTTGAAGCTAGTGATTCTTCTACATTTTTTCGAGACTGTAAGTGTTTCGAGAGCTTTTTTTCGTTGGTAATACCACTGAGGTAAATAACTTGTTTGGCGTTTGTTTTTTCAATGGCCGATTTAAAATTTTGCGCACATTGCTCTTCAAGTGATTTGAAATCTTTTGAGGAATTAGACATCGAATGGATTAAATAGTAGGCAACATCAATGTCCTTTGGTATATTCTTGAGCGTTTCTGGCTTTAAAAAATCGCCCTCAATTACATGGGCGTTCTCTTCGTCAGCATAGCTTTTATCTGCCCTTAGTCTATCTCGTACTACACAAAACACGGTATGCCCCTCATTTAACAAAAAGGGGATGAGGCGTTTGCCAATGTAGCCCGTAGCTCCTGTAACAAGAATAGTCATATGGCTTTAAATCATTAAAAAATAAGGAGTTAATCCTTGTTCGTAACTAAATTTTTTGGACGTTGGTAACCGTAGCGTTCACGTGCTTGGGGTATGCTGTAGCCGTCTAATCCATTTATGGCAGCTACTTGGGCGGAAGATAGATTAATGAATCCGTCGTTTTCAATTAAGCCATCTTCAACGTAAAGTGCTTTAATTTTGCCCACTACCAAAATGGTGTTGTTGGCTTTTATGGGGTACTCTTCAACAAATTCCATCGCTAGCTGTATGGGCGCGCGCCCAACAAAAGGCGCATAAAAATCGTTTTTATATTCTGCTTTTAAATTGGTAACCTCGAACTCTGAAATGTTAGATTCGTATTTGGCCGAGGTATGGTGGGCATCTTGAATAATTTCTTGATGGATATGATTTACAGTATAAAAACCGGTTTCTTTAATATTTTGGTAGGTGTTTCTTAACACTGTAGTTGGGCGTAAAAAGAAACCGAGCAGAGCAGGGCTGGAGCCTAAATGGGTTACTGAGCTGAACACTGCAACATTTTCGATACCCTGCGCTGATCGGGTTCCAAGTAGATTGGCAGATTTGTAACCCGAGGAGCTATTAATCAAGTTTATCTTGTAAATATGATCGAGCTGTTCTATATCTGAAGCACTAAAGTAGGTCATTATAATTTCAAGTAATTATCAATTTTTATGTTTTGAGCTTTTAAATCGAACATTAAATTGTAAAGTCCGAAAAACGTACGATTGATGTATATGAAATGCTTGGAGCCGCGATTGCCATTCATTTTTTTTAGTTCAGTGTTTTTGGAATAGCGCTCACCCAAATCGGCTATTTTTCCGAAAAACTCTGCATCCGAAAAGTCGAAATGGTCTTGTTGAAACGGCTGGGTAAATAAACTTAACATTTCATGGAACATTTTAGTGAAAAACTCCAATTCTTCAGGTGAGTCGTCCGGTTTTAAAATTTCCAATTCAAATAATTTTCTTTCGAAAATGACTTTGTTGTTGATGTTCTCGCGTTTTGCCAACTCGAAATACGGCACATAAAAATCGTCAGGAATCGATTTCATACACCCAAAATCTAGGGCAATCAATTCGCCTTCTTTTGAAATTAAAAAGTTGCCAGGGTGTGGATCGGCATGTACTTTTTTTAAACGGTGGATTTGAAACATGTAGAAATCCCATAGGGCCTGACCTAATTTGTTGGCTGTGCTTTGGTTGGAGTTGTGCTGCACGAATTCCGAAAGGTGTTCGCCTTCCATATAATCCATGGTGATGATACGCTCTGACGACAAGGCTTCGTAATATTTCGGAAATTTTAAGTTTGGAATATGCTTGCATGCTTGGGCTATTTCTTCACTCTGTTGAAGTTCCAAAATATAGTTGGTCTCTTCGGTTAATTTGTTTTCGACTTCTTTGAAATATTTATCTGAATCCTTTCCTTTTATATTGAACATGCTCATGGCCACGGGTTTTACCATGGCCAAATCGCTAGCAATACTTTCCGCAACGCCCGGATATTGGATTTTCACAGCAAGTTTTTTCCCATCTTTTTCGGCAATATGCACTTGGCCAATGCTTGCCGCGTTAACAGACGTTGCGTTAAAGGTATCGAAGATTTCATTTGGTGTTTTGCCAAAATATTTTTTAAAGGTTTTAGTGACTAATGGCGGTGAAAGTGGCGGCACAGAGAACTGCGCTAAAGAGAATTTCTCGACATAGGCACGGGGCAAAATGCTTTTTTCCATACTTAGCATTTGGGCCACCTTTAGGGCACTGCCTTTTAATTGCTTTAAGCCATCGTAAATATCGGACGCATTATTTTTGTTTAAACGTTCTTTGGCTTCGCCTTCATTGGTTACCAATTTATCGCCGTAATATTTCAAGTAATTTACGCCCACTTTGGCCCCTGTAGAAACTAATTTGGTGGCTCTGGATATTTTCGAGGTCGGAATGCTATCAATTGTTTTCATGGCGCTTTCTAGTTCATGTGTATTTTTTCTTTGAAAAGAAACTTTCCTAAATCTAAAACGCTTTGTAATGGCGCAATATTTAGTACATCGAAACTGGTGTTAACCGATTTTTCAATAAAAACATCGGTTTTTTCGAAGCCGGACGATTGGTCTTCCATCCAAAATTTAATGATAAAAAGCAGTTGCGCCCAAGCCGATTCTTTCAGCGCTTTTTCCTGCAACCGCTCTAGTCGTTTTTCTTTTAAGTCTAACATTTGGATGCCCAAACCGTGCACGTATTCAGTAAAATGCCGTCTTAACCCTGATAAAACGCGTAAATTTTTCAAATTGTTGTTATGCTTGTTCAAAGCCTGTAAAACGTAACTGCGGTTGGCTGTTAAGTTTTCAAAAAAAGTGTAATAAAAGCTGAGTAATTTATTCCGGGCATCGAAAATTTTGTAATCTTCGTTTTTCTCCAAAACGCGAATCGAGTTAGTAAAAAAGGCTTCAAAAATTCTTTTTTCAACTGCTTCAAAACCCGTAAAATAATCATAAAATTGGGTTTCTTCAAAATGATGAAGCTTCGCGAAAGCGTAAACCGATTTGGGGTTTTCACCGTGTTCTAAAACATAATCCATATATATGCTTATAATTTTATCTTCTGATATGTTTTTCTTCTTTGCCATAACTTATTGTTTATCACAAATATATAAAATGTTTAATAAAAAAAATTAAAAGTTAAACAAAATTTTTTAATGTTAGCTTTTGAATGCTCGATTTATCGCCAAAATTGAAAAATTTAGAGTGTGCTTAAAAACACCATTTACGCCGAGATGTTTAATTTGTTCGTGGTTTTCTCTGTTGACCTGCGCTTACTTTTAAGGTTTTGTTAACAGTAATATGCGGGGTGATATGTACTTTTATGGAACATGTATAACTTAAATAAAACTAAAATGAAAAAATTACTACTATTGCTATTAGCCCTTACTACGGTTTATAGCGTAAAAGCCCAAGTTGAGACCCCGGCACCGAGTCCGTACTCTAAGACCGAACAAAAAGTGGGGTTGACCAACGTGACGTTGGAATATTCCAGACCCAATATGAGGGGAAGAACTATTTTTGGTGATTTGGTGCCTTATGATAAAATTTGGAGAACGGGAGCAAACAAAAATACTACGATTAGCTTGAGCACTGACGCTGTTGTTGACGGACAAACACTAAAAGCGGGTAGTTACGCTATTTTCACTAAGCCCGGAAAGGAATCGTGGGAGGTTTATTTTTATTCGGATACCGAAAATTGGGGAACGCCACAAAATTGGGACGAAAGTAAAGTAGCCGCTAAAGCAACCGCAGAGGTTTACAAAATGCCTGTAAAAATTGAAACGTTTACCATAACCTTTGATGATTTAACCAGTAGCTCGGCTGTTTTAGGAATGCTTTGGGAAGATGTGTATGCGGGTGTAAAAATTGAGGTGCCTACCGATGATTTGGTGTCTAAATCCATTTCTAAAGTGATGAATGGGCCAAGTGGCAACGATTATTATGCGGCAGCGGCGTATTACCTTCAGGAAGGAAAAGATATTGAGCAGGCTAAAATTTGGATTGATAAGGCTATCGATATGGCCGGCGATAAAGCACCATTTTGGCAACTAAGAAGACAGGCTTTAATTTATGCCAAAGCTGGCGATAAGAAAGGTGCTATTGAAGCGGCCAAAAAATCGTTGGCTGGGGCTGAAGCTGCCGGTAACGCCGATTACGTTAAAATGAATAAAGATTCACTGAAAGAGTGGGGGGCAATGTAAAATTTATTGAAAATAAAAATTAAAAAAAGCTGAATTGAAAGTTTAACTTTCAATTCAGCTTTTTTTATGCGGATTAAGTTATCTTAATTACAGTTGCCATCAACATCGCAACTATGGCCTTCAGAAACCATTTCAAGTTTACTTTTTTTGTTTTTCCAAGCCTTTTCAAGTGATTCGGTAAATACTTCCACCGGTTGCGCTCCAGAAATACCGTATTGGTCGTCTATCACGAAAAATGGCACGCTATTAATGCCTAAATTTCGGGCTTCCATTTGGTCTTGTTTCACTTCATAGGTAAAATCATCCGATTCCAACATGGCCTTTACTTTTTCGGCATCCATTCCTAAACCAGAGGCTATGGAGGTGAGTACATTTACGTCGTCAATATTTTTACCTTCGCTAAGATGGGCTTTCAAAAGGGCTTCTTTGGTTTGGTCGCTCAGGTCTTCTTGTTTAGCCAAATGAAGTAACCGATGTGCTTTCAACGTGTTCGCCGGAATCGAGGCTTCCAAATTAAAATCCAAACCTGCTTGTGATGCCATGGCGGTAACATTGTTAAACATATGTTTGGCTCGTTCAGGGTCAATTCCTTTGCTTTCAACAAAATGGTCGATTGCATTTTTATCGGTCGCGGTTTTTAAATTCGGGTCTAACTCGAAGCTTTTCCATTCTACAGTGATTTCATCTTTATTTGGAAATTGGCTCAGCGCCGCTTCAAAGTGTTTTTTGCCGATATAGCAGAATGGACATCTGATATCGGACCATATTTTTATATGCATAATATTTGCTATTTTATTTCTTGACTTAGACGTTTTAAGCCAAAGAAACTTTCACGCTAAAGAAACGAAGGTTTTAATAATCAAGCCCGATAATTTTCCGAACCTCATCAAGTGTTTTAATCAGTTTTTTACTGAAATCGAAAGTCATGATATCACTTTCTGTTTTTTCTTTTCTTAGCAGTTTATTAAAATGGATGGCCTCGTAATTATAGCCAATCGTGGTATAGTTAAAATCCTTAACTTCTTCTTTTCCGTTTTTTATAATGGAGACCGTAGATGGCGCATGAAATTGCGTATTAATTTTTAAAATGCCTTTTTCGCAATGAAAAATGGCTTGGGTGGGCGTTTCTTCAATCAATGAACTTTTTAATTCGGCCTTTGCTCCATTGTCATAATCGAAAAGCATGTGGCAGGTACTATCGGTGCCATTCTCAAAAAAAGTGGCCTCGGCTTCAATATTTTTTGGCATTCCTAAAGTAGAAAGCGCAGCAAAAATAGGATAGATGCCAATGTCGAGCAGACTACCGCCGCCCAAATTTTTGGCAAATAGCCGGGTGTTGGTGTCGTACGGACGCGTAAAGCCAAAATCAGCTTCCAATTTTACAATATTGCCGAAGGTCTTGTTTTTTAGTTCCTTTAAAACATATTGGTAATGCGGTAAGAAATAGGTCCAAAGCGCTTCCATTAATAGGACGTTTTTCTCTTTGGCTTTGGAAATCATGTCGTCTACTTCAGAGGCATCCATGGCAAAAGGTTTTTCGCCTAAAACAGCAATGCCGTTTTCTAGACACATGATGGCGTTGTCTTTGTGCAAGCTATGAGGTGTAGCTACGTAAACCGCATCAATATCGGGGTCTTTGGCTAAAGCTTCGTAGCTGTTGTAAGCTTTTGTGGCGTGGTGTTTTTTTGCAAATTCATCGGCTTTTGCTTGCGACCGCGAAGCCACGGCATACAGTTCGGCATCGCTTATGGTTGCCAAATCGGTGGCAAATTTATCGGCTATTTTTCCGAGGCCAATAATGCCCCATTTTATTTTCTTATATGTTTTGTCTGGTGTCATTTTTTTGTGTTAATTGAATTAAACAGGCTAGAGCAATCACGATAATACAGCCTACAAAATTTAGCCATAAAAACGGTAGGTTAATGATTTCAAATTCATTTAAAAAGTAAAGTGCAATCACGATAGTTTGGGTGATTAGTGCCCCAATAAAAACGGCATTGCCCTTAACGAATTTAAAGAAGAACGCTAACAGGAATATCCCTAAAACATTGCCGTAAAATATAGAGCCAATAATATTTACCAATTGGATTAAATTTTCGGCCAAATTGGCTACACAGGCCACGGCAATGGCCATGATGCCCCATGCGAAAGTAAACCATTTTGAGGCTTTAACCATATGTTCTTCGGTTTTATCACTGGTGTTTCTTTTGTATAAATCCATGGTGGTGGTCGAGCCTAAAGCATTGAGCTCGCTCGCGGTACTCGACATGGCAGCACTTAAAATAACCGCCAATAAAAGCCCGATAAGTCCGCGAGGTAAATTGTTCAAAATAAAGTGGATAAATACATAATCTTTATCGTTGCTTTCCACTTTTATATCTTGGTTTTCTGAAGCTTTATCAATAAGTGTTCTGGCTTCTGCTCGTATGTCGTTTTGGGCTTCGTTGGCCAAAGCAATGTAGTTGGCTGCTTTGGGGTTTTCGTTGTTAATATAAGCGGCTATAATGTTCTGCTTGTCGTTAAAAACGGCTTGTTGTTCTTGTTGAAGTGTTTTGTATTCGTCCGCATATTCGGAGCTTAAAACTAAATCGGTGGCGGTTGGGTTGAAATTTACTGGTGAGGCATTAAATTGATAAAAAACAAATACCATTACGCCCACCAATAGAATGAAAAACTGCATGGGGATTTTCAGCAGTCCATTGAAAATAAGTCCCAGTTGCATTTCCTTAACCGATTTCCCCGAAAGGTAGCGCTGTACTTGGCTTTGGTCGGTGCCGAAATATGAAAGCATTAAAAAAGTTCCGCCAATAATGCCACTCCAAAACGTATAGCGGTTATTAAGATTAAATGAAAAATCGAGCACTTCCATCTTGCCACTGGCACCAGCGATATCAAGTGCTTTTTTAAAGGTGATATCTTGCGGAAGTTTGTCAACAATCAAAAAGAAAGCGACCAGCATCCCAATAAAAATCACCAACATTTGATGCTTTTGGGTAACGTTTACCGCTCGTGTACCACCCGAAACGGTGTAAATAATTACGAGTACGCCAATGGCGATGTTAAGCGTTAGTAAGTCCCAACCCAAAACCACCGACAAAATAATGGCTGGTGCAAAAATGGTGATTCCGGCAGCCAAGCCCCGTTGAATCAAAAATAAAATGGCCGCCAAGGTTCGGGTTTTCAAATCGAAGCGATTTTCCAAAAACTCGTATGCCGTGTACACTTTCAATCGGTGATATAAGGGAATAAAAACCATGCAAATCACAATCATGGCAATAGGCAGTCCAAAATAAAACTGAACAAAGCCCATACCGTCGTTAAAAGCTTGGCCAGGGGTAGATAAAAACGTAATCGCACTGGCTTGAGTGGCCATTACCGATAGCCCGATGGTCCACCATTTAGAGGTGTTCCCGCCGCGTAAATAGTCCGTTACATTTTTACTGCCACGGGTTTGCCAGGTACCGTAGGCTACAATGGCGGCGAGTGTTAAACTTAAAACAGTCCAATCAATCCAACTTAAAATCTGCATATTTTAAAAGGATTTGGTTATGAGGTAAAACACAAAAAAGTAAATGGCATTGGCTATTAAAACTACGGAATACCATTTTTGCCAAATTTGTTTCGGGGCTTTATTGTCTTCCATGATTAATCGTTTAGTTGCGCTTGTTCATTGCTATCTGTTTTGCCAATGGAAAGCATATTGGCAAATAATCGGTAGGCCCCGGAAACGCCCGCTGGGAATTCCCTAAAAAAGCTTAAACCGGTATAAATGTAATAGCCTTTTCCGTGTTTGGCGACCAATAAGCTACCGTTTTTAGGGCTTTCTCCTTTATCGTTAAGCGATAAAATGGGTGTGAATTCCTTGCCCCAAGAATCTGGGAAATAGAGTCCGCGTTCCTGTGTCCAGCCTTCAAAATCCTGTGGGGTAATTTTATTGGGTTCATTTAAAACCGGGTGCTCGGGTTTTAAAAAGCGTACCTCGGCATGCTCGTCGGTAACACGGTCTCGCGATACGTGCAGTTCATACGGAGCCAACTCTTCAGTTTTTAGGTCTCTATTGGTGTTGTATTGTACGATCATGTTTCCGCCATCGGCCACAAAATCGAAAAGTATTTGCTGTTTAAATTTGAGTTCTTCTACGGTATTGTATGCCCGTATGCCGACTACAACGGCATCAAAATGCTTTAAGGTTTCGGGAGTAATTTCAGAAGGATTCAACACGCTAACGTTGTACCCAATTTCGTGTAAACTTTCAGGAACCACATCGCCCGCACCAGGAATGTAAGCAATATTGTCACCTTTCTTTTTAATATCTAAACGCACAATTTTACTTTCGCTGGGCAATAAAACTGTTTGAAACGGAATATGATTATAATCAATTTCAATAAGTTTTTTGGCGTAGGTTTTATTTTCAATATGAGCCGTGGGTTTTAAGAAGCCTTCATTTTTGTTTTTGGGCGGAATAACCGTGTAAACCAATGTTTGTTCTTCGCCTTTGTTGGCTATGTTTATCTTTTGCTTTTTGGGGTAAATGTTCCAGTTTTCAGGATGCGCTATTTGTACGTAGCCCGTCAAGTTATCGCGGCCGGCCTTAACCGTAACGTGAATGTCGCGTGGTTTATTGTCGCTGAAAATAATCACTTTTTCGGTAAGGGCAACCGATACTTCGGGAATGATTTCAAACGGACGGTACAGTTCACCTTTGTCGGGTTGGGCGTAGCGGTGAATAATATTTTTTGAAAATGTAAACGGTGTGCCTGCAATTTGCAAATGGAAATCGACTTTTAAAGTTTTTGGTGTTTCCGGGAGGCCAATGAGGGTTTTATCATCCACATGGTACATGCCCAAAGAGCCTTTCTTTTCTAGCCAATAGGGTGAGGTGTAAGTAGCTTCGCTTTCAATTTTTATTGGTTCTTTAAAATTATATTTTACGTTATTTTTTAATGCGATATTTTTTGAAATGTTGGCGTGGTTTGGGGTAATTAAACTCATCAAAGTAATGGGCACATCGCTTCTGTTCAGCACTTCAAGATTAACATTAATGGTTTCTGAAGGCGTGGCTATGCTGGTATCGGCTGAAGCCTCTAAATACAAACCAGCGCACATTTCAATAATCGATTTTAGCTCTTTTGATTTTTGGGTTTTCCAATGCTCGTTCTCAATATTCTGAAGCAATTTGTAGGCTTCCACCAATTGCGGAATATGTTCCGAAGGGTTTTTAAAATTGAAATTCGCTTCTGCTTCATTCAAAATATTGCCGATGGCCTTTCCGCCTTTAATGCGGTTCCAAGAGGTATCGATACCCGAAAACATATCGTTGTTGTTCAAAAGTGGCTCGCCCTTTAAAAACTCGATGTATTCGTTTTGATTGCCCCGTTGTAGGTTGGTGCCAAACCCCTGACTTAAATGCTGGCTCCGTGCTAAAGCAGCGACTTCGTTGTTTGAGATACCTGTGAGTGGATAATAGGTGCCAATATCGAAACTGAGCATGTTGCTTTTGTCGGCTTGTTCAAACTTTTCCTCGCTGCCATAAAACCACCAGCTGGTATTAAAAAATATGCGCTTGGGCTGCCAAATGGAAGTATGCTCAAGTTGCTCGGGAAAGGCAGATGGATTGTTGGCCAAATCAAACGCTTCCATGCTCAACATGGCCGAACCGGTATGGTGGCCGTGGGTAGTGCCGGGCGAGCGGTGGTCAAAACGATTGATGATCACATCGGGTTTAAACTTTCTAATAGCCAAAACCACATCGCTCAATACTTCGTTTTTATTCCATATGTCGAAAGTTTCGTCGGGGTGTTTGGAATAACCAAAATCGTTGGCCCTCGAAAATACTTGTTCGCCACCATCAACACGTCTGGCCGCTAAAAGTTCCTGGGTGCGGATGACGCCCAAAAGTCCCCTGATTTCAGGACCTATAAGGTTTTGTCCGCCATCGCCACGGGTTAACGATAAGTAAGCTGTATTGACGTTTAAATGGTTGGATATGTACGAAATCAGTCGGGTGTTTTCATCGTCGGGGTGTGCCGCCACATAAAGCACCGAGCCCAAAACATTAAGTTTTTGGATGGATTTATAAATTTCGGTGGAAGATGGGGTTTTAGGTTTTTGGGCTTGAAGAGAAGCCCAAGTAAATACGAATAAAAACAGGTAGAGTAAAGTTCTTTGCATCGTGTTATGTTAAAGAAATCAAATATAAAAAAGAAACCAGCGTTTGGGCTGGTTTTAAACTTTATTTAACGGTTAAGCTATAGCGACACACTGTTGATTTTTAAATTTGTTTATAGCTCATTTTTTCAGAGTCGGGACTTGGTTCTTGCGGTTCGGCGGGAATAATGGGGCGTGCATGCTGCTCGAAGAATAACTGTTGAATGGAATCCATGCGTTATTATCATGTTTTTGATTAGACACGAAATGTTTGAAGGGTTTACAGTTTTAAATAAAAAAAGCAACACTAGTATTTTTTATGGACTGTGTTGCTTTTTTTTTATCCCGATTACTCGGGTAGTCAATCAAACTAATAAATCTTAAAATTTTTCTTGAACGAGGTCGCCTTGGTTTCTAAACACCAGTTTATCGTCAAATGCATCGAGTAAAATGATGCTATCTGTTGTGACTTTCCCCGCCAAAATCTCTTTACTTAAAGCGTTAAGCACTTCTTTTTGGATGACGCGTTTTACAGGTCGGGCACCATATTCTGGATTGTAACCTTTGTCGGCCAAGTAACTCACGGCTTCTGGTGTAGCATCAAAAGTGATACCTTGTTTGGCTATCATTTTAGTGATGTTTTTAAGCTGTAGTTCTACAATATCGATAATGTTTTCCTTGCTTAAAGGCGTAAACATAATAGTATCGTCTATTCGGTTTAAAAACTCAGGCCGCACCGATTGTTTTAACAGCGCCAATACATCTACTTTGGCGACTTCTATGGCCGTTTCTATGTCTTTTGTGGCTTCAAAACGCTCTTGAATAATGTGGCTTCCAATGTTGGAAGTCATGATGATAATGGTATTTTTAAAATCGGCCACTCGTCCTTTGTTGTCGGTTAATCGGCCTTCATCCAATACCTGTAGCAAGATGTTGAATGCATCGGGGTGTGCCTTTTCAATTTCATCAAGCAGCACCACCGAATACGGTTTTCTTCTCACGGCTTCGGTCAGTTGTCCGCCTTCATCATAACCTACGTATCCTGGAGGCGCACCTACCAATCGACTTACGGCGTGGCGTTCTTGATATTCGCTCATGTCAATTCTGGTCATGGCGTTTTCGTCGTCGAACAAGTATTCCGCCAAGGCTTTTGCCAATTCGGTTTTACCAACACCAGTGGTTCCGAGGAACAAAAAGGTGCCGACCGGCTTTTGTGGATTTTGCAATCCGGCACGGCTACGTCTTACGGCGTCACTCACGGCTTCAATGGCTTCCTCCTGGCCAACCACACGTTTGTGCAATTCGTCTTCCAGCTTCAAAAGCTTCTCGCGTTCACTTTGCAGCATTTTGGTAACGGGTATGCCTGTCCACTTGGCAACCACTTCGGCAATATCGTCATAAGTCACTTCCTCTTTTATTAAGGAATTTTCACTTTGTTCCTGCAATTGCTTTTGAAAGATTTCAAGTTGCTCTTGGGCTTGTTTTATTTTACCGTAGCGCAATTCGGCCACTTTTCCGTACTCGCCTTCACGCTCGGCCCTTTCGGCTTCCAATTTGAAGTTTTCAATATCCTGTTTGGTGTTTTGGATATTATCGACCACTTCTTTTTCACTTTTCCATTTGGCATTGATTTCGTTACGTTCTTCTTTTAGGTTTGCTAAATCGGAACGCAGGCTTTTCAATTTCGCCTCGTCTTTTTCGCGTTTAATGGCTTCGATTTCAATTTCAAGCTGCATGATTTTTCGATCCAAAACATCCAATTCTTCTGGTTTGGAGTTGATTTCCATGCGCATTTTTGAAGCAGCCTCATCCATTAAATCGATGGCTTTATCGGGTAAAAAACGGTTGGTGATGTAGCGTTGCGACAATTCAACCGCGCCAATAATAGCATCATCCTTAATACGCACTTTATGGTGTGTTTCGTACTTTTCCTTGATACCGCGAAGTATGGAAATGGCACTTTCGGTATCGGGTTCATTCACCGTAACTTTCTGGAAACGTCGTTCCAGAGCCTTGTCTTTCTCAAAGTATTTTTGGTACTCATCTAAAGTGGTGGCACCAATGGCGCGCAGCTCGCCACGAGCCAATGCAGGTTTTAAAATATTGGCTGCATCCATGGCGCCTTGGCCACCACCCGCACCAACCAGGGTGTGGATTTCATCAATAAACAGTACAATGTCTCCATCGCTACTGGTTACTTCTTTAATTACGGCTTTTAAGCGCTCTTCAAATTCACCTTTGTATTTTGCGCCGGCAATTAATGCACCCATATCAAGGGCGAAAATTTGTTTGTCTTTTAAGTTTTCAGGAATATCGCCATCAATAATTCGATGGGCCAAACCTTCCGCAATAGCCGTTTTACCCGTACCGGGTTCGCCAACCAAAATCGGATTGTTTTTGGTACGACGTGATAAAATTTGAAGAATTCTTCGTATTTCTTCATCACGACCAATTACCGGATCTAACTTGCCATCTTTGGCCAGTTGGTTTAAATTTTTAGCGTATTTGCCCAGAGAGTTGTAGGTGTCTTCCTGGCTTTGCGATGTTACGCGGTCGCCTTGGCGTAATTCGGCAATAGCGGCGTTCAAGGTTTTTTCGGTAACACCTTGGTCTTTCAACATCTGTGCTATTTTACTATTCGATTTAAAAATCGCCAAAATCAAATGTTCAATCGATACATAATCATCTTTCATTTTCTTGGCAATAATCGATGCTTCGTTAAGCGATTTTCCAGCTTCGCGAGAAAGCATGAATTCGCCACCCGAAACTTTAGAAAAACTTTCCAGCTGCTTGTCTAAAGCTTGTTGAAGTATTGAAACGTTAACGTTCAATTTTTTCAAAATGAAAGGTAAAACGTTTTCATCCACCTCAAAAATGCCTTTAAAAAGGTGTTCATTTTCTATTTGTTGGTGCCCCAAGCCTTGCGCAGTTTGTTGCGCTTGCTGGATGGCTTCCTGCGATTTTATGGTATAATTGTTTAGGTTCATATTTTTATTTTTTTGGATTCCCTTTTAGAGATCCTGATTTGTTTTTTACTTTTACAACCACACAAAGTCAATTATCTTACCAATGTAGTAAGGGAGACAAAATGTCTGTTAAATACTGATTTGTAGTGACTTTTTGTCCGTTTGTAAGATTTGAAATTTGATTCGACTGAGTTAAAAATGATTAATAAAGAAAGAGAAGTTTTATGGGATTATTAAATAAATTATTTGGAGGTTCAGACGAACCCAAAGAAGAAAATGCTTTGCCTTGGATTGAATTGAATGCTATTAATCAGTTGGACGATATTCAGCAAAAATCAAACGAAAAAACACAATTCATCTTTAAACATTCTACGCGTTGTGGTATTAGTCGTATGGTAAAAAAGCAATTTGAGGCCGATTACAATTTAAACGACACCGATGCCGATTTATACTATTTGGATTTAATTGCCTTTCGTGAGGTTTCCAATGAAATTGCAGCTAAATTTCAAGTGCTTCATGAATCGCCGCAATTGTTGGCTATTAAAAACGGAAGTGTTGTGGCGCACGATAGCCACGGAGCCATCAACAATCTGGATTTAAGTCAGTTTGTTTAATCGATGACTTCAACTTATTTATTTGTTTACGGCACGTTGTTGAAAGACACCGGAAACGATATGGCCAGTTTTTTGCACGCCCATTCCCAGTGTTTGGGCAATGGTTATTTCCACGGAAAACTTTACAAAGTATCTTGGTACCCCGGCGCAGTTTTAAGTGAAAACACTTCTGAAAATGTACACGGAAAAATATTCAAAATACACGATGCTGCCGTGTTTAAAGTGCTTGATGACTACGAGGGCACTGGCCCCAATTACCCCGAACCACATTTGTTTAAAAAGCATCAGGTTACTGCTTTTTTGGTAGATGGTACGCCAGTTGAGACCATTGTTTACCTTTATAATTTACCGCTAGATGGATTGCGTCAAATAAAATCGGGCGATTTTATAAAACACGTTTCGGATAGCTAAAAACGTTGGGGCAGACTTTCTTTTTTTATGAAGAAAGGTTAACTTCGTTTTCTGCATTAACCAACAACCATGCTCGCACCGCGCATTAAGTACAACCTTTCCAGAATATTGCCATTTGGTATTATTTGGTTGCTGTTGGCATTCGTTTTTCTGTTTATTGAATACGCCGCAGCACCCGACACTGTGGGCGAAGGCGCTATAAAAGTTAATCTTAGAGTGTTGCTTTTTGCGTGTAGTGCCATTTTTGTTTTGGGGCTGATTATCGGCACGATTGAACTTTATGTAATTAATCCGTTGTTTGCCAAAAACAGTTTTGCAAAAAAAATGTTGGGCAAGTTGGCTATTTACATTTTGCTCCTGTTTGTTATTTTGCTGTTCACTTTTCCTGTTGCGGCCAGCTTGGAGTTGGGCGTGTCTGTTTTTAGCGAAGCGGTTTGGACTAAGTTCGCGGTATTTTTAAAAAGCCTGACTTTTTGGAGTACGGCTTTGCAATTGGGAGTATCGTTGGGTATATCGTTGTTTTATGTGGAGATGAGCGAAAATATGGGGCATGGCGTATTACGCAATTTACTCACCGGAAAATACCATAAACCCCAAGAGGAAACACGTATTTTTATGTTTTTGGATATGAAATCCTCAACCACGATCGCCGAGCAGTTAGGGCATGTTAGATATTTTGATTTGCTGAATGCCTATTATCGCGATTTGTCGGGGGCGATTATTGAATTCTCGGGTGAAATTTACCAATATGTGGGCGATGAGATTGTGGTGTCGTGGCCATTAAAAAAAGGATTGCAAAACAACAATTGTCTAGCTTGTTTTACGCAGATGAAAACCGCCATGCAGCAACGTGCCGATTGGTACAAAACACAGTTTGGTGTAGCGCCAACTTTTAAAGCGGGTTTCCACATGGGTAAAGTCACCACGGGCGAAATAGGAAGTCTTAAAAAAGACATCATTTTTACGGGCGATGTGCTCAATACTACCGCACGTATCCAAGCATTGTGCAACAGTTTTGGGGTTGATGTTTTGATTTCCAAAGTGTTGGTAGAGGCTTTAAAACTTGATGGTACTTATACTTTGACGCCATTGGGTGAAACGGAACTGCGGGGTAAAATGGAAGCTTTGGAATTGTATGCGGTTACTTGGTTTTCTTAGCTGATACTCTTATGGTGCGGGACAAATGATATAAAAAACGCCCAACTCAAAGTTGGGCGTTTTTTACATCATTTAATTCAAAGAATACGAATTTATAATATTTTTCAGTTGGAGCTTAAGGTCCTCTCCGGTGTCGAAAATCATTTGTTCTTCAGTAGGGAAGGGCACACGTCTGTTGTTTAAAAAGGGGAGAAGTGTGGTTTCCAAAGCCCGGCGGTCGCCACGGGCATCGGCGTAAATATGTTCAAACACAAACTCGCTATCCACCGGAAAGGCATCGGCTAGCTGTTTGGTGTTTAAATTGTAATACTCTACGTTTCCGGCCACTTTTACGGCTTTAAATTGTGTGAATTCGTAAAACTCGCAACGCACGGTTTTTAGGTTGTCTACCTCAATGGCGTTGCCCAAGCTGTCTTTTACTTGGTTGCACTGCTCGTCCAATAATAGTTTTTTGCCATCTACAATTTGCTTTTCCTTAATGATTTGGCGCTCTCTTATTTGTTCGGGCGAAGTGTTTATTTCCCGCAAATTAACGCGCATATTGTAATCGTACTTTACCTCGTTTGTGGGGTTGTTATGGTACACCGTCCATAGGTTATTCAATCCGTAAGTGCTGAAATTCAATAAATCATCTTCCAATCGCTGCGGAATCACTTTTCGGGTATCGTTTATCATTTCAACCAAAACAAAGTCTGCCCCCTTTTGGTGTGCCACTTCAATAAGTTGTCGCACATCTTTGTAATTGGGGTTGATGTCTTCAATATCACGGAATTGATCATAGGCAAAACGGTAATCGGTTTTGTTGCTCAATTTCGACTTTAAAATGCTCGTCGCATTAACATATAGTTGTTCCGAAGCACTGTTTTTGGCTTTAATAATTTGGCTGTGGTAGTTCGACAGTTTAAAACGGACTTCCTTTCCATTGACGTACAGCGGTAAGATATGCTTGATGCGCTCTTGGCGATTATCCAAAGCCACATAGGCATCGTAAATACGAATGTAGTTTTCAGGATTGTTATCTTTTTTAAGAAAATCGATGTTATCCAAATCGCGGGCGGTGGCTTTGCTGTATGCCTCGTGGAGCATGATTATAAAATCGGCTTTTCCTTTTTTGTCTTTATTGGTGCGTAATTTATCTAAGGCATAAGAAATAGCTTGATCGTAATTGCCCACGCTTACGGCCTTTTCTATTTGCCTACTGGTACTGCACGATAGTGCGATGAGAGCCACTAAGCTGAAAAGTAAAAATTTCTTCATAGGTTAATCGTTTTGGTTTGTTCGGAAGGCTTTTCAATTTTGATGCCAAAATAAATAAACTACCGATTAAAAACTAATTAATCCGATGAAATGGGAATTTATTTCAAAATAAAGTAAGAAAATTAGTTTGTAATTTCTTTTGTCTTAAAAAAAATGCTCCTTCAAATAAAATTGAAAGGAGCACATATTTTTGAGATTGATTTTTGATTTATTTCTTATTGAAAACGGGTAACAGTTTGGTAGATACTTCGCCAAAACCAATACGGGTACCGTCTTTTTCGCAATAGCCACGCATGATTACCGTGTCGTTATCATTGATAAATTTACGTTCGGAACCGTCTTTCAATTTAATGGGTTTTTCGCCCTTCCAAGTGAGCTCTAACATTGAGCCGTAGCTATCTTCGGTGGGGCCAGAAATGGTACCGCTCCCCATCATGTCGCCGGAATTAACAGGACATCCGTTTACGGTATGATGCGCCAATTGTTGTACCATGGTCCAGTACATGTATTTAAAGTTACTTTTGCTCACCACGGTTTCTTTAGCACCGTTGGGCTGAATGGCCACCTCTAAATTAATATCGTAGCTCTTTTTGCCTTTATATTTTAGGTAGTCCAATTGCGGTTTTACAGGTTTCGGCCCAGCAACGCGATAAGGCTCTAAAGCATCGAGTGTAACAATCCACGGCGAAATGGAAGTGGCAAAACTTTTGGCTAAAAACGGGCCTAGTGGCACATATTCCCATTTTTGGATGTCGCGTGCGCTCCAATCGTTCATGAGCACCAACCCGAAAATATATTCCTCAGCTTCAGCAATGGGGATGGGTTCACCTAAATCGTTGGCGTCGGTAGTAATAAAAGCCATTTCCAATTCAAAATCCACTAGCTTGCTCGGGCCAAAAACTGACTCGGTAGCACCGTTGGGCAAGGTTTGGCCTTGCGGACGGTGAATGGGAATACCCGAAGGAATAATAGAAGAACTCCTGCCGTGGTAGCCTACCGGAATGTGCAGCCAGTTCGGTAACAAAGCATTGTCGGGATCCCTGAACATGGTGCCCACATTTTTGGCGTGTTCCATGCTGGAATAAAAATCGGTGTAATCGCCAATCTGCACGGGCAATTGCATTTCAATTTCATCCAAACGGAATAGCACGATTTCTTTATGGCTTTTGTTGTTTTTAAGCGTGTCGTTATTACTATCAAAAATGTCGGCAATGCGGTTTCTTACGGCTCGCCATGTTTTTCTTCCGTCGGCAATAAAATCGTTCAACGAATCCTGAAGAAAAATATCGTCCGTTAAGGCAATGCCTTCAAAATATCCCAACTGGTGCAGTGCACCCAAATCTATGGCGGTATCACCAATTCGAGTTCCAATGGTAATGATATCGTCGCGAGTTAAAAACACCCCAAATGGAATGTTCTGAATTGGGAAATCGGAGTTTTTATCAACGTGCAACCACGATGTTCTATCTGGATTGTTAGCGGATAATGGCATAACTTTATTAGGTGTTTATTGTTATAGTATTCTCATCAAACCTACATAAATTTTTTATTTTATCTGAAAAAATATAAAAAAATGTAAGATAGTTTTAACAGTTAAAAAGATGGTTTATAACTTGGTGCTAATTAACTGTTTTTTGATGGGTATAAATAATCTATTTGTTATTTTTGCCGAATATTTAACTAGAACATTATATTAATATGCAACGTGACGAACAAATTTTTGAACTAATACAAGCCGAAAAAGAACGTCAACTACATGGTATTGAGTTGATTGCTTCTGAAAACTTTGTGAGCGAACAAGTAATGGAAGCTGCTGGATCGGTATTAACCAATAAATATGCGGAAGGATACCCCGGAAAACGTTATTACGGCGGTTGCGAAGTGGTTGATGAAGTAGAGCAAATAGCTATCGATAGAGCAAAAGCTTTGTTTGGAGCGGCTTATGTTAATGTTCAGCCACACTCTGGTAGCCAGGCCAACACGGCAGTTTTTGCTTGCTGTTTAAAACCGGGCGATAAAATTTTAGGATTCGATTTATCGCACGGTGGTCACCTAACCCACGGTTCGCCAGTAAATTTTTCAGGGAAATTGTACAACCCAGTATTTTATGGGGTAGAGCAAGAAACCGGTGTGTTGAACTATGATAAAATTCAAGAGATAGCCACTAAAGAACAACCAAAATTGATTATCGCCGGAGCTTCTGCTTACTCACGCGATATCGATTTTAAACGTTTTAGAGAAATAGCCGATAGCGTTGGTGCTATTTTAATGGCAGATATCTCGCACCCAGCTGGTTTAATTGCCAAAGGTATTTTAAACGACCCGATTCCGCATTGCCACATTGTAACCACTACAACCCACAAAACGTTACGTGGACCAAGAGGGGGTATGATTATGATGGGGCAGGATTTTGATAACCCTTTCGGAATTAAATTGAAAAACGGAAACTTGCGTAAAATGTCTTCGTTGTTGGATTCTTCGGTATTCCCAGGAAACCAAGGCGGCCCATTAGAGCATATTATCGCGGCAAAAGCGATTGCTTTTGGGGAAGCTTTAACCGACGATTTCTTAAACTACCAATTGCAAGTAAAGAAAAACGCTAGCACTATGGCCGATGCTTTGGTTGAAAAGGGGTATAACATCATTTCTGGTGGTACCGATAACCACTGTATGTTGATTGATTTACGAAGCAAAAACTTATCTGGTAAAGATGCCGAAGAAGCTTTGGTAAAAGCCGATATTACTGTAAACAAAAACATGGTGCCGTTTGATGATAAATCACCATTTGTAACTTCTGGTATCCGTTTGGGTGTTGCCGCTGTAACCACTCGCGGACTTAAAGAAAACGATATGTTGGCTATTGTAGAATTGATAGATGAAGTAATTACCAACTTTGAAGACGATACTACTTTAGGAGCCATAAAAGAAAAAGTAAACAAAATGATGAAGGACAAGCCTTTGTTTGTGTAGTTTTCTTTTAAATGAATGATATTAAAAATCCAGCTTTTGGCTGGATTTTTTGTTTTAAAAAGTTGATTTTTAGTGTTTCATTTAACGGTTTTGTATATGAAAAGTAGCGTGTTGGTTAGCTAGATTTTCATTGTTAAAACAAAATTAGTAAAATAGAGCAAAACTTTGAAATTTTGCACTAATGGAGCTATTTCTTATGGTTGTTGCCTGTAGTTTTTTCCTCATATCTATATTTAGAAACGAGATAGATGATCAGTAGTAATATCCCAATTTCTATAATGCTGAAAAATATATAATGTTTGCTATTTGTACCTGTGGCTAAACTTACTATTTGAACGATAATCATAAGAATACTAACGCTTATATTTATAATTCTAAAAGCCTTGTTATTCAATATCATTGTAATTATAATCATTAACATAGGAATTTCCATAATAACAGAAAATCCTAAAAGAAACGATTCTGTAAATTCAATTCCTCCAACATTTCCGTTAAGAAGCTCGTTTAGAAAAACAGAATCATATAACGAAAATACATCACAAAAAATATAATTTACCGTCAATGAAACCCAAAGTTTTGAAACTAAATTCTTTTCCACACTACTAAAAATTAAATCCAAAATGCAACCCGGGTTCTGCAAAAAAGAACTTAGACCATTTGTCATCTTGCTGTTTAAACCCAATGGGCATTTCAGTATGGTATGGACGATGTGTAATAGCCAATGAAGGTTCTATAAAAAATCTTTTTTTGAAGAAATTAAAATGATAACCAATTCTATACGTATTAAAAATTTGAAAACCGCTATCAATTTTTTTATCATTTTGATTTATAAAATCTTGCCAGGCGCTCATTACATGAACTGCGGTGTACAAACCTTTCCACAAAAAACGTTGATAAGCAATGGCAAATCCTTTTTCTCTTATATATCCTAGGAAGTTTTCGTTTGGGTCGGTCTTTGAAGGGCCCCAAGGTATTCCTAAAGGTTCAAAATATCGCCATTGTTTTAATTCTAACGAAACTACATCTTTTGTGCTTATTCTGTAGCCAATATTTAGTTGAGCAAAATTTGGACTTTCATCATCAGGAACGAAATTCATCAACACAAAAGCGGTACTCCCTATGATACAAGGATGTTTCTTTATTTCTTCTTTGGTGTATTGGGTATTTAGAATGTTACAGGTGGTGAAAAATAACACTAACAAGGTATTTTTGAGCATCTTCATAATCTTAATCATTTATTGATGATGTAAAATTAAAGAGGTTTATACCTTCAAAACGTTCACTAAAGTGAAGAACAGTTTATTGTTTTGTTTTTTCTATAATCCTTGCTTTTATTCTGCTTAAAGATTGTGGTTTTACGCCTAAAAAACTGGCCAATTGGTGTTGCGGGATTCTTTGAATAAGGTCAGGTTTTTTATTGAGTAAATTTAGGTATCGTTCTTCGGGCGAGGAGATTTTAAAACTATCAAAATCTATTTGTTGTTTAGATAGGTTTTCTTCGGATAATATTCGACATAATTTCTCAAATTTTGGAAATTTTTCAAAAACTTCTTTTTCCATATCTGGAGTAGAAATTAGCAATATAGAATCTTCTACACAACTTATATAATATTCTGAAGGCTTGTTGGTTAACACACAAGTAGGTGTTAGCCCTTCTAACTCTGTATAAAAAGCTGTTGTTTTTTCGTTTCCATCTACATTGTAGTACTGGCGGATACATCCTTTTATAACAAAATACCCTTTGTTGGATTTTTCATTTTCTTTTAGTAAAATGTCTCCCTTTTTTTGTGAATAGAAAATATCTAACGAATTTATAACATCCTTCTCGTTTTTATCTAAATCAATGTATTTAGAGATAAAGTCAATTAATAAATTTGTCATTTTTTATTTTCTTGTAATTACAGGCAACTTCAAGGGTGTGCGTCGTTTTAATACTGAAACAAGTTTAGCTCAGGCGATTTATTTCAACTGCGTAAAAACATTATTCCTCTTCCTCTGGAAACATAATATGCTGATAAGCCCCCAAATCAGGAGAATCAGTTCGGTCAACATTCAAAATATCGAAGGGTACTTGTGTAGCAAAAATTGCTAGTCCTTGGTTAATGGCCGCCGATGCTTCTCCAATGAGCATTTGGTTTCGGTCGGTATTAAAAAAAATGGGGTCTTGGTTAAAGATGTTGCCCTCATAGTGATTGGTGTCATCAAAATCGTAATTAGGACCGGTTAGGTTGGTGTTTCGGCTACCAAAACGAATCAAGCAATTGGTGAATTTAAAGTTGAAAACTACGTTATCATCTTCAATCTCTTCCATTTGTATTTCAGGGTTGTCGTTTCCGTAAATGATGCAATTATTGAAGTTTGCTTCAGTAAGATCGGCCAATGTGGCATTGTCATCTTCATCTAGAACAAAATTGTTGAGCAATACAGCTGGAAATTGCCGTGAACTGTTGTTCCAATAGTTTGCAATGGTGCTATGGGTAAAGTTGTATTTACCGCCCAAAGTACCGGCGAATGACGATAGCCCAGAGTTGTTTATTACCACATTTTCTCCTAAAATACTGGTGTTTCGGCCTAAAATACCAAAACTACTGGAGTTGTATATTTGGGAGTTAGTGATCGTTAATTTATTGGAATTTGGGTCGCCTTCGCTAAAAATCCCAACCGTTGCATTTTTAATTGTGGTGTAATTAAAGATGTTGTTTGTGCTGCCTTCCAGTAACCAAATGGCACTCCATTGCCCGGGCACATTACTGTATAACGGTTCTAAGCGGTCACCTTCAAAAATCACTTCATTTTCTAAGGCATCAGGGTCTGAGCTTAAATTACCGTTTGAATGTATAGAGGCATCTGCCGGAACTATTAAACCGGAATTATCGTGGAAATGAACTCTGGCTCCGGGGTCTATATTTAAAATTTCCCCGTTGGGAACCACCGCGAATCCGTATATAACATAAGGTTTTTCGTTTGTGAAATTTAGTTCGTTGGGTAGTAACACTCTTCCTTGAATACCGGTGTCAACAACTTCGTTTCCATCAAAGGATTTTATCGTTTCGATTACTTTTGTAGTTTCATCGCGATCGGGATGAATAAAAATAGCATCTTGAATGAGGGACACTAATTCAACGTTCTGTTCGTAACTGCCCACATCGAATTTAATGGCATCGATGTAAAGAAATTGATTTTTGTCAACAGACAGGTTTTCAATATCGTATGTGGTTTCTACAAAAATGAACAGGCTATCTTTCGAGAGGATTTCGACATTTTCAAATGATTTTCCGGCTATACCATCAATGTTTAGTCGGTAACCCGAGTTTTCGCCCAACCTTAACCTAACGCTAGGTACAACAATGTCTTCATTACTTTGGTTATAAACCTTTAATTTGTATGTACTTGAACCAATATTGGTAAATACGGTGTCTAAATAGAGCGTATCTGCCGAGAATGCCAAATTACCCTTACTGCGCGAAAAATCGAAATCTTTGCGGCACGAGCTCCACAGCATTAAAAATCCTAAAATCAATATCGAGTAAACGCAACGTTTCATTAAAAGTGTATATTTTAAAGGCTAAAAATATAACTTTTGAAGGGATGATTTAGTATGGATGAATGGAAAAATAAAAAAAGCTGTCTGAAAAGTGCATTTTTTGTCAACCTGAACTTGTTTCAGGTTCTCATCAAATTTGATAATCCAAACGATGTGATTCTGAAACATGTTCAGCATAACGTTCTTCTAACTTTTCAAGCAGCCTCTTAAAATTTTTAGTAGCACTACTTACAATTAATTACAATAGCTCCCGAATCATTTTTACGGCCGATTCGGCAGTGATATCGCGCTGTGGTGAGCCAAACATTTCGTAGCCTACCATAAACTTTTTAACCGTGGCACTACGTAATAACGGTGGATAAAAACTCATGTGCCAGTGCCAATGTTTATTGTCTTCTCCGTTGGTTGGCGCTTGGTGGATACCGCTGGAGTAGGGGAACGAGGTGTTGAAAATTTTATCGTATGCTTTGGTTATTACAGCAATGGCTTCAGCATATTGATACGCTTCGTTGGCATCCATTTCTAAAATGTTGGTTTGATGTTTTTTGGGAACAATCATAGTTTCAAAAGGCCACACCGCCCAAAAGGGCACCAAAACCACAAAACTGTCATTTTCAAAAATAATGCGTTCCTGTTTTTCCAGTTCTTGTTTTAAGTAATCGCCCAAAAGGCTGCTGTTATTCTTGTTGAAATAATTGAGTTGTTGTGTGTTTTTCTTGAGTACTTCGTTAGGAAGCGTAGATTGACTCCAAATTTGACCATGTGGGTGCGGATTGCTGCACCCCATAACAGCACCTTTGTTTTCAAAAATTTGAACATAATTGATGTTCGGATTATCGCCAAGCTCTTTATATTCTTTTTGCCATGCTACAACTACTTTTTCAATTTCTTTGGGATTCATATCGGCCAAACTCTTGGAATGGTCTGGGCTGAAGCAAATCACTTTACAGATGCCCGTTTCGCTTTCTGCGGTTAAGAGTCCGTCGTTTACAGAGAAGGTTTTTGAGTCGCTTTGCAGAGCAGCAAAATCGTTGGTAAACACAAAAACATCTTCGTAGTTGGGGTTTACTTCACCGTTAATACGCGTGTTTCCGGCACAGAGGTAACACGATTCGTCGTAACTGGGACGCACTTCGTTATTTACGGCTTCGTTTTGTCCTTGCCACGGACGTTTAGCACGATGCGGCGATACCAAAACCCATTCGCCCGTTAATATATTTAATCGTTTATGCGAGTAATCTTGTAAATCTGTATTGTTCATTTTAGTTCTTTGTTTGATTGGTTGACTATATGGGTGCCATCTTCCAATTGAATAAAATACACCGAGCATGCTTTATTGAATTTTTCTTCGTAAGCTTTTGATGCTGTTTCAGCAAAGTTTTGGGCTTCATCCTTTGCAATTAAATTAATGGTGCATCCGCCAAAACCACCGCCCATCATTCGGGCGCCTAAAACTTTTTTGTTGGTCTTTGCCTGTTCGACTAAAAAGTCGAGTTCGTCGCAGCTCACTTTAAATTGGGTTGAAAGCCCATTATGGGAAGCATATATCAATGCTCCTAAGGTTTCCAAATCGTTGTCCTCAATAGCCTTTGAAGCTTTTTGGGCACGCTCGTTTTCCTGTATAACGTACAGGGCCTTTTGGTAATTTTCAGGAGTCACTTTATCTTTTATGGTTTTAAGATCATCTTCGGAAGCATCCCTTAGCGCTTTGATGCCCAGAAGTTCAGCAATATTTTCGCATGCCGATCGGCGGTCGTTATAAGCACTGTCTGAAAGGCTGTGCTTAACATTGGTATTGATAAGCATTAATTGGTGGTCTTTAAAATCGATTTCGTAAGGTTTGGCTTTTACCGTACGGCAATCTAAAAGCAAGGCATTATTTTTTATACCAAACATACTAGCGTATTGGTCCATAATACCACATTTTACGCCCACATAGTTGTGTTCTGCTTTTTGTGAAATTAGAATCATTTCTTCTTTTGAAAGACCTAAATCAAACAATTCATTCAGCCCAAAAACTACACTGTTTTCAAGTGCCGCAGAAGAGGACATGCCAGCACCACTAGGAATATCGCCCTTGAACACGATATTAAAATTACCGACCACTTTATTGCGGTTTTGTATTTCGGCCACAACACCAAAAACATAGTTTTCCCAACTGCCTTCCTTGGATGGCTTTAAATTGTTTAAATCGAATTCGATTTTACTATCCAAGTCCAAAGCATAAGCCGTACTCTTATCGGAATCGCTTTTTTGAATGGCTGCTGCAATGCCTTTATCGACTGCTGCTGGAAACACAAAACCGTCGTTATAATCGGTGTGTTCCCCTATAATATTGATTCTTCCAGGGGAAAAAATAAGTAGTGGCTCGGTTTTGAAATGCGCCAAAAATTGCGCTTTTACTTCATTAGTTAATTGATTACTCATATTAATATGGTGTTACAGTGAGTTTCTTAAAATAAGTTCGTTCTTATTTTCTATTTGTAGTTGCTGCTTGTTGATGATCATGTTTGCCAATTGTTCGCCCATGTGATGAAAATCTGTTGAAATGGTGGTAATGCCGCCTTCAACAATCTCTTTTAAGAGGTTGTCATTGTATGAAATGATACCGACATCTTCAGCCAGCTTGAGGCTATCGGTTTTGATTTTTTTTATGATTCGGAGCAAGTCTTTGTCGTCTGGGATAATGTAAATTTCACCATGGCTTAGATTTCTATTTTTAAAGGAACTGATAATCTCATTTTTTACTGAATACTTTTTGCAAAAATTGATGAATCCTTTGAGCATGCCTAACGGCTGCTTGTCTTCATTAAAAATAAGGATTAATTTTTTGTATTTTGAAATGAGGTTTAGGGCTTTTTCAAGATTGTTGAATATATCCTTTTCAAAATTTTGATAAATACCGTAGTATTCGGATAGTTCGGGATGAGTTTGATCCAAGATATAAACATTGTCTTTTGGGAGTTTTTCCAACACCAAATTAGTTTGTTCCAAATTAGCAGGCATGATTACGTAATAATTGTATAGCCCGTTGTTTTCGTCAATCAGTTTTCGAAACATGTCTTTATTAAAATGGTGGAAAAAGGTGTCTACCCGAATATCTTCTTCGAGATTGTTAATGAGCGAACTGTACAGGTCTTCTTTAAATGAATTTAATTCGTCAAACAGAAGAAAAACTTTCTGGGCTATTTCAATATTGTCGTTAACCAAAAAATAGCCTTTACCGACAACCGACTCGATAATACCCCTGGTTTTTAGTTCATTAAAAGCCATCAGAACAGTGTCTCTTGAAACGTTTTGAGCCTCACTGATACTGTTTAAAGAGGGTAGCTGTTCTCCTTTTTTGAGTTTTCCTGATACAATAGCGTTTTCAATAGAATTTACTATTTGTTTGTACTTGGGTTTTCCTGCCTTATTTTTTATTTCAATCATGCTCATGGTGCAAATATAATAAAAAACAACTGGTAGGTACCAGTAGGATTTTGTAAATTTCCTTACATTAGGCAATAAGAAATTTTAAAATTAAAATTTGTCTGATAAAATTAAGCTAATAACTATTTTTAACTTGTTGAAAAAGAATATATTAGAAGTGTTTGTTCGGATCCGTAATTAATTATTTTAAAATTATGGTATTTCTTTTGGTTAGATTTAGAGTTAATTTTTATATTTGCGCACCGGAAAATAAATGAGTTTTCCAATAGGTCGCGTAGCTCAGCTGGATAGAGCATCTGCCTTCTAAGCAGACGGTCACAGGTTCGAATCCTGTCGCGATCACAAGAGGCCATGCTAGTAATAGCGTGGCTTTTTTGTTTTAACGGGGTTTTCTTAGAATTTTGAAAATCAAAAAACACGGATCAGTCCTAAAAGTTGGGGAGTTAAATAGTTTTATCTTTGGGGAAAATTAAATTTGTGGAAATTTCTAAAGAATTACTATCCTTATTGCTACCTGATTTTTTGGTAGACCATTTTAGTTTTA
>NZ_JAAVJS010000090.1:0-614 GCF_012037625.1 Tamlana crocina
CCTTCCAGCACCCTTAGAGATGAACGAATGAGCAACTGGGCTTTTAAAGACCAGACCGAAGAGGAATTCGTAGAAGAGATCCTGAAAGATCAGCCGTTTATTCCTTCCTATTTCGGCTTTAACGTGGACTTGAACCGCAAGGGAGTAGGAAATGTACAGCAGGAAAAATACAGGGTCCCTTTACACATTGGAGTATCCAAAGTAGAAGAAGGGGTGACTGTTGTAGACGCAAGAGATGGAGATGTTTATAAAGCGGGGCATCTTCCAAATAGTATCAACATCATGTCCCGCACAGAAGGCGATAAATATGAAACCTGGTTGGGTGCTATTATTGAGCCCAATGAACCATTTTACCTCGTGGTAAGTTCTGTAAAAGACATCGATGAGCTATTGGAAAGAACAGCCAAGATAGGCTACGAAAAGCAGATGAAAGGGGTGATCACATTAAGTGAAGAAGTCTCTAAAAGATCTGATAATTTCGATCTTCAGGATTTCAAGAACAATAAGGATAAATATACCATAGTTGATATACGGAATGAAAGCGAGCTGGCCGAAGGTAAGATCTTCGACAGGGCACTTGGAATTCCGCTGAACGAACTAAGAAACCGTGCAGG
>NZ_JAAVJS010000890.1:0-279 GCF_012037625.1 Tamlana crocina
CAAAAGCCCTTTTTGAATGGTATCCACCTCTTTCATAACCGCGGAAGCTTCTGAAGCTATCCACGCCTCCTGAAACTTCTGCCATATATAATCCACAGCTGTCTGATTGGGATGCACCATGTCTTCTGCATAAAACCTGTAGTCCCGAAGTTCATCCATCATGATCTCATAAGCCGGAAAATAAGCGCAATTTTCTTCTGAAGCCACTATTTCCTGAACCGCAGTGATCAGCTTCGCCTTACTCCATTGATTCTCTACATATCCGTCTTTCAAGTGCCT
>NZ_JAAVJS010000891.1:0-279 GCF_012037625.1 Tamlana crocina
GGATCAATTATGACGGCACTTCTTTTACAGACGAAACTTCGGGACCAGATTTTGAAGATCCTATTTATTATTGGGTGCCATCTATTGCTCCAAGTGGTTTCGTATATGTAACTTCAGATAAATATCCTGACCTTAAAGGAGACCTGCTGGTAGGTTCTCTAAAGTTCCAGTATGTAGAGCATCTTAGCCTTGATGGAAAGAAGGTTACTGCCAGGGAAAAGATTCTTGAGAACGTAGGTCGCGTACGTGATGTAGTGCAATCACCCGATGGTGATATCT
>NZ_JAAVJS010000892.1:0-279 GCF_012037625.1 Tamlana crocina
GAAGAAATTGGTTTTACCCAATTTGGTATTGATGAACTAATTTCTCCTGAAGCGCTTGCAGCCCGGGAAATTGAATTGTTGCTCAACCAGTCTGCCTTTAACGACAGCTATGAATTTGAGGATGGGGCGCTTACCATGGTTGGGTTGACGCTGACAGAATCTGCCGCATTTGTAGGAAGAACTGTCAAAGAAACTGCAAAGATCTTTCCAGGGATTCATTTTATGCCCATTGCAATGCGTCGCAGGGATACTTCAGAAACCATTATTCCAAGGGGGAAT
>NZ_JAAVJS010000893.1:0-279 GCF_012037625.1 Tamlana crocina
GCTGCTGAAAGAATTTCCAAGGAAAAGAATTAAGAGATTGCCCCCCAGAAACTGAAGTAGGGGGCATTCTCATTATTATAGAAACTTCTATTTTTTTGATTCTGCTACGGAAACTTTGCGGAACTCTTTCAACAGTTTTTCTAATTCCAAGGAAGATTTTCTTGCCCTGGTTCCTGCACTTTTATTCCCATCTTCTAGTTGTGCAGTAGCTTCTTTCTGAAAATTTTCATAGGTTGTCTGGATATTTTCAATAAGTCTTTTCATAATAATATTTTTAGT
>NZ_JAAVJS010000894.1:0-279 GCF_012037625.1 Tamlana crocina
GATTTTAGCCTTTCTCTTTCAAAAACTGATAAACTGTTTAGCGGCTCTGCAAGTTGTTCTAAAGATATTTTTACCGGTATATCTATGACTCTATTCTTATCCTTTACACTAAGTTATAACATCCATCGGAATTCGGAAAAAGTTAAACGTCGTCCTCTGTTTCTATTTAAACACCAAGCACCTTTGATAACTCCCTAAACACTTTTATTAACTCCTACGACGCAAAGCTTGCCCATAAAGTTTTCGTTCTTGGCTCTTGGCTCTTGTTTCTCAACAACT
>NZ_JAAVJS010000895.1:0-279 GCF_012037625.1 Tamlana crocina
GTAATAAACAAGGAAAGTCCCTTTCAGCTTTTTGTAGATACTTTTGGTAAAATCGGGACTGTATATTGCAGCGAGGTCCTGGACGGGATCATGTATTTGGGAACAAATCAAGGTCTGTATTATAAGAAGGCTGATACTAATGAGCAGTATCAGTTAGTTCCAGGCACTACGGGACAGGTTTGGAGCCTCAATCATCTAAATGGCGCGCTGTATGCCGGCCACGATAGAGGGACATTTAAAATTCAAGGTGCAAGTGCTGCTCTCATCTGGGACGGGTTG
>NZ_JAAVJS010000091.1:0-614 GCF_012037625.1 Tamlana crocina
CACCCGAATTCCATATTATCGACGGGAAATGGTATGTATACTTCGCAGCCGACGACGGGGATAATAAGAATCACCGCATGTATGTATTGGAAAACACCTCATCAGATCCATTTCAGGGTACCTGGACATTCAAAGGCAAAGTAGCATCCAATCCTGACAGGTGGGCCATTGATGGAAACGTATTTCAAGATCAGGACGCATTGTATATGATCTGGTCAGGATGGGAAGGGGAGACCAACGGGCAACAGAATATTTATATATCAAAAATGAAAAACCCTTGGGAATTAGAGGGAAACCGTGTTTTGCTTTCAGAACCCACCTATAATTGGGAAAAACAGGGTGACTTGGACGATAAAGATAATCCCCCTCATGTTAGCGTAAACGAAGGGCCACAATATCTGGAACACAATGGTCAGGTATTTATAGTGTATTCGGCCAATGGTTGTTGGACCGATTATTACAGTCTGGGTCTTCTTAGTTTAACAGGAGAAGATATTCTCGATCCGGCTAATTGGGAAAAAAATGCTAAACCTATATTTCGTAAATCTGAAGAGAACGGCGTATATGCTCCCGGACATAATTCCTTCTTTAAATCCCCTGACGGGACTGAAGAT
>NZ_JAAVJS010000896.1:0-279 GCF_012037625.1 Tamlana crocina
CGCTCTTATTCGTTCTTGCAGGAGGTTGGTAAACAGGCCGGAATTCTTATTTTTGCGAATTCATTATACCTTATACCTTTAGTTAAATTGAAAATTAAAAAAGGAATCGTCGTTTTGCTACTGCTATCTATTTATGCAGGTTGCAGTTTTTTAAACGAACCCGAAGAAAAGGAAGTTATTGCAAGGGTGAACGAATCCTATTTATATCGGGAAGATGTAGCTAAGCTTATTTCTCAAAATACCTCTCCCGAAGATAGCGCCCTTCTCGTAAATAATTTT
>NZ_JAAVJS010000897.1:0-279 GCF_012037625.1 Tamlana crocina
CGGATTTAGCCACAAATTTGATCAGATTCTGAATTTCTTTTAAATCCATAATATTTAGTGTTGGGTGTTTTAAGAATTATAAGCCCATTTTAGATAGACAGAGCCCCAGGTGAACCCTCCTCCAAATGAAGCGAATATAAGATTATCTCCTTTTTTAAATTGTTTTTCAAAGTCATTCAATAGCAGCGGCAAGGTAGCGGAAGTTGTGTTCCCGTAACGCTGAATGTTCATAAGTACTTTGGAATCTTCCAGACCCATTCGGCTGGCAGTAGCATCAAT
>NZ_JAAVJS010000898.1:0-279 GCF_012037625.1 Tamlana crocina
ATCTCTTCGGGCGACAAGTACAGCCTCGAAATTCTCTCCTTGTAATGGTCAGACAAATGTGAGTGATTTAAAATAAAATCCTTGGTGGCAAGAATATAATCTCCCATTCCGCTGTGTACGGCATAAGTATCAGCGGCACGTTCGGCTTCCTTAATATATTTTTCGGAGGTGACATATCTCAAACCAAAGATCACAAGGCCCATTGCCGATTTTTCCCTGTAGTCCATAATATGCCCCAGTTCATGCCCAAGCCAGCCAATAAGTACTTCTGAAGGCACT
>NZ_JAAVJS010000899.1:0-279 GCF_012037625.1 Tamlana crocina
TTACCTGGAGCCCACTTACTGCATAATAATCGTGTCCTTTTGCTCTTTCATTGGCGTTGATCAAAACCTCCTCCTTGGCATCCATACTTCCCTTTTTCCTGGCATAGATGGGATATTCTTTCCCTTCTTCATAGCGGGTGTAGTACCAGTAGCCGTTTTTAAAATAAGGAACAGATTCATCTGTTTGTTTGATGCGGCCCACGATCTCTTTGTAAAGCTCTTGCTGCAAGTCCTCGGTATCTGCCATTACTTTTTGAGTATAGGCATTTTCAGCATTAA
>NZ_JAAVJS010000900.1:0-279 GCF_012037625.1 Tamlana crocina
TGGCCTGGCCTGAATTTTACATTACCCGTACTGTAGTTGGTCACAAAAGGTGTCGAAGTTTTAGAGCTCCTCTCATATACATAAAGGTGCGAACTGGCCGGAGCATTTTCCTGGGTCGGATCTTTTGGAACCAGCAGTTGAAAGGCAATTCGTTTTCCGTCTTCAGAAATTACTGCCTCCTGTACATATTCAATGCGGGCTACATCCTGCGGTGTGAGTACATTTTGTTGTGCGGGGAGGGAATGAGCGATAAAAAATAAAAGGATTGCTATGGATCTC
>NZ_JAAVJS010000901.1:0-278 GCF_012037625.1 Tamlana crocina
TCAGAATATTTTCTATATTCTTCCCTTCCATATCGGTGCCTTCAACGGCGTCGTTTAACTTGCTGGTATATCCTGCGTGGTGTTTATCGTGGTGAATCTCCATTGTTCTTGCGTCAATGTGAGGTTCAAGTGCATCTGATGCATATTTTAATGCTGGTAACTCGAAAGCCATATTTTTATAGTTTACGTTAATTAATGGTATCAACCTCAAATTTAAGGATAAAGCCTTCTAATCAAAACTATAAAACGTTATAAAATTCTTAAACCTAAAGTAGATT
>NZ_JAAVJS010000902.1:0-278 GCF_012037625.1 Tamlana crocina
GGCAGGCGCAAGCAAAATGAACTCGACCTCGACCTAAGGCTTAATGTAAGTCAGGTAAACAAGCTGCAGTTGGTTGTGTACGAGACAGAGGCTATGCCAGCAGGGAATCTGAACAATATAGCGATCAAAGATGATTTCGACTACCAGACTTTTAAAGTCTATAATCCTGAATTTTGGAGCGGCTACAATATCATAGAACCCAATACCGCGATCAGGAATTTCGTGGCCCTGGAGGCGGAAGCTGAAGATCTTTAAGTCGTCCTTTTCATGCGGCGGCT
>NZ_JAAVJS010000903.1:0-278 GCF_012037625.1 Tamlana crocina
TGTAGGTCACTCTGATGGTCTTCTTGGGGAAATCAACCTGCGAAGCAGAGATCTCGGGCCTTAGTTTATTGAGATTTTCAAGGATCCAGATGCAGGAGCTGCAGTGAATATGCGGGATATACAAAGAAACGATCTGCAGGTTCTCATCACTGAATTCCAGCAGCTTTTCCACGATCTTTTCATTGCTTAAAAAGTCATACTTACCTTCAAGCTTTGAGGGAGCTGCACCGGGAGCTGCTTCCATATCATAATAGGAAGTTAGGCCGCTTTCTGAAAAG
>NZ_JAAVJS010000904.1:0-278 GCF_012037625.1 Tamlana crocina
GATAAAAAATTACGGGAAATCATTCCTGTAGCTGCAAGAAATAAATGGCCTGTGGCCATTCTACCTCATCCTGAAAACAAATTCACGTCTAAAGGGCTGGGCATTTCTACTGATCTGGAAGAGGTGATCACCGAATTCTCTGAATGTGAATCCCCACACAAGATTGACCTTCTGTTTTGTAACAATATTCCTGTATTTAGTTCGGTAAATATTGGAGACATTTTTCTGCTTTCTGAAGGCTCCGGAAAAAAAAGCTTCTTTTCGCAGGTAATGAACAT
>NZ_JAAVJS010000905.1:0-278 GCF_012037625.1 Tamlana crocina
CCGCAGGATGAGGTGTATACGAACTACAATAAACTCGTCTTAAAACTTATTCCTCATGCGGGAGATTTTGAAGATCTTCCGGTTTATGAGAAGCTCATAAAAATTTGCAGCTATATCTCCTCATTAACAGACAGTAATATTGTTTCGTCTTTCAAAAAATTCAAGGGGCTGAAAATTTAATTTTTCGTATTTTGCCGTACTAGTTTCTTCGGAAGTAGTTACATCCTTATATGAGCAAAAGATTATATTTCATTCTTCCGGTGCTGGTATTCGCCACT
>NZ_JAAVJS010000092.1:0-613 GCF_012037625.1 Tamlana crocina
ATCTCGTTGATCTTTGGCCACAGGTCTTCCTCGATCTCTTCCATTTCCCTGGTGCCGATATCCTTCATAAAAGTGGTCATCCTGGCATATTGCCCGGTACTGTCGACAAAGGAAGTGAGCAGATTATTCCCCGAGGTTTCCAGTCCCTGGGCATAGGGTAAAATGAAATTGCGCTCCTGGGAGGTGGGGAGCTGGTAATATTTGGGGTTTCCGTTGTAATAGGCCTGTTTGGAATATTTTACCAGGTTCACAATAGAAATAGGAGGGGAGAGCTGCTGTTCTTCGGCTATAAGGTTCTGCAACTCCTCCATCTTTCTCAAAGTTGGCAATTTCATCACTCCCTGTTCCCTTTTTGTATCGATAAGGATCTCCAAAGGCATAACTCCGTCAAATTCTTCTTCAAAGAATTCAATGTCTTTAAAGAAGCCGGCATTTTGCGGCATATCTTCAAGTAAACTTCCCGAGATCTTGATCTGGTAGATCCCTATAATGCTCGCTGCCAGGAGAACTACCGAAATGATGAAAATACTTATGCGGTGATGTCTCACCATACGTTCCATCCAGTTCACAAAGCCGTTGATCCATCTCTTGTTCAAATGCTTCAGGTGTTTTT
>NZ_JAAVJS010000906.1:0-278 GCF_012037625.1 Tamlana crocina
TTGTATGCCGGCAACAGGCTTTGAATGGTCGTATCCTTTCCAAAAATAAGAGCGGCTGCCAGGGTTAATCCTTCCTGTCCTGTTCTGAAATCTTTACGCCAAAGACTCGCTTCCTTTAATAATTCTTCATCCTTTATTGTCATCCAGGGGTGGTCACTACGGTTGGATCGAATTAGATTTCGTGCTTTGGTAAACAGCTCCTGATCAAGATCTTCAAAATGTAGGTTAGGAAAAATCTCATTTTCAGTGAAAATGCTGCTTTTTGTAAAATAAAGCTC
>NZ_JAAVJS010000907.1:0-278 GCF_012037625.1 Tamlana crocina
GGGAAGAACCATAGCTTGCGGTACTCGCCGTCGATCCACTCCTTAGAGGCGGTGCAATGCCAAACGCCGTAGATGTGCTTAGAGACGTAGTTTGTGCCGAGCTTGACGCTGGCGAGCCAGTCTTTTGAGGCGCTGCCCGGATGAGCATCGGGGATAGCGTCGTAAATTTTGCCTAGAGAGTGCTGCACATTGACCGGCATCGCGATGTCGTACGGCTGGAACTCAGAGCCTAAGTCGAACATATCGACGTCCATGGAGGTGATGTAACCGGTTTTGTT
>NZ_JAAVJS010000908.1:0-278 GCF_012037625.1 Tamlana crocina
GCTTTTTTTGTTTCATACTACTTCTACAATATACATTATACATATTCATTTTTTTAAATCCAGCCCTGTTTCTACGGAAGTCTCTTTTGTCAAAACATACCTGATCCGGAAATCCTTATGTCGAATTTCGCCGGACTGCTCCAGAGGCTGTGGCAATTGAAGGCTAAGGTGTTTCTGAAAATCTTTTAAAATGACAGGCATGTTATTGGTTGCTGCGCTATTTGTGGAAGTCATTGTATTTCTGAATGATGTACAGGATGTTTGCATGGCTTCCCTTC
>NZ_JAAVJS010000909.1:0-278 GCF_012037625.1 Tamlana crocina
CGATAGCGTCCACAATTATTACATTTCTTCTGGCTCAGGCGCTTACCGCCCAGCCAGTGCATCTTTCCAAACCATGCGAGCGTGCCCATGGCGACCAGAAACAATAAGACAATCTTAAAGACCATGCGTCAGAGGCCGAACCGCGCATAGGCCGCGCGCTCTTCAATACTGTCGACCACGTCGCCGATGATCTGCGCACCAAAGCGGGACAGCAGCCCTTTTTTGGTGCCGTAGCGGTTGAACTTCACCTTGTCGCCAAAGCGTTGCTTGATCATCGG
>NZ_JAAVJS010000910.1:0-278 GCF_012037625.1 Tamlana crocina
AATTTCCCTTCGGTAGCATTTTGAATTTCCTCTACACTAATTCCGGGAGCTCTTTCAAGTAGTCTAAAGCCATTTTCGGTCACTTCCAGCACCGCAAGGTTAGTTACCACCTTTTTCACGCATCCCACGCCTGTGAGCGGAAGAGTGCAACGCTTTAAAAGTTTCGATTCTCCTTCGCGATTCGTGTGCATCATGGCCACGATGATATTTTCGGCGCTGGCAACAAGGTCCATTGCGCCGCCCATTCCTTTCACCATTTTCCCAGGAATTTTCCAGTT
>NZ_JAAVJS010000911.1:0-278 GCF_012037625.1 Tamlana crocina
CTATCCATGGATCTTTCGCATAAAATTCAGAAGGAAGATATTCTAACTGGGAGATGTTTTGATCTTGCCTGGTTGAAAAGGAACGGATTGAAATCCTCATTTAAGAATAATAAAATTGACGCTAAAGGATTTAAAAGCTTTGTTCTTAATGCGCTCACTCCCACGTCTGCAACCTGGAATGGACACAATTCATCTGGCTGGAAGGAAGATATCGTTCGGGTCAATGGATTTGATGAACGAATGCAGTATGGAGGACAGGACAGGGAATTGGGAGAGCG
>NZ_JAAVJS010000912.1:0-278 GCF_012037625.1 Tamlana crocina
AATGTGCCTATCCATTTTGTAGGCTCTATAGCCTATTTTTCACAGGATATTATAAAAGATGCTTTACAGCCTTACCGTCTTGAACCCGGAAATTTTGTTCAAAGACCTATTGACGGAATTATTGATTATTATCGAAAGCATATTGTAGGAAAGTAAGATTCTTCTATAAATATAATCGGCGGCTACCATTTGGTAGCCGTTGCTTTTTATACCTGTCAAAAATGCCCTTTTAAATAATTTTATCTTGGCTCCTGGTTCTTGATTCTTGAATCTCTTTT
>NZ_JAAVJS010000913.1:0-278 GCF_012037625.1 Tamlana crocina
AGCACCTATAATGCCAATTCGTTCTTTGTTTCCGTAGGAAAGCGATTTAATGAAGCTCACGATTTGAACCTTACCGCCTTTTATACGCCAAATCTGCGTGGTAAAAACTCACCCAACACTCAGGAGGTATATGAGCTTCGGGGAGAGCAGTACAATAGTTACTGGGGATATCAGGATGGGAAGATCAGGAATTCCCGACAGAAGGAGGTAGCAGAACCTGTCATGATGCTCAACCATTCCTGGAAGATAAGTGAGAGATTAAGCCTTGATAACAATCT
>NZ_JAAVJS010000914.1:0-278 GCF_012037625.1 Tamlana crocina
TTTTCTTTAGTTTCTTCTGTATTTAAATAGCGTGGAATAAGATTATTCGCCTTTAAAACCCTTCTTTCCTCTAGTTCCTTAATGATTTGCAGGTGTTCCAGAGCAAACTTGCCTGTAAGCAGGGGAGAGATCTCACCTCCATCTTCCAGGTGTTTTTTTAGCTGCAGTAATCCTTTCAGGTACGAAATATCCTTTGTAAAACCTCCGCCCTGCATTATTCGGGAGGTGATATTAAAAGATCTTTGGGCGCTAAAACCATAATCCTCTTCCAGAAGCCT
>NZ_JAAVJS010000093.1:0-609 GCF_012037625.1 Tamlana crocina
TGTATAATTCCCCTTGGGAGAGAGCCACTTCATCTATAGACAGTCGTTTGCCGATATTTTTAGGGTACACCAACCATTTCGAGGATTGTTTAAGGGGTTCCCAATCTTTAAACTCACTTAGACAGTCTCGGTATTGCCGTTGCAGCTTTTTGCCATCTAGGCCATATAATTTAGCTATTGTTTGCGTGCTAGTGTTGCTCTTATCGATTAATTTCTTTTAAAAAAGCGGCGAACTCCGCGGTCATACGTGTGCCTTTTGCAACATTGTTCCAATCTCTTTGCAGGGTTTCTCCTGTATCTACATCTCGCCATCTACGTCTCTTTAAATGTAGGTAAACCAATTTTCCTCTAAGCGGAAAATCCTCGATGATGATCTCTTTATGAAAGCCTTTAGATTCTACCTTACGTGTCCTAAAATTATCTGGAACAATGTTCTTCTCTTCAAAATGCAACCGCAGTTTTCCTTCTGTTGAAGAACTGGTTATAAAACTAAAATGGTCTACCAAAAAATCAGGTAGCAATAAGGATAGTAATTCTTTAGAAATTTCCACAAATTTAATTTTCCCCAAAGATAAAACTATTTAACTCCCCAACTTTTAGGACTGATCC
>NZ_JAAVJS010000915.1:0-278 GCF_012037625.1 Tamlana crocina
TTTAAAGAAGAAGTTAGAAAGCTCTATCTGAGTGTACTGGCAGATGGCGTTAGTCGCAATGTTACCCTTGATCCTTCGATCTGGAATATTATTAACGATTTAATGAAACAGGTGTTGGCACTTACACCACAATCTACACCATTACCGATGGAGACTGTTCAGATTCTGAAGAACTCAGTATCATAGTAGTACAAGATTAAAAAATATTAAAATTAAATTTCAAAACAGGCTGTCCTTTGGGCAGCCTGTTTTAATTTCTGGAGGTTACTACCAGTATT
>NZ_JAAVJS010000916.1:0-278 GCF_012037625.1 Tamlana crocina
AGGTGAATGAAGTTCCGGCCTTTCTCGCTGAAGTCCTTGGTACCGGGCAGGAAACCTCTTTTGTAAATGAAAGCTCCCTTGCCACAAATGGCCTGGAGGTCTACAAATTTCAGCAGTACACAAACGGAATAAAAGTAGAGCATGGCGTTTTTAAAGCTATAAGTAAAAACGGAAATGTGCAGGCTTTAACTGCCGAATACTATGCGCTTCCTGCTTCGATCTCTTCTTCAGCAGGATTGAGTGAAGCGGGTGCGCTTCAAAAGGCCATAGATTTTATT
>NZ_JAAVJS010000917.1:0-278 GCF_012037625.1 Tamlana crocina
CCATTGGGCAGGCAGTGGCCGTAAGAATTGATGGCGATAAGGTCATTTTTGACACCTGTAGATTTCTTGGCTTTCAGGATACCTTGTACACTCATGGCAAGAACAGCAGGCAATATTACCGCAACTGCTATATAGAAGGTACTACAGATTTTATTTTTGGATGGTCTACAGCAGTATTCGAAAATTGCGAGATCTATTCAAAAGAAGAAGGACATTACATCACAGCAGCTTCCACAGAAGAAGGTACCGACCACGGTTTTGTTTTTCTGAATTGCAAT
>NZ_JAAVJS010000918.1:0-278 GCF_012037625.1 Tamlana crocina
TAAAGCAGGTTGTTCTCTTGCTGAAAGTTGTCCGCCGGAAGCTTTCAGGCAATTAAAGGAACAATATCCCGATCATGTGGTGGTGACCTACATCAACTGTTCTGCAGAGATCAAGACCTTGAGCGATATTGTCTGTACCTCCTCTAATGCTGAAAGTATTATTAGATCTATTCATGCAGACAAACCCATCATTTTTGCGCCCGACAAGAACCTGGGGAAATACCTCATCGAAAAGACCGGCAGAAAAATGCTGCTGTGGGATGGTGCGTGTATCGTAC
>NZ_JAAVJS010000919.1:0-273 GCF_012037625.1 Tamlana crocina
TATGCTGGTCCCTAAACGCACCAACATGGTCGATGGCATAGAAAATGTGATTATCAGCCTTTACGCCAAGGGAATGAGCAATTCCGATATAGAAGAACAGATCCGTGAAGTCTACGATTTTGATGTGGACTTGCAACAAAAAGTCGGACATTTTTTTTAAGACCTATGCCACATTTTTAAATTGATAAAATTCTTGCTCTACTTCGCTAGGGGTCTTGTATCCCAAATACGAGTGTAATCGTTTCCTGTTGTACCATATTTCTATGTACTCAA
>NZ_JAAVJS010000920.1:0-268 GCF_012037625.1 Tamlana crocina
ATAAAACTAAAATGGTCTACCAAAAAATCAGGTAGCAATAAGGATAGTAATTCTTTAGAAATTTCCACAAATTTAATTTTCCCCAAAGATAAAACTATTTAACTCCCCAACTTTTAGGACTGATCCCAAAAATCTCTTTATTAGGCAGTATCTCACTAAGTGTGTAAAGTTTAAATATCGAGGGTTGCAACCCTCGATATTTTTTTTTGTTTAATTTTAAATTTTATACACTTATGAAGAAAGAAGATTTTCTGAACGATGATTTTTT
>NZ_JAAVJS010000921.1:0-265 GCF_012037625.1 Tamlana crocina
GATTCTGCCACTGCGTTATCCCAACAATTCCCTTTACGGCTCATAGATTGACTTACCAAACCATTAAAGCTTTTAATTATGGAAGTGAACCTATGACTGGCATACTGTATCCCTCTATCCGAATGGACAATGGTGTCCTCTGTAGTCAGGTTATCACTTAAAGACCATCCTACAACCTTTCTGTTAAATAAGTCGATAATCACCGTAAGATACAGCCAACCTTGCTTTGGATATAAGTAATATCGCTTACCCATACTTGGTTTTG
>NZ_JAAVJS010000922.1:0-264 GCF_012037625.1 Tamlana crocina
TCTAAAAAGTAATATTTAGGCGATTTTCTTTTTTATAAAAACATTGGTTTTATAAGAGGTTGGATATTTTGATTTAAATGTAGCCCGTAAAAAGTTTTCAGTCTTTCTTACAGGGTCAAACTATACTTTTTAAGGTTATGCGCCATAGCAATCAGCCCTATTTCTACATTTACCTTATCAATTCCCCTTAACATAAAGCGTTTAAAGTTCATATTTTGTTTTATGTTTCCAAAAACAGCCTCAACATCCCAACAACGTTGTTTT
>NZ_JAAVJS010000923.1:0-264 GCF_012037625.1 Tamlana crocina
GTTCGCTCTGGAATACAATTTCCAATCTGTTTTTAAACACCCCAGCTTCTGAACCAAACTGGTAAGCGTCACCTTTTGTAAGATTGAAATATTCGCCGGTTAGGTTGTCGTGCAAATAAATTCTTTGGCTTTCTTTGATATTTTCCTTCTCGGATATTATAATTTCGAAAGTGTTATCGCCAGACGATTTCAAGTTTAAAGGCACTACTTTTTCATCGGTAATTTCGCCATAGGCCTGCATAATCATATTTTTTCCTTCCAATG
>NZ_JAAVJS010000094.1:0-608 GCF_012037625.1 Tamlana crocina
TGGTGAGCGTGCAGAAGAATTAGGAGAAATGGGAGAGCAGGAGGCAATAGAACAACAACTTCAGGAAATGAAAAAGGTTTATCCGGAGGTGCAGGAGCATTTTACAGAAGGATATGTAAAAGCCTGGAGTGAAGATCCATATGCATTAGGAGGCCCCAGCTGGCCGGGTCCCGGGGATGTTACCGCTTATCTAAAAGACCTGCAGTCTCCGCATGGAAAAATCCATTTTGCAGGAGAACATACCAGTATTTTGCGAAGTACTATGGAAGGAGCATTAAGGTCCGGCATTAGGGCAGCGCAGGAGGTGCAGGAGAGTTAATCCCGGTTCAGAAAAAGTTTTCCGGCAGAATAAGTGACAGCATGTCCTGCAACTTCTACACGGTCTCCTTTTAGAGTGCAGAACAATTCGCCGCCCCTGGGTGAAAGCTGGCGTGCGTGCATTTTATCCAAGCCTAACCTCTTTTCCCAAAAAGGAACCAGGGAACAATGGGCAGAACCTGTCACCGGGTCTTCAAATACTAAAGCTCCCGGTGTAAAGAAGCGTGAAACAAAATCGCAATCCTCGCCCGGGGCAGTCACAATTACTCCGCCCGTGCCCAGGTCAAGCC
>NZ_JAAVJS010000924.1:0-257 GCF_012037625.1 Tamlana crocina
ACTGAGGTCCAGCACTTCGCGCCCGCGCATGTCCACCACCGCCAAGCGGGTAACAGCACTGTCCATATTTTTGGCATAAAACGTTTTGGCTGGGTTTTGGTAATAAGTACGGTTTTTTGTTCCATCGACATCTTCTGCACTTAACATTTGCTGTTCGCTCTGGAATACAATTTCCAATCTGTTTTTAAACACCCCAGCTTCTGAACCAAACTGGTAAGCGTCACCTTTTGTAAGATTGAAATATTCGCCGGTTAGGT
>NZ_JAAVJS010000925.1:0-256 GCF_012037625.1 Tamlana crocina
TATAAAACTAAAATGGTCTACCAAAAAATCAGGTAGCAATAAGGATAGTAATTCTTTAGAAATTTCCACAAATTTAATTTTCCCCAAAGATAAAACTATTTAACTCCCCAACTTTTAGGACTGATCCACAAAAACTGGACAATTAGTTGAATGACTATGCCGCTAGTTCAAGGTTATACATATCTAATTCAAATTCTTTAATTGTTTTGTTCCCTAAAAAGGAATGTCTTCGTTTATTATTGTACCAAGTTTCTAT
>NZ_JAAVJS010000926.1:0-255 GCF_012037625.1 Tamlana crocina
TTCTACCTGCCTTCGCTTGCCTTCAGGTATTTTTTTAAGATATTTAATAACCTCTTCAGACTTGGTCCCGGCAACAATAGCGACAATGGAACCTGCTCTGCCTTTGGCCTTTTTATTGGTTACTACCGTGTATAATTCCCCTTGGGAGAGAGCCACTTCATCTATAGACAGTCGTTTGCCGATATTTTTAGGGTACACCAACCATTTCGAGGATTGTTTAAGGGGTTCCCAATCTTTAAACTCACTTAGACAGTC
>NZ_JAAVJS010000927.1:0-255 GCF_012037625.1 Tamlana crocina
AGGGAAACAAAAAATGGTTTTGAACAGGAAATACATCGCTATCAAGCCCAAAACTGTCAAGGGTGTCCGCTTAGAAGCCTTTGTCACAAATCCAAATACGACCGTATAATTGAGCGCAACCATAATCCCATACGATTAAAAGCCCAGGCCAAAACATTACTGAAAAGTGAGCAAGGTATTGCTAAAAGAAAACAACGTTGTTGGGATGTTGAGGCTGTTTTTGGAAACATAAAACAAAATATGAACTTTAAACGC
>NZ_JAAVJS010000928.1:0-255 GCF_012037625.1 Tamlana crocina
TAATCACCGTAAGATACAGCCAACCTTGCTTTGGATATAAGTAATATCGCTTACCCATACTTGGTTTTGTCTTTTTACATCAAAGCATTGATTCTGCAAGTTGGGAGCTATTGGATAGCTATGGTTGATATCTGTTGTTGTTCTAAACTTGCGTTTTCTTTTGGCCAGCAGATAATTGGCCTTCATGATACGCGCTACTCTTGGCCTAGATACCTTATAGCCCAATGATTCCAGTTCGGATTTCATTCTAGGTGC
>NZ_JAAVJS010000929.1:0-255 GCF_012037625.1 Tamlana crocina
TAATCACCGTAAGATACAGCCAACCTTGCTTTGGATATAAGTAATATCGCTTACCCATACTTGGTTTTGTCTTTTTACATCAAAGCATTGATTCTGCAAGTTGGGAGCTATTGGATAGCTATGGTTGCTATCTGTTGTTGTTCTAAACTTGCGTTTTCTTTTGGCCAGCAGATAATTGGCCTTCATGATACGCGCTACTCTTGGCCTAGATACCTTATAGCCCAATGATTCCAGTTCGGATTTCATTCTAGGTGC
>NZ_JAAVJS010000930.1:0-255 GCF_012037625.1 Tamlana crocina
TTGCCCCATGGGACAGGCCATGACAAACATTGGCACTTGTAAAAGGGAAACAAAAAATGGTTTTGAACAGGAAATACATCGCTATCAAGCCCAAAACTGTCAAGGGTGTCCGCTTAGAAGCCTTTGTCACAAATCCAAATACGACCGTATAATTGAGCGCAACCATAATCTCATACGATTAAAAGCCCAGGCCAAAACATTACTGAAAAGTGAGCAAGGTATTGCTAAAAGAAAACAACGTTGTTGGGATGTTGA
>NZ_JAAVJS010000931.1:0-254 GCF_012037625.1 Tamlana crocina
CAAACCATTAAAGCTTTTAATTATGGAAGTGAACCTATGACTGGCATACTGTATCCCTCTATCCGAATGGAATATCAAGGGCTGAGTCAGCGTTGTGCTTTTAATGGCCATATTCCATGCCTTTACATCTGTAGTCAGGTTATCACTTAAAGACCATCCTACAACCTTTCTGTTAAATAAGTCGATAATCACCGTAAGATACAGCCAACCTTGCTTTGGATATAAGTAATATCGCTTACCCATACTTGGTTTTG
>NZ_JAAVJS010000932.1:0-253 GCF_012037625.1 Tamlana crocina
GGTAGCTTAAGCGAACCGCCTGTTCCTTTAATTCGGGGCTGTAATATCGTTTTTTCATGTTTCTAAGATATTTGTTTTGTAACAAACGGTCTTAAATTTTATGTCCGAGTAAAGGTAGCAACTCCATGGTATTTGGCCATATTCGTTGGCCAGTTTTTCTTGGCATAATTAAGCTTTTGCTTTACTTTTTTATCGATCTCTTTTCCTTGTAGTGCATCATTGATTTGATTGATGGTCGCTTCAATTTTATCTG
>NZ_JAAVJS010000933.1:0-253 GCF_012037625.1 Tamlana crocina
GACCAGCTAAGTCTTTTACCTCCCAGTTATGATGATCTAGTTCCCGTCAATCATCCCGTTCGTATTGTAAATACAATTATTGACCATGTCGATATAAGTGCTTAGGAAAAAAGCTATAAAGGTGGCGTGGACTTGCAACAAAAAGTCGGACATTTTTTTTAAGACCTATGCCACATTTTTAAATTGATAAAATTCTTGCTCTACTTCGCTAGGGGTCTTGTATCCCAAATACGAGTGTAATCGTTTCCTGTTG
>NZ_JAAVJS010000095.1:0-607 GCF_012037625.1 Tamlana crocina
GGTAACAAACTATCCACCTCCAGGAACTGGGCGGTGTGGCTGCACGAGTATCTGGAGGAATTTCCCGGGCAGCAGGATGTGTTGAGGTATGCCTTGACCGCCAATGCGCCCGAAACGAAGGACAATGATTTCACCTGGAAAGATTTCCAGGCGAGGAATAACAATGAGCTGGTAGCCATTTTTGGGAACTTCATAAATCGGGTGGTAGTACTCACCAATAAATACTACGACGGAATCGTTCCCAAACCTGAAAATTTTTCAGAAGTTGACGAACAAACTTTAGCTGAATTAAAAGCTTATCCTGCGGTGATCGCAAGTTCCATAGATCGCTACAGGTTCCGCGAAGCCCAGGCAGAGTTGATGAATGTTGCCCGCCTTGGGAATAAATATCTGGCCGATGAAGAGCCCTGGAAATTGATCAAGACAGACGAAGAAAGGGTGAGGACAATTATGTATGTGGCCTTGCAAATATCTGCAGCTCTTGCTAGCCTTAGTGAACCCTTCCTTCCTTTCACTTCTCAAAAACTGAAGAGCATGCTGGATTACGGCCGCTCCACTTCTGAAGCGGTCATCAACACCAGCGGAGTTCTGATGGAAAGTGATGAAG
>NZ_JAAVJS010000934.1:0-253 GCF_012037625.1 Tamlana crocina
GTTCGTTTTCTTTTAAGATCTTGATGATCTGACTTTCGGTAAATCTACTTTTTTTCATCTGACAGTTTATTGGTTTAAAATTAATAATTTCGAATTTTAAACTGTCTTATTTTTAGGGAAGGTTACAGTTGGTCATACAGACAAAAGAGTTTCTCCACACTATACTACCATGTATACTGAAAATAATAAATACACCTATGCCGACTTGTTTTTTTACTTAACAATTTTGCACAACGATTTAAATGATGCAATT
>NZ_JAAVJS010000935.1:0-253 GCF_012037625.1 Tamlana crocina
TAAAAAATCATCGTTCAGAAAATCTTCTTTCTTCATAAGTGTATAAAATTTAAAATTAAACAAAAAAAAATATCGAGGGTTGCAACCCTCGATATTTAAACTTTACACACTTAGTGAGATACTGCCTACATATCTAATTCAAATTCTTTAATTGTTTTGTTCCCTAAAAAGGAATGTCTTCGTTTATTATTGTACCAAGTTTCTATCCACTGAAAGATGGATAATTCGGCCTCAGATCTTAATCTATAACTAT
>NZ_JAAVJS010000936.1:0-252 GCF_012037625.1 Tamlana crocina
AGTATAGTTTGACCCTGTAAGAAAGACTGAAAACTTTTTACGGGCTACATTTAAATCAAAATATCCAACCTCTTATAAAACCAATGTTTTTATAAAAAAGAAAATCGCCTAAATATTACTTTTTAGAGACACTATCCCGAGAAGTGTGTAAGTTATAAATCGAGGGTTTGGCTTGATTAAAGCCGGACCCTTTTTTCAAATATAGTCAAAAACTGGTTTAAAATAATGCCCCAGTTCCTAATGGGCATCGAC
>NZ_JAAVJS010000937.1:0-252 GCF_012037625.1 Tamlana crocina
GTCGATGCCCATTAGGAACTGGGGCATTATTTTAAACCAGTTTTTGACTATATTTGAAAAAAGGGTCCGGCTTTAATCAAGCCAAACCCTCGATTTATAACTTACACACTTCTCGGGATAGTGTCGACATTTTTTTTAAGACCTATGCCACATTTTTAAATTGATAAAATTCTTGCTCTACTTCGCTAGGGGTCTTGTATCCCAAATACGAGTGTAATCGTTTCCTGTTGTACCATATTTCTATGTACTCAA
>NZ_JAAVJS010000938.1:0-252 GCF_012037625.1 Tamlana crocina
CCTGTCCCATGGGGCAATAATAGGTGTCCGTTCTGCATATGGTCGTCCTTCATTCTCATAAAAGTGGCATCGGGATCTGTCTTGCTATAACTGTTCCTTTCTTTTAAAATGGCCTCCTGCTTTTGGTGGACTTGCAACAAAAAGTCGGACATTTTTTTTAAGACCTATGCCACATTTTTAAATTGATAAAATTCTTGCTCTACTTCGCTAGGGGTCTTGTATCCCAAATACGAGTGTAATCGTTTCCTGTTG
>NZ_JAAVJS010000939.1:0-252 GCF_012037625.1 Tamlana crocina
GCGGAATCCTTTAATGCCAAAATTAAAGCGTTTAGAATGCAACTTAGAGGTGTAAGAAATAAAGAGTTCTTCCTGTTCAGATTAACTCAAGTTTATGCTTAGTCCCCAACTTTTGTACTTGATCCGAGATAGCTCGATTAAAAAAGGCATTAAAAGAAGCCGAACTAGAACGTGATATCTTAAAAAAGGCGATTGGCATCTTCTCCGTGAGCGACAAGAAAAATACAGGTTTATAAAACAGCATTTAATGAA
>NZ_JAAVJS010000940.1:0-251 GCF_012037625.1 Tamlana crocina
GTAGCTTAAGCGAACCGCCTGTTCCTTTAATTCGGGGCTGTAATATCGTTTTTTCATGTTTCTAAGATATTTGTTTTGTAACAAACGGTCTTAAATTTTATGTCCGAGTAAAGGTAGCAACTCCAAAACAACGTTGTTGGGATGTTGAGGCTGTTTTTGGAAACATAAAACAAAATATGAACTTTAAACGCTTTATGTTAAGGGGAATTGATAAGGTAAATGTAGAAATAGGGCTGATTGCTATGGCGCAT
>NZ_JAAVJS010000941.1:0-251 GCF_012037625.1 Tamlana crocina
TCCCTGGGCAATAAATCACCCAGGGAATATAAACCTCGATTCGGGGAAGAATTCTTCCCCGAATCGAATGATATTAATGAAAATTTATTGAATTTAGCTGTGTCTTAAATTGGGTAAGGCTACAGGTTTACCATACAATCATTACAATTTTTAGTGAAACTTATTTTATTGCTTTTTTTATGGTTTTAAAATCTTTGACATCTATTTTTTTGTCTTTAAAGCTTGGCCTTCCGAAAAATAAAATTTTTCCA
>NZ_JAAVJS010000942.1:0-237 GCF_012037625.1 Tamlana crocina
ACAAAGGCTTCTAAGCGGACACCCTTGACAGTTTTGGGCTTGATAGCGATGTATTTCCTGTTCAAAACCATTTTTTGTTTCCCTTTTACAAGTGCCAATGTTTGTCATGGCCTGTCCCATGGGGCAATAATAGGTGTCCGTTCTGCATATGGTCGTCCTTCATTCTCATAAAAGTGGCATCGGGATCTGTCTTGCTATAACTGTTCCTTTCTTTTAAAATGGCCTCCTGCTTTTGGT
>NZ_JAAVJS010000943.1:0-228 GCF_012037625.1 Tamlana crocina
CATTCTAGGTGCACCGTAGCTTTCATGGCTATCCTTGAATATGGTTTTGACCAGTGAACTTATCTTCTGATTTTCAATCCACAACTTACTTGGCCCTGTTTGCAACCAATGGTAATACCCGCTCTTACTAACTTTTAATATTTTGCACATCGTCTCAACAGGAAATTTCATTAAATGCTGTTTTATAAACCTGTATTTTTCTTGTCGCTCACGGAGAAGATGCCAATC
>NZ_JAAVJS010000096.1:0-603 GCF_012037625.1 Tamlana crocina
AGGTAGACGATAAGCGGACTGCTTATAAGGGCTGCAAATCCAAAACCCATTACTGCCATTCCTGTTGCCAGGCCCGGTTTGTCGGGGAACCATTTTATAAGCGTGGCTACAGGGGTAATGTATCCTAATCCAAGTCCTATCCCGCCCAGCAGTCCATAGCATAGGTAAAGCAGGTAAATAGAACCCAGGTGCACGGCCAGACCAGATCCCGCCATACCAATTCCAAAAAAGATCGCGGTAAGCAAGCCGGAGATTTTTGGACCTTTTTTCTCAAGGAAATGCCCCAGGAATGCTGCCGAAATTCCAAGACAAAAGATCGCCAGACTAAAGCTGAATTGAGTTTCCTTTAAATTCCAGCCCAATTGCTCGACCAAAGGAGTGGTAAAAACACTCCAGGCATAAACTGAACCAATTGAAAGATGAATGCCAACTGCAGAAGCGGCAATGAGCCACCTGTTCTTAACTTTTTTCATTCGGGTCGGGAAGTTCATCAAATTGCTTGAAAAGACAAAATAAAAACACGTCCAGGAAGAGAACTATGATGAGAGTCAGCCGGACTGAGAATTTCAGGGATAATTTGCGAAAAAGGCGTAAAATATTATC
>NZ_JAAVJS010000944.1:0-217 GCF_012037625.1 Tamlana crocina
TCTCCGTGAGCGACAAGAAAAATACAGGTTTATAAAACAGCATTTAATGAAATTTCCTGTTGAGACGATGTGCAAAATATTAAAAGTTATTAAGAGCGGGTATTACCATTGGTTGCAAACAGGGCCAAGTAAGTTGTGGATTGAAAATCAGAAGATAAGTTCACTGGTCAAAACCATATTCAAGGATAGCCATGAAAGCTACGGTGCACCTAGAATG
>NZ_JAAVJS010000945.1:0-212 GCF_012037625.1 Tamlana crocina
TCAACATCCCAACAACGTTGTTTTCTTTTAGCAATACCTTGCTCACTTTTCAGTAATGTTTTGGCCTGGGCTTTTAATCGTATGAGATTATGGTTGCGCTCAATTATACGGTCGTATTTGGATTTGTGACAAAGGCTTCTAAGCGGACACCCTTGACAGTTTTGGGCTTGATAGCGATGTATTTCCTGTTCAAAACCATTTTTTGTTTCCCT
>NZ_JAAVJS010000097.1:0-603 GCF_012037625.1 Tamlana crocina
GCAAACTTACAACCTTTACTCCCAATTCTAAAAACTTTTTCAGAGAACTTTTTTACTTTCCTCCACAACCCTAAAGCTGTTTCTAAAAGCACCCCCTCGCTAAAGCTTCGGAGATCCTGCGGGGATGCAAAGATAAAATCAATTTGTCTTATCATCCAAGCTAAAATTCAAAAATATTTCAGAGAACTTATTTGCTTCGAAGTCTTGCTACATAAAGGCTCAGCTATTGCTTCCCCTACACTGTCACTCTCTCTCAAAGCGGCTGCAAATATACAACCGAATTTCACTCTGGCAAGCTTTATGAAAAAATAATTTAAGGTTTTTTTGACATTTTTGACACCCCTAAACTTAAGGTGCTCAAAATGACATTTTTGAGAGGCGGCAAAAAAGTTAGATCTACGAAGTTAGAAGTTAGAGTTTGACGTTACCAGCTTTATTGAAAGGAAAAACGTCAATGTGTTTTTTTACAAACGAATGTTTGATTTCATATAAGTTGATTTTAGTGGTCAACCTATATCAGAGACGTACATCGTACATACTTCTAACTTCGTACTTCTAACTTCGTACTTCTAACTTCGTAATTCTAATCGTACTTCTAACTTC
>NZ_JAAVJS010000098.1:0-594 GCF_012037625.1 Tamlana crocina
GTGGCTCCAAGGATCTTGTTAGTTTCTGCTTCAATGAAGACCTTTAACAGGCCGGTGGTTTCCCCCATTTCCTTAGCCCTGGCGATTTTTTTCATGGGTCGCATGGCTACCTTTGCTTTAATGCCTTTTTCTTTTATTTCTTTCTCGTTGAGGCCTACTCTTGCCACGGCAGGATCAATGTAGGCAGCATAACAGGTAAATCTATCGGAAAGATATCTTTTTTGATCTTCAAAAAGGTGCGAATTTACAATTTGGAAATCATTGTATGCAGTGTGGGTAAAAGCACCTTCTCCATTGCAATCTCACAGAGCCCAAATATTTGGCGCACTTGTTTGAAGTTCATCGTTGACTTTAATGAATCCGTGGTCATCAAGAACTACGTCGGTATTTTCCAGCCCAAGATCATCTGTGTTGGGAATACGGCCTGCAGCTACGAGGACATGCGGAGAGCTGATGCTTTTTTTGCCTTCCTCACAATGATAAGACACCTTTATTTCCCCGTCATCTTCAGTTGCCGAAATGCATTGAGATTTCAGCAGCACTTCAATTCCGCTGTCTTTCAGAACCTGGGCAATGATCTCTGCAATGTCATCA
>NZ_JAAVJS010000099.1:0-592 GCF_012037625.1 Tamlana crocina
TCATAGAACCATTAAAGAATCAAACGCTGGATTTCACCCGCACTATCGCCGGACTTTATCTTGACAAGGGGGATTTTAAAAGTATCGTTTCCAAAAAGATTAGTTTATTTTTGGAATATGTGAGATCCCACTATAGAGTTTCCACACAGGAAGTCAATGATGATTTCTACCGGCGCCTGGCCGCGCTGAGTGAAAATACTGTTGAAGACGTACAAAAATTATGGCAGTACATGGCCCGGCTTGAGAAAGCAGAGTCTGTTTCAAAAGAGGAACTACTGCAGCTGAATAAAGCCATCAAAGCTTTTAAAAATAAGTAAATGGAAAACGAAGAAATAAGAAACGAAGAGATCACTTTTGAGAACAGGATTCCGCTGGAGGATCTAAAGTCTTCAGTAGAAAGTCTCAAGGCGCAACTTTCAAAGATCATTATTGGACAGGAGAAATTCATCGAGTTGTTGATCGTAGGCCTTCTTGCAGATGGTCATGTGTTGATAGAAGGTGTTCCCGGAGTGGCCAAAACCATCACTGCCAAATTATTCGCTAAAACCCTTAAGACAAATTTCAGCCGCATCCAGTTCACCCCCGATCTTAT